>JAFTKR010000013.1 GCA_017453165.1 Clostridia bacterium | reverse complement strand
GTGTATTTCTTACGGTTTATGGTGTGGGTATTGGCGATGTTTGGCGGACGTCGTCGTAGGTAAAATGCGTATATACTTCGCAAAAGTTCGTCGAACTTGCGTTTTTTCTTGGTCACGTACGTATGAGTACGCTCCCTGCGAAAAATCCACGTTCTCCTGCTTTTGCTCGTATCTCCGCGTTTTACTTCGAGATAACGGCTTGGGGAAAATACGCGTCGCGCCTTGAACTGCTCGTATCTCCGCGTTTTACTCGCTTCGAACGGGCTTGGTGATAAGTCGTCGAACTTGCGTTTTTCTTTGCTCGTTTACCACTAAGTAAACTCCCGTCAGAAAATCCGCGTTCTCCTGCTTTTGCTCGTATCTCCGCGTTTTACTTGCGTTGAACGGGCTTGGGAGATAGTTTTTGTGAAAAAATAAAAGATTGTAACCGTTTTTATAAGGAGAAAATATGGACACGATTAAATTCAACGACAAAGGTAATATTAAAATGATCGCGCATCGCGGTCTTTCGGGCTTGGAACGGGAAAATACTTGCCCTGCGTTCTTGGCGGCGGCGATGCGTAGCTATTACGGAATCGAAACGGACGTACACGTAACCAAAGACGGGAAATACATTCTCGTTCACGACGATGATTTGAACCGTGTTGCAGGGTTAGATATTTCCGTAGAAAATAGTACGTTCGACGAACTTCGCGCCGTGACGTTGACGGATATCGACGGTGTGACCAAGCGCGCGGACATCTTCTTACCTACTTTGGAAGAATATATCTCTATTTGTAGAAAATACGATAAAGTCGCCGTGTTGGAACTGAAAAACCGTATTGCAACCGAGCACGTATGGAAGATTGCAGAAATCATTCAAAAAATGGGCTGGTTTGAAAAGACGATTTTCATTTCCTTTTCTGGAGAGAATTTGGTGGATTTGAAGAAAAAATATTCGACGGCAACGGCGCAATTTTTGACCGAGGTTGCGACGGAAGAAGTTTTCCAATTCATGGTGGAAAACGATCTTGACGCCGATCTTTGCGGATATTGCGTTACCCGTGAGTTTGTGGATAGACTGCATAAAGCGGGGAAAAAGGTCAACGTGTGGACGCTTGATTCGATTGAACACGCAAATCTTGCCAAACTTTTCGACGTAGATTTTATCACGACGAATATTTTAGAATAATTAAAAAATAGACGTAGAACGCGAGTCGGGAGAAATTTTTCTCGGCTCGTATTCTTTTTTTAAGAAAAAACGAAAAATTTAAAAAAAATTGTTTAAGGCGGTTTACGACGGGTTACATATAAAATGAAAATAAAAGTTTTGGGCGAAAAGCCCGAAAGGAGTGTTTATTATGGCAGGAAAAGTAATTGGTATTGACTTAGGTACTACGAACTCGTGCGTAGCGGTTATGGAAGGTGGCGAACCCGTCGTTATTGCGAACGCGGAAGGTTCGAGAACTACCCCCTCCGTCGTTTCGTTTCAAAAGGACGGCTCTCGCGTCGTTGGTCAAGTAGCGAAACGTCAAGCAGTTGCGAACCCCGATAAGACGGTCATTTCGATCAAACGCCACATGGGTTCGGACTATAAAGTAAAAATTGAAGATAAAGCGTATTCTCCCCAAGAAATCTCCGCAATGACGCTTGCGAAATTGAAGGCGGACGCGGAAGCGTATTTGGGACAAAAAGTAACGGAAGCGGTCATCACTTGCCCTGCTTACTTCTCGGATAGTCAACGTCAAGCGACGAAGGACGCAGGGAAGATTGCAGGCTTGAACGTGCTCCGTATTATCAATGAACCGACGGCGGCGGCGCTTGCGTACGGTTTGGATAAGGACAAGAGCGGTAAGGTCATGATCTACGACCTTGGCGGTGGTACGTTCGACGTATCCATTCTCGAAATTTCGGACGGCGTGTTTGAAGTTCTTGCTACCAACGGTGACACGAAGCTCGGCGGTGACGATTGGGATAACAAAATCATTTCCTATCTCGTGGACGAATTCAAAAAATCGAACGGCATCGATCTTTCCAAGGATAAGATGGCAATGCAACGTTTGAAGGAAGCTGCGGAAAAGGCGAAGATCGAACTTTCCGGTATGACTTCGACCAACGTAAATCTTCCCTTCATCTCCATGAGCGCGGAAGGCCCTCAACACTTGGATATCACGTTGACCAAGCAAAAGTTTGAAGCAATGACGGCAGATCTTCTTGAAAGAACGGTTGCGCCCATGAAGTCGGCTATGCGCGACGCAGGTCTTAGCTATAACGATATCGACAAGGTAATTCTCGTCGGTGGTTCGACGCGTATGCCCGCGGTCGTTGCAAAGGTAAAGGAAGTTACGGGCAAAGAACCGTTCAAGGGCATCAACCCCGACGAATGCGTTGCGATCGGCGCGGCAGTACAAGGCGGTGTCTTGACGGGCGAAGTAAAAGACGTGCTCTTGCTTGACGTTACGCCCCTTTCGTTGGGTATCGAAACGCTTGGCGGTGTGTTTACCCGTATTATTGACAGAAACACGACCATCCCCGTAAAGAAGAGCCAAGTGTTCTCAACGGCGGCGGATAATCAAACGAGCGTAGACATTCACGTATTGCAAGGCGAACGCGAATTCTGCAAGGACAACAAAACCCTTGGCAACTTCATGCTTACGGGCATTGCTCCCGCTCCCCGTGGAATCCCTCAAATCGAAGTTACCTTCGATATCGACGCAAACGGTATCGTACACGTAACGGCGCAAGATAAGGGTACGGGCAAATCGACGGATATCACGATCACTTCTTCTACCAACCTTTCCGAAGCGGAAATCGAAAAGGCAGTCAAAGAAGCGGAACAATTCGCGGAAGAAGATAAGAAGAGAAAGGAAAAAGTCGATAACAAGAACAAGCTTGACGGCATGATCTTCTCGGTAGAACAAACCATGAAGGAAGCAGGCGATAAGATCGAAGAAGGGGATAAAACTACCTTACAAACGGCGGTTGACGCGGCAAAGACCGAACTTGCAAGCGACGACGACGATCGTATTAAAGCAGCTTACGATAAGTTGATGCAAGACGTACAACCCGTCTTTGCGAAACTCTATCAAGCAAACGGTGGCGCGAACCCTGCTGGCGGTGAAACTCCGAACACTGACGGAGATACCGAATTCCATCAATAAGCAAGGGTGGCGACAAAAAATAAGGCGATTGAACGGGTTTGGTGATTTGCCAAACCCGTATAGCGTATAAGGCTTTAACGCATACCTGGGTAGGGCGTTTTGGCGAAATAAAATAAAAAGCGAAGTTTTCGCAAGAAGAAAAGAGTATGGCTGAAAAGAAAAATTACTATGAAATTTTAGGGGTGGAAAAAGGCGCGTCGGCGGACGAGATCAAGTCGGCGTATCGTAAACTTGCTATGAAATATCACCCCGATCGCAACCAAGGCAACGCGGAAGCGGCGGAAAGATTTAAGGAAATCAACGAAGCGCACGAAACGCTGTCCGATCAACAAAAACGGGCGGCGTACGACTACGAGCTTGAACATCCCGGCATGGGTGGTATGGGCGGATTCGGCGGCGGTGGATTCGGCGGATTTGAAGATATTTTTTCCAATATTTTCGGCGGTGGATTCGGCGGATTCGGTGGCGCAAGATCGGCGCAATCGGAAGTGGGCGAAGATATCCGTAAGGAAATGACGTTGAGCTTTATGGACGCGGCGAAAGGATGTACGAAAACTTTTTCGTATATGCGGAACGAGCCTTGTAGCGCGTGCGGAAGTACGGGCGCGAAGGACGGCACGGCGTATTCAACGTGTACACGTTGTCAAGGAAAGGGCGTCGTTCAAACGGTGCAAAACACTATGTTTGGGCGCACCATTCGTCAAAGCGTTTGTCCTGAATGTTCGGGGCTTGGCAGAGTTATTAAAGAAAAGTGTCCCGAATGTAAGGGTAAGGGTAGCCAAAGAAAGGAAACGGAAGTTACCATCAATATCCCTGCAGGCGTGGATAAAGACAGTTATATGCGGAAACGCGGATACGGTCAAGCCGCGCCTCGCGGTGGGCAGGCGGGGGATCTCATTATCACCTTCCGTATCGAACCGCATAAATTGTTCGTTCGCGACGGATTCGATTTAATCGTGGATTTGCCAATTTCGTTCAAGATTGCGGCGCTTGGCGGTACGGTAAAAGTTCCTGCAATCGACGACGCGTTCGAGTTCACGATCCCCGAAGGCACGCAAAGCGGACAGGTTTTCACCGTGCGCGGGAAAGGGATTCGTTCGGCGCGTGGCAATACGGGGAACTTGATTTTACGGGTGTTCGTAGAAGTGCCGACCAAGCTTTCGAGAGAGCAAAGACGGAATATCGAAAAGCTCTACGACGGGGTGGAACTCAAGCAATACGAGAAGATGAAAAAATACTCGGACAACGTAGAAAGTTTTTACGGAAAGAAACCTTTTTCAAAATAAATGAAAAAAGGTGATAATTTCGCAAAAAAAGTCGCGAAAAATATTGACAACTTAGTTTTTGCATGATATAATATGTAATGAAATTTATTCTAAACGGGGGGATATCCGCAAAAATGAAAAAAGACTACTTGTTCGTCGTAGAAAAGTCCATATTTGCAAACAGCCACGAGTTGTTCTTTTGGGTTGGTATGACGTTGGACTTTATTTTGGGTATTTTCCTTAGTCCTATGATCGCGGCTCTCGGGTTGGAAGAAGGGAACGTGTTGAACGATTTGTTCGGCGCGGTATTTCCGCGAGAATTTTGGTATTTCTTGGACGGGCCGGGAATGACTTATTTGAGCCTTGCCTGCGCGGTAATTTCCGCGATTGTTGCCGTGTTTATCGTCATTAGCATCAAGACGTATAAAGCGTATTTTTATAAAGATCACATCGTCGTAAAGGGCGGATTTATCGCAAGATGGGAAAAACAAATGCCCTTGACGCCGATTGTTGGCGTACATATGGATCAAAGCATCTTTGGTCGTATCTTCGACTACGCATCCTTTACGGTAGAAAAAGTCGGTCACGACGAAGGTACGCTTCTTTCCGACGGTAAAGTCGGGGATTTGAACGGACCGGACAGTATTTTGTTCCGCGTATCGGAAGCGTCGGCGATTAAAGAATGTTTGGAAGAAATGATCGTTCGTACGAAGGGCGAAATTTCGAGTATCGTCGGCAATCACGAAAGTGGTTTGTCGAGAGGAAACCGTCCGTCATCGATAAGGCCCGTTCGTTAAAAACTGCAAAAAAAATTTTACCGCTTTCGGTTGTTTGCCGAAAGCGGTACTTTTTTTCTCTTTCTGCATATAATAGGAAGTAGGCGTTTAAGCGTTTGCTAAAATCAGGGACGCCGAATAGGAGACGAACGTGGAAATGACTTTTTCGGAAATTCGTACAAAGGAAGTGGTGAACACAGCGGACGGAAGAAAGTTGGGCAAAATTTGCGATATGGTATTTTGCTATCCTGAAAATCGGATATTGGGCTTCGTCGTGCCTGCGTCCCGATCCTTTTCAACGAAGAAATCGGACTTTTTTATCGATTTGAAAAATATCGTGAAAATCGGCGACGACGTAATTCTGGTCAACGTCGGATTTGCGCGCGCGAATGCGCAAAAACCCCGACAAACCCCGCCCGTGTCTGCGTTTAACGAGAATTTTAGCGGTATGGGTACGCCTTTTCAGGGGCGTAGAAGCTATGAAGATTACGAATAGGCGCGCGATTACATGGAAGTGATTGACAAATCGTAGAAGATTTGGTATACTTTTATTGTGTAGTAATGGTATAAAATGGTATTTTTGAAATTTCACAAATCTTTCACGAAGAAATAGCGTAAAACTCAAAAACTTCGGGTATATTTAATATAGAAGTAAAAGCAAAAGAGCGTTACATTTTCAACGAAGAACGAAAGACGGAAGGTAAAGATATGAAAATTTTAATTGTAGACGACGAAGAGATGATTAGAGCGGTACTGCGCGAATACGTGGAGTTTGAAGGGAACGAAGCTTATGAAGCGAAGGACGGCATGGAAGCCGTTATGCTTTGTAAGGAAAACGATTACGATTTGTTGCTCATGGATATCATGATGCCGAGATTGGACGGGTTTTCCGCGGTTAAGGAAATTAAAAAGATCAAAGACGTACCCGTGATCATGCTCTCTGCGCGTGGGGAAGAATACGATAAGTTGTTCGCGTTCGAGTTGGGCGTGGACGATTACGTTACGAAACCCTTCTCGCCCAAAGAAGTGATGGCGCGGATCAACGCCGTCACCAAACGTAGAGAATCGAAAGTTTCCGCAAGTGGGAACGAGATCTTGAAGTTTGAAGGTTTAGAGATCGATATGGCAGGCAGAAACGTCTACGTAGACGGAGAAAAGGCGGAATTAACGCCTAAAGAATACGAGCTCCTTTTCTATTTCGTGCGTAACAAAGGGATCGCTTTAACGCGAGAAAAACTTTTATACGACGTTTGGGGATTTGATTTTTACGGCGACGATCGCACCGTCGATACGCACGTGAAAATGCTTCGTGGGAATTTGAAAGATTACCGTAAATTTATTGTGACGCTTCGCGGTTTGGGCTACAAATTCGAAGTGTAAAACTTGTAAGAAAAGGTCAAGGAGAAATTCTCCTTGACCAATCATTCTAATAAGGCGAGACGAAAGATGGCGAAAGAAACGATTCGGGAAAAATTACATAATAACGCTAATCGGTCGAAAGAGAGCACGAGTTTGTATTTCTTGCTCTGGTCGGCTTTTACCGCCATGGCGCTCATTATCGTCTTAATTTTCAGTTTTACGCAGTATTACGTCGTAGAAAATACTTACGAAAGAGAACTTGCGGTGACGATGGCGGAACGTGGACAGCGCATTGAAAATATTTTAAAACAATCCAATTTAGGTGGCATGACGGGGGAGGAGAGAGACGCGTTCGTGCATTACTTGGGTACGTCGAACGACGTTACCGTCTATATTTTGGACGGAGAAGGGAAGATTGTCAGTCCGTTGGATTTAGCCCCGAATACGACCATCGAACTTCGCGATTTTACGGCGGAAGTGCAAGAACTTATCAACAACTTACACGGGAATATCTATAAACCCGTGCTTTATTCCAACGGCGTAGAATACGTGTACGGCGCAAGGTTAGAGATCTTCCCGAACCAAGACAGTTATTTGTACGTATGTAGACCGTTGGACTTTATCAATCAAGTAATGCGGTTAATGGCGTTCCGTGTGCTTTTCCTTTCGGTGTTCGTGTTCATTTTAGCGTTCGCGATCTCGAGCGGGGTTTCGGGTATACTCGTTCGCCCGTTGACGGCAATGACGAAGAATGCGAGTAAACTTGCGCAGGGCGATTTTGAAGTCGATTTCATGGAGTCGGCGTACGGCTCGGAGATTTTGGAGCTCGCGCAGTCTTTGAATTTCGCGCGTGACGAACTTTCTAAAGCGGATAAAATGCAAAAAGAACTGATTGCGAACGTTTCGCACGATTTCAAAACCCCGTTGACCATGATCAAGAGCTACGCGTCCATGATTCGAGAAATTTCGGGTGACAATCCCGTTAAGCGTAATAAGCACGCGCAAGTTATTGAAGACGAAGCGGACAGGCTTGCGTCGCTTGTCAACGATATGTTGGAGCTTTCCAAGATCCGTTCGGGGATCGACGTTTTGAAAATCGTCGAATTTGATTTGTCGGCGTATTTAATGGAGATTTTGGAACGGTTTACCTATCTTTCGGATACGCAAGGTTACGTCTTTAAAGTGGACGTGGAAGAAGGTTTATACACGGTGGCGGACGAACTGAAAATCGGTCAAGTTTTGTATAATTTGATTGGGAACGCCGTGAACTATACGGGTGACGATAAACAAGTTTTCGTGTCGTTAAAACGCGAAAACGGCAATATTCGCTTCGCCGTGACCGATACGGGTAAGGGGATTAAGGAAGAAGAAATTTCGACCATTTGGGATCGCTATTATCGCAGTCAAGAAACGCATAAGCGTCCCGTTCGCGGTACGGGGTTAGGACTTTCGATCGTCAAGAGTATTTTGGAGAAACATAATTTCATTTTCGGTGTAAATAGCGTAGAACTTGCAGGCAGTACCTTCTACGTCGTTTTCCCTGAAAAAACCGAAGCGGATTTACAAAATAAGGAATAGATTTCACGTACGCCGACAATAGTCGGCGTATTATTTTGCTTGACAATACGTCCGTCGCGGAGTATAATAAAAATGGTTTTTTGCTAAAAGCAATTTGTTTAAGCATAGCCAAATCTAAATATTCTTTGGGGCGGGGTGGAAATCCCCACCGGCAGTAAAGTCTGCGAAGAAACGTTTCGTTTCCCGAATCGGTGAGATTCCGATACCGACGGTCATAGTCCGGAAGAGAAAGGAGTTTTTTATGAAAAATTGGAATGGAAACGACTTGGAAAAAGTCGAAACGAACGGGGTAGGTACGGAAACAACAAAAAAAAGAGTTCGTTTTTTTACGACGAAAAAAATCGTACTGATGGCGCTTTTTACCGCGCTTTCGTACGTCGTGAGTTTCTTGGAAATCCCCCTGCCACTCTTTGGCGCAAGCTTTTTAAAACTCGATTTTGGGAACGTGTTTATCGTGTTGATTGGGTTTTTGTTAGGGCCTGTCGAAGGAATTATCGTCTGCTTTTTTAAAGAAGGGTTGCGCTGTCTTACGTCTAGCTCCCTTTGCGCGGGCGAACTTGCGAATTTTATCATGACGGGCGCGTATTTGCTTTTACCGTCCGTCGTATATAAATACAAAAAGAGCTTGAAAACGGTGCTCGTCACCCTGTCTATCTCTTGCGTGATCGCGACGGGGGTGGCGCTTCTTGCCAATCGATTTATCATTTTCCCGACCTTTGCTTATCTTTACGGTGGAACGATTTTCGGTATGACGGTGGTGGAAGCCTTCTCTGCGTTCTGGGTTGCGGTACTTATTTTTAACTTGATTAAGACGGTGAGCGTTGGGCTTCTTACCGTGCTTTTATACAAGAAATTATCCAATTTTATCAAAGGATTGAAATTCTAATGGCTATATTTATTTCAACGAGTCGCGAAGATACGCAAACGTTTGCGAGCGAGTATGCGAAAACCCTTCGCGCCGGCGACGTAGTGCTCCTTGACGGGGACATGGGCGCAGGGAAAACGGTGTTCGCAAAGGGCGTGGCGCAAGGCTTGGGCATTGAAGAAGAAGTGACGAGCCCCACCTACGCATATATGAACGACTACGACGGCAGACTTTTTCATTACGATTGTTACCGTATCGAAAGCGTGGCGCAGGCGGAAAATTTAGGACTTGCCGATTATTTCGATATGGGCGGGATTTGTTTGATTGAATGGTCGCAAAATATCGCGCCGTTGTTGCCGAAGTCGGTAAAGCGCGTGAAAATCAAAAAATTAGACGAAAACAGAAGAGAGATAGAATATTGAAAAACTTTTTAGCGGTAGATACAAGTTCTGAATATTTGACGGTGATTGCGGTCAAGGACGGAAATCCGACGATTTCCCATCTGCCCGATTGCGCCATGAAACACTCCGTCGCGCTCTTGAACGAGATTGATCGAGTATTGGATAAGTCGGGTATGACGCTTGCCGATTGCGACTTTTTTTCCGCGGTTGTCGGCGCAGGCTCGTTTACGGGAATCCGCATCGGGATCTCCGCGATGAAAGGATTTTGTTTGGCGCTTCAAAAACCTGCGTTACCCGTCACTTCTTTCGACGTCGTTGCATATAATAGCGTAGAGACGGGCAAACGGCTCTGTCTTGTGAACGCCATGCACGACGCGTACTATGCGTGCGGATACGAAGGGGAATCCGTCGTCTATCCCCCCTGTTATTTGACGGAAGAAGAAGTGCTTGCTTTACAAAAGCAAGGTTACGCGCTCGTTTCCGCTTCCAAGCTTCCGATTTCGGCAAAGGCGGAAGTGCAGGTCGTAGACGGAAAGACGGGGCTTTTAAACGCGGTGAACGCGTTAAGCGAACAAGGAAAATTCGGCGAACTCGTTGCGCTATACGCGCGGAAAAGTTCAGCAGAATTGAATTTAAAAGCATGATTGCCGTTCGGGAATGGTCGCAAAAAGATATTGGCGAGATTGCCGTTTTGGAAACGCAGTGTTTTAGCGATCCTTGGAAAGAAAAGGATTTTCAGTCCGTTTACGGATTGCCGATCGCCCACGGCGTCGTAGTGGAAGAAGACGGCAAAGTGATAGGGTATGCGATCGCTACCTTTTTGTTTGAAGACGGGGAGATTTTGAACGTTGCGGTATCGCCTAACTATCGACGGCAAGGGCTTGCGAAACGCCTGCTTGCTTGGTTGGAAGAACGGGCGAAAAGTTTGAACGCGGAACGCTTATTTTTGGAAGTGCGCGTATCTAACGATTCGGCAAAATCCTTGTACGCAGGATACGGCTTTGAACAAATTTCCGTACGGAAGAAGTACTACGAAAACGGCGAAGACGCTTTGGTAATGCAAAAAAATCTATAGACGAAGGGGGCGCGTTGCGATCGGACTTTATACGAACGTTTCGTACCTACAAAAGGGGACGGGCAAAGATCTCGTGTTCTTGCACGGATATCTGTCGTCCAAGGAAGCGTTTACGGCGCAAATTGCGTATTTTTCCAAGTTCTATCGCGTAACGGCGTTGGATTTTTTGGGCTTTGGGCAAAGCCCGCCTTTGACTTCTCCTTTTTCCGTGCAAGATTACGCTTTGTGGACAGAAGAAAGACTTTTTGAGTTGGGCGTAGAAAGACCGCACGTGATCGCGCATTCGTTCGGTTGTCGGGTGGCGTTAAAAATGGCGGAAGGACGTGGGCAGGTATTCGACAAAATGGTGTTGACGGGCCCTGCGGGTGTGATTTTAAACCGTGGATTTCGCTACCAAATGAGAGTGAAAACTTATCGCGCAGTGCGAAAAATTGCGCCGAAATTCGCCGAAAAGCGGTTTGGTAGTAAAGAGTACAGAACCCTTTCTCCTATCATGCGAGAAAGTTATAAAAAAATCGTAAACGAAGACCTGCGCGAAACGGCGAGTCGGGTGGAAAATCCCGTACTCATTATCGCAGGGAAAAGGGACGTAACGACGCCGTTAAAAGAATCGTTGGCGTATTTACAAGTATTAAAACGGGGGAAATTGATGGAAATAGACGGGACGCATTTCGCCTTTGCGGAAAACCCGTTGGCTTTTAATTTTTTGGCGGAGGATTTTTTCTTACATGGTTGAAATCGGGACGAGACTTGCAACGACGATTGCGTTGACCTGTTTTTTCTACGCAGGCACGTTTAAGTCGCTCGGTATTTTGCAACAGTGCGGATACCATAACAACGCATTTTTGCGGTGGTTAAAACGCAAAGATAATTTATGTTATAATCGAATTGGACTTTGGACGTTAATGTGCGCTTTGCTTTGCGCCGTTGCGGGACTTTGCTTTTCTTTACTTGGGGAAGAGTTTGCCCTGCTTTGCTCGTTCGTCACGTACCTGTTGGTATCGTTTGCCTATTGCGTGTTCGATCGTAAGTACGCTTTGAAAGTTCCCGTAAACGTAACCAAGCGTTTGGAACGGCTTTCGATCGGTTATTTGTTTTTGGTCGCGTGCGTCACGTACGTAACCCTTGCGTTGACGGCGTTCGTCGCGAAAGTTTGGGAAAATCAAATCTATACTTTGTTGCAACTTGTCCCCGTGGCGTTCGTGCCCCTTGCGTTACCCTTCTTATTACTGCTTGCCAACAAGATTTTGTCGCCGTTTGAAAAGAAACGGAACAAGAAATTCGTCGAACGGGCAGGGCAGGTACTTGATAACGCGAAAGCGATCCGTATCGGCGTCGTCGGCAGTTACGGCAAGACGAGCGTGAAAAATATCCTGTATACTCTGCTTTCGTCGAAGTTTTCCGTGATTGCAACCCCCGAATCGTACAATACGCCTGCAGGGGTAGCGAAGACGGTTTCCTGCTTAAACGTGGAAGACGTAGAAATCTTTATCGCGGAAATGGGCGCAAGACGGGTGGGCGACGTTGCGGAACTTTGCGAACTCGTCAAACCCGACTACGCGGTGTTCACGGGCGTTTGCGCGCAACATATCGAAACGTTCAAATCGGAAGAAAATCTTATCAAAGCCAAGAGTGAAATTTTGAAAGGCACGAAAAATACCGTCGTTTGCGGTAGCGCGTTGCGGGAAAAATTGGACGGTTTGGGTGAGTTTTTATCGTCGTCCGATCGGGAAAAATGTAAGTTCGTAGACGAAACGTCGATCCAAAATTTGCAACTGAAAAAAGACGGTTCGGCGTTTGAACTTCGCTTGGAAAACGGCGAAAGCGTCCAAATCGAAACGACGCTACTTGGCCTTGGCGCGGTGGAAAATATCGCGCTTGCCGTCACGCTTGCCTACGAACTTGGTATGAATAAGGAAGAGATTGAAACGTCGCTTAAAAAACTCAAACCCGTACCGCATAGATTACAACTGATTGAAAGCGGTGGGATTTATATTTTGGACGACGCGTATAACTGTAACGAGCGTAGCGCGAAAGAGGGCATTGACGCCTTGAAACGGTTTGACGGCGGAAAGGTAGCGGTCACACCGGGGATCGTGGAAGCGGGGATTTTAGAAGAAAAAATCAACGGCGCGCTTGGAGAAATGCTAGCGAAAGCAGAGCTGGATCTCGTGATTTTAGTCGGGGAAACGCTTGTTGGCGTTTTGAAAAAAGGCTACGAAGAAGCGGGTGGGGATTCGACGAAACTGAAAATCGTTCCCACGCTGGAAAAGGCGAAAGAGTTACTCGGCGACTATTTAAAGGAAGGGGACGCGGTACTCTTCTTAAACGATTTGCCCGACGTGTATTAAGATCGGGCGTTGAAAAACGAATCGGAAACACCAAAGCAAAGAATATTTTGCGGAGGTGTTTTTTTATGAAAAAAATTGCGGTTATTTTCGGCGGTAGATCTTGCGAACGGGAAATTTCCGTTCTTACGGGCGTGTTCGCGTTGAACGCGTTAGATAGGTTGAAATACGAGCCCGTTCCCGTCTACGTGCACGCGGACGGCGAACTGTATTCGTCGCCTGATATGACGAATTTGGAAGTCTTTAAATTAGGAACGGTAGAGAAATTCAAACGCGTGATTTTCGATAGTGGGACGCTGTATACGACGGACAAAAAGAAAAAACGGTTAAAGCCGATAGGTAAGATCGACGGCGCGCTCAACTGCTGTCACGGCGGTTGGGGGGAAGGGGGCGGTGTGTCCGCGCTAATGGAAATGAACGGGATTCCCTTGGCTTCTCCGCCGATTTCTGCAAGCGGAGTATTTTTGGATAAAGCGCTCACGAAAATTTTCGTAAAAGGCTTGCAGATCCCTACTTTGGACTTTACTTGCGTGCAGGAATCGGACTATCAAAAACGCGGACGATTTTTACTTAAAAATATCCAATCGAGATTGGGCTATCCCGTCGTCATTAAGCCGGCGAAACTCGGTTCTTCGATCGGGATCACGGTGGCGAGAACGGAGGCGGAAACGGCGCAGGGCTTATCGCTTGCCTTTCGGTTAGACGATAAAGCGATTATTGAAAAATATTTAGAAGGAAAATCGGACGTCAACTGCGCGGTGTATTTTCGCCAAGGCGAAATCGTCGTTTCCGAGCCGGAAATTGCGTGTAGTGAAGACGGGGTGTATAGCTTTGAGGATAAATACCTTTCTAATCGGCGTGGGAATGAGAAAGATGGGGGGCAGGTACGAGAATTAGATGAAGAAACGTCGCAAAGAATTAAAGCGTATACGAAAACTTTATATAAAAAAAGCGGGCTTTTCGGGGTGGCGCGAATGGATTTTTTGGTGCGGGATAAGGAAGTGTATTTAAGTGAAGTGAATACCGTACCCGGCTCGCTTGCCTATTATCTTTTTTGCGAGCGGTTGACGGAGTCGAGAGCGTTCTTTTCCGACCTTTTAGAAGAAGCGTTCGTGCGCGCGAAAAAACGGGAGAAGGAACTACCTGAAACGGGAATTTTAAGTACGGTTAAGTTAGGCGGAAAGCGCAAAATACGGCTATAATTCGACGAAAAATACGACGAAAAAGGTATTGTTTTTTTCATTCGACAAAATTCGACAAAAGTAGTGGAATTAAGACAAAAGTAGACAGGCGAAAATGAAAAAATACGCTTGAAATTGACAAAATTTTTTAGTATAATGATAGTACAAAATTCCCAAAGGAGAAAACGAAAATGAAAGAAACGAAAGATGTGAACAACGTAACCAAAAACGAAATGCTGACGGATTTCCAAGCTCTTTTAAACGAATTTTACGTCGGCAACGCGGAAAAAACCGAAGACGGGTTGACGCTTACCCTTGCCAACGGTCAACAGTTTTTAATCAAAGTAGAAGCGATGTAAAAGGGATACGAAAGATACGCCCACGACTTACGTCGTGGGCGTATCTTGTAAATCTGGGCGAAAAAGGAATCGGTTTTAGAAATCTTCCCATAGGAATTTCTTAGGTAATAGAAAAAGGCCAACGAAATTTTTTGTTAGCCTTTTTCTTTGTTTTTTTGTAAAACGCATGACTTTGCTCTCAAAGGATAGTCTACTATATTTTACTTAAATTTTGAGAATTTTATTTTTTGTTTCTTCTGATATTATGGCGGCTAAGCCGTTGCCATACCATTTAATATTATCATCTAAACTAAACAATGAAGATGTAAACCAACTAGAAGATTTTTGTCCATATTTAAAGTTAATGATAGCATTTCCGCCTAATGCTATCGTTTGCTCTATTAATTGGTCTTTTACACAATCTAGTGTTTGAATTTGTGAATTAAACGAAAAAAGTTTTTTGTATTCAACTTGTCCAAGTATTTTTGCCGATGGTTCTTCGCCTTCTATAAAAATTATACCTTTATATATAGATGTATATGCCATTAGTTATCTCTCTCTAAAACAATCAGAGCTTCTTCTCTGTTGCCCATTATTCCTGGGATTTCAGCGGTAAAAGCAGCCTTTACTGTCCAACCTTGTTGTGCATAAGAATTAATTGCCTCCTCTAATCTTTGCGGGTCAAATTTGCCAGAGAACCATTTATCTTTTTGGGATAAAATTTTGTACTGTTTCATTTTTGTTTCCTCCTAAAGTGAATTGATATATATATTATACACTAACCTACAGTTAGTTGTCAAGTAATTTCTAACTAAAAGTTATATAATAATATTATGGAAGAATCAATTATAAAAAAGAGATTGAGTGAAGAATTGAGAAATAGTGGATTGACTACTGTCGAAATTGCAAAACGTATAGGCGTTTCACCTGAAATGATTACTCAATATTGTACAACAAAAAAATTGCCTAAATTAGATACTTTTGCAAAAATTTGTAAAGAACTTGATTTAGACGCAAATTATATTTTAGGAAATAATTAATAAAGCTCGACACTTCACAAGTCGAGCTTTATTAATTATTAGACTTCAATCCTTAAGTGATGCACGCTTTCTGCCGTTATTTTCTAGCTCTGACCGTTCGGATTCTACGCGATTTCGGTCGTTCGTCGTCTTCGTCGTCTTCAAGCATTTCGATTTTCTCGTCGATGGCGTCGTCGATTTTCGATTTTATTTCGTCCTGACTTTTGATAAACAGTTTCCGCGTTTTTTGACTGTTTGCGATGATCGCCATACCGAGTAAAGCTCCGACCGCAAGCCCAATCGTAAATTTTTCCATACTTTTCTCCTTATACGCTTTACGGCGTTCGTTTCCGTTACGAAAAGGGAATAATTCCTTTCTCGTCAACGTAAAAGTAGTATGTGAAAAAATTAAGAAAGTATACGGGGTTTGAAAATTTAGAAAAAACGCTCGTCAAAGGGAAAAACCCGTTAAAAACGATAGACGAAACCGATGGATTGTGGTATAATATTTCTATGATTGGAAAAAGAATTATCGCTTTCGATATTGGAAACAAAAGAATCGGGGTGGCGATTAGCGATCCCTTTAACGAATACGCTATGCCCTGCGAAACCTATTTCCGTACTCGGAATTTTACGGCGGACGTGGAAGCGGTCGCGAAAATTGCAAAGGATAGAGGCGTGGGCGTGATCGTGTGCGGTATGCCCGTCAACTTCGACGGCTCGGAAAGTATCCAAACGGTCAAAACGCAAGAGTTCGTCGAAGCGTTAAGAACGAAAACCGATCTCCCCGTCGAACTTGAAGACGAACGGTTTACGACCATGCAGGCAAGGGAAGTGCAAATCCAAGGCGGTATCAAACGGGCGGACAGAAAGAAATCGATCGACTCGATCGCCGCGTCTTACATTCTCGACGGCTATCTTTCCCGTATGAAAAAACGGGAACAGGCGAAACGCTTGGAAGAAGAACGAGAAGAAACGGAGTAATTAAAAACGCATACATGGGTGGGGGATAGCCCACGAAACGATCAAAAATAAGGAGTGAAATTATGGATAGAAAAGACTTTTTAGACGAAGAAGACAGAACGTTTGAACTCGTTGACGACGAAGGGAACGTGGAACAATTTTGGCATATCGCAACGATTGAATATCGTGGCGAAAAGTATTGCTTTTTCCAAAAAGCCGAACCCGAATCGGAAGAGGAAGAAGACGAAGTCGTTATGTATCTTTTGAAGGTGGAAGACGGCGAAGAACGCTTGTATCCGTTGGAAGACGAAGACTTGATGGACGAAGTTTTCGCGGAATTTTGCCATCAATACGAACAATTCGAAGAAAGCGAAGAAGCTATGCTCTTGGACGGCGAAGAAGACTAAATAAAAACGGTAAATAATACCATTTTAAACACGGCGATGAGAGTCGCCGTGTTTTTTACGCTTTTTCGTTGTACATTGCGCCTTATTTTTTATAAAAATATTTTGTTGTATTTTACAAAAAAATGTTTGAGTTATTGACTTAACAAAATTTTTGTGATATAATAAAAGTTAAGAAGATAAAAAATGGGGCGTGTTTTTTATGAAACTGATGCAATGTAAACGTTGCGGTGGGGAACTGAACAAGGAAAAAGACGGATACGTTTGCGCGTATTGCCATGCAACGTACGAAGACGATACGTTGGAACGGGCGTATGCGGAACTGAAAAATTCGCTTGAAAATTTGGTCGGAGAACAGATCGAAGAGAATACAATTCGCGAGCGGGAACGTTCGCTTGCCAATCTTCGCCGTCAGCTTTGGGATAAGACGCACGAAAAGTACGTGAACAGTAAGGCGATCGTCAAAATTTGTCGCGAGATCAAGAAGATTGATTCGGACGATTTCGCCGCAAACTTTTACGAAACTATGAACGACGAATCGGAAGACTACGCGCAAGTCACCGACTTTTTGGACGAGATGGACGTGGTAACGCAAGCGGACTACGTGGACGACGTCGTAGAATTCGTCGTCAAATCTTTGAAAATCGAGTACTTAACTTCGCTGAATATGCTCGTAGAGCGCGCTTATACTTCGGATAAAGTAAAGTACGGCGAAATGATTAGTAAGATCGAAGCGGAAGCGGAAAAGGTGGAAGAAGGAATCTATTCGTTAGAGCGACCGCGCGACGTGTTCGTCGCCTATTCGAGCAAAGACGTAAAACGGGTAAACGAGCTCGTTCGGTATTTGGAAGGACAGGGAATCGAGTGTTTCGTGGCGATGCGGAACTTGCAACAGGGCAGAAAATCGGTCGAAAACTACGAAAAAGCCTTGGAAACGGCGATGGACAACTGTAAGGTGTTTTTGCTCGTGTCGTCGAAAAATTCCCGCGCTCTCTCTTGCGACACGATCAAACGGGAGTTGCCGTACATAAAAAGACGGGATTTGGAATGTAAACCCGAATACCGTAATTTGGGCTACGACAAAATGCCTGAAAAATACCGTAAGCCACGGATACAGTACCGTATCGACGACGAGAGAACGCCTGCGACCGACCGTCAAATCAAGGAATTTTTCGGTACGCTCCAATGGCGTTACGATTTGGAATCGGTTGCGGAGCAAGTAGGTACGTACTTGACCGAAGACGTTTACGAAGAACGGGAAGAAACGCCTGCGCCGACGACGGATAAGCAAGACTTATACGAAGAATTTAAAAAGCGTATGCGCGAAGAAGAAGCACGTAAAGCCGAAGAACTTCGCAAAGCCGAAGAAAGACGACAAGAAGAACTTCGTAAGGTGGAAGAACAACGCAAAGCGGAAGAAACTCGCAGAGCCGAAGAACTTCGCAAAGCCGAAGAAGCTCGCAGAGCCGAAGAACTCCGTCAAGCGGAAGAATCGGCAAGTAGCGATTTTGAAATCGAAAACGGCGTACTGAAAAAATATACGGGCAAAGAAAAAGACGTAGTTATTCCCGATGGGGTTACGGTTATCGGGGAATTTGCATTTAACGGCGCGAAGATGACGAGTTTGAAAATTCCCGAAAGCGTAACGATTATTAAGAATAACGCATTTTATTACTGTAACGAATTGGCGAATATT
>JAFTKR010000012.1 GCA_017453165.1 Clostridia bacterium | reverse complement strand
CCCGTAGACGAAAGCGAAGCTTTCTTTTTTAAGTCCACTTTTTTCGTGGAGCTCTGCTCCACACCACGCAAGGGAATAATTCCCTTGACCTTTTTTAAAAGTTCGTTTTCGTTTGCTAACCCGTCCATTATAGCGTATTAAAAAAAGAAAAAAGCGGATATTCCTATCGAAATCCGTCGAAGTTTGTATGAAATAAAAATATCATAAATTTGAGTAAATCGCTTGCAAATTCTTTTTAATCGTGTTATACTAATTATGCTAAACAAAACTTAAATTATGGAGCGAGTGTTTTTTCTTTTATAGGGATATTTTATTCTTTTGCTTTAAAATCTTTGGAATTTGACAAAATGCAGGTTCACTAAGGTTTTAAACGTAAAGAATATAAACTCTTTGCTCTTAGTTTTGTTTAGCGACTATCGAATCTGCGTTTTCGCGCTTGCTTCGGTAGGCGCGTTTTTTATTTCACTTAGCGCGCAACAAACTTCGTTAGTCGCCAAACTAGATAAAAGGAACGAGAAAAAATTCTCGTTCCTTTTACCTATAGATTTAATTAAAATGCGTTTTTGATATATTCGATTCGTCCGTCGTCGTAGACTTCCGCAACGTCAAACCGCGCGTTGGGTTCTGCTCCCGTTATCCGCCAATAAAACTTGGCAATCTTTAAATAGGTTTGTTGCTTTTTCTTCACGACCGCTTCGGCTGGAAGCCCGAACGCATCGGAAGAACGGGTTTTCACTTCTATAAACGCAACTTCGTCACCGTCCAAAGCGATAATATCCGCTTCCCCAAACGGCGTGCGATAATTCGTCTTTACGATCTTGTAGCCCTGCTTTTTCAAATACTCCGCAACGAGCCTTTCTCCCTTTCTTCCTAAAACTTTTTTGTGAACGTCTTGCGGTGAATTGGGCATATACCGTACTCCTTGATCGCGTTGATATGTACTGCCGTTCCATACCCCTTATTCCTATCAAACGCGTACATGGGGTAGGTCTTTGCGTATTCGTCCATCAATTTATCCCGATAGACTTTGGCGATAATGCTCGCCGCGCCGATGGAATAGGAGAGAGCGTCGCCGTGGACGATACTCTTTTGCGGAAACGGGATATCCAAGGTCATGTTTCCGTCGGTGAGCACCACGTCGGGGGGAATAGAAAGAGCGAGCAAGGCTTCTCGCATTCCCTTTCTCGTCGCTTGCAGGATATTGATTTCGTCAATTTCCTTTTCGCTAACTTCAAAGATCGAATAAGAGAGCGCCTTTTGTTTAATTTCTTCCGAAAGTTTTTCCCGCTTCTTTTCCGAGATTTTTTTACTGTCGTCCACGCCCACGATCAAGTCGTTTTCGTCAAGTGGCATAATCACCGCCGCGCAAACGACCGGACCTGCAAGTGGTCCGCGCCCCACTTCGTCCACGCCTGCGACGTAGCGGTAGCCTTTCTCTAAAAGCAATCTCTCGTATTGCAATTTGTCAATCTGTATTTTCTCTTTCATATTCTCCCTACAACGCAGGGGCGTTGCCCCTTGCAACCCTAGCAGGGAATAATTCCCTGCACCTTTTCTAAAATTCTAAATCCGTATAATTTGACGCAGATTCAAGGCATACCCGACCGATACGGCCTTTTCTAAAATCGTCGATTAATGCCTTTGCGCCACGTTCGTAGTCGAATTCCCCACCGCGTAAAATAAAGCCCCTACGTTTGCAAAGCGCTTCGTACATACCAAGCTTTTCCGAAAAATCGGTAATACCGTAACGCTCGGTCAAATATTCGGGATACAACTCGGCAAGTTCGCCCAACAGTTCTAACGCGATATCGTCCATATCTAAAATGTCGTCGTTGATACTGCCGATATAGGCAAGATGCCTTGCATGGTATTGATTCTCAAAAGACGGGGGCATCGTACCTGGAGTATCGAGCAAATCAAAACTACCGCAACGCAACCAACGTACGTCCCGCGTTACCCCTGCTTTATCGCCCGTTTTCGCGCGTTTTTGTCCGCTCAAAAGATTTACGATCGTGCTTTTGCCCGTATTGGGAATCCCTGCGACCATAAAACGAAAAGTTCTATTCACCCCTTTCGCTTCCGCGCGTTCCCGTTTTTCTTCCGTCATCTGCGACATTTTTTGTAAAATAATTCGCTTGGACGAGATATTCGTCGAATCGCATTTCGCCACGTAATAGCCCTTACTTTCTATGAGTTTAATAAACCCGTCCACTTTCGCGCTATCCGCAAGATCCGCCTTATTCAAAAGATATAAAATCGGTTTCGTACCGAAAATCTTTTTCAAATTTTTATTGATCGTCGCAACGGGAGCGCGCGCGTCCAATACGCAAATCACGCCGTCGCAAAGGGTTTTCTTTTCTTCCATGTCGCGCATGGCGCGCGTCATGTGTCCTGGAAACCATTGTATATTTTTCATGACTACTCCTTACTTTTTTGCGTTCAACGCGTACCTGCCTATCACTTTTCCAATAAATCGGGACGAAGTTTTTTCGTCAATTCCACCGATTGTTCTCTGCGCCACGCGTCAATCTTCGCGTGATCCCCGCTTCTTAAAACGTCGGGTACGCGCAAACCTTTATACTCCTGCGGACGGGTATATTGGGGGTATTCGAGCAAATTCTCGGAAAAACTTTCGTCAACGAGCGACGACGTACTAATTACCCCGTCTACGTAACGGGAAACGCAATCTGTCAAGACCATAGCGGGGAGTTCCCCCCCTGTCAATACGTAATCCCCAATAGAAATTTCTTCGTCGATATATAAATCGATTGCGCGTTGGTCTACCCCTTCGTAATGTCCGCAAAGCAAAATCAAGCGTTCGCGTTCAATCAATTCAAAGACCTTTTGTTGTTTCAAAACCTGACCTTTGGGGGAAAGATAAATTCTTCTGGCTTCATGATTAGGATCGATTGCTTCGATCGCGTTCCCGATCGGGGGCGCCATCATGACCATACCCGCTCCACCGCCAAAGGGATAGTCGTCGCATTTCAAATGCTTATCTTCCGTATAGTCGCGAATATTCACGACGTTGATTTCGATTTTTCCCGATTTTTGCGCTCTGCCGAGAATACTCTCCTTTAAAGCGACGAACATCTCGGGGAAAAGGGTTAAAATATCAATTCTCATAATAATCCGTTTTCGTTATTTTAAATTGAGTTTCTTTTTCAAAAATTTAAGTTCGTAATATATTGAAAAAGCAATAATGCCAGCAAACACAAAGATGATTATAAAATCCAAAACGTGCGCGCCGAGATCGGTAAAAAAGAACCGAAGCCAACCGTTATCCAAAAAGGAAAACAACGTCGTTTGCAAAACCAAAAATAAGACGTACGCAATGACGACTCGAACGACGATCTGACTGCGTTTTTCATATTTTTGCGACCAACAAGTCACTGCGCCAGATACGGTAAAAATCCCAATAAGCACTTCCAACAAGATCAATAGATCTTCGACGACAGATAAAAACGTTGGCGTAACGACTTCCACCCCCACACCCGTGTCCGTTTCGCCTGTAAAGGCGACGACAATCGTAACGCTAATCGCGCACGCCAATCCGCCGAGAAGCGTGGAAATAATACCGCTAAAATGTTTTGCAAAAACGTGTTCTTCCATAGACGCAGGAATACTGAACGTTAAATATCCTTCCCCTTTAAAGAAGTTTTTATAGTATCTCGACGTCGAAAGCCCAATCGGTAAAAATAACGTAGCGACAATGGCGTAGATATATAATATAAGGGGAAGTCCCAAGAAGAACTCGTCTTCCGTTTTCGTATCCATACAAGCGAAAATCGTCAATCCAAAAAGTACCGCTATGACGATACAAAGGGGATACAAGACGCTTTTGAATTCGTATTTCAAAAGTTTCTTCACCATTCTCCAACGAATTTTTTTCAAATTTCCGTTTTTGTCATAGTCTTCGGCAGGGAACGCCGTCCGTTCGTTTACATCCATTTGAATATCTCCCTAAATAATCCGTCAATCGTTTTTCCTTCGCGTTCTTTGATTTCGTTCGTTTCGCCGTGTAAAACGACTTGACCGTTTTTCAAGAAAATTACGTAATCAAAATACTGCTCGATTTCCGAAATCAAATGAGTACTAATGAGCATCGTCGAATTCGCTTTTTTATGGGACAGAATCGTTGCCAAGATATAATCTCTCGCCGCAGGATCGACACCTGCAATCGGCTCGTCCAAAATAAAAAGTTTGGCGTTGCGAGAAAGCGTTAATACGAGCGACAATTTTTCTTTCGTGCCTTTAGAAAGAGTTTTCACTTTCTTATTCTTTGGAATATTCAATTCCTGAATCATTTGCTCCGCTTTCGCATGGTCGAAATCGTCGAAAAAGTCGGAAAAATACTCCAATTCTTGCGCGACCGTATAATTCTCGTTGAGCGCGTGCGCGTCGGACAGATAGGAAACGATCGACTTCGTTTCTACGCCGATGGCTTTCCCGTCCACTTCCACGCTCCCGTCCGTCGGCGAAAGTAAACCCGTCAATAACTTGATCAAAGTCGTTTTACCGCTCCCGTTCGGACCGAGCAGTCCCACGATTCCACCGTTGTCGGGAATGGAAAAATCCAAACCGTTCAACGCGCAAGTAT
>JAFTKR010000011.1 GCA_017453165.1 Clostridia bacterium | reverse complement strand
GAAAGCGACGACCGATCCCGACGACTATTTCGAGATCGCTTGTTGGCATCCCTACGTTTGGACGGCGTTTGACGCGGACTATTTCGTGCAGGAAAACGACAAGATTTACAACGTCGTGAAAAAGTACGAACCGGAAGGGAAAGACGTATTCTTTACGGAAATCGGTTGGAATAACGACTCGCATACCGAAGAAAATGCGGCGAAATATTTGGAAGAAATGTTTACGGCGGTGAAAGAACGTATGCCGTACGTAAAAACGATTTCGTATTTTAAAATGTACGACGTGGCGAAACCCACTTGGACGGGAAAATTCTCCCGTTACGGGTTGTTCTACGATCCGCACAATAGACCGTATACGCACGCAATAGGCGACGACACGACGACGCTCTTACAAAACGGCGCGCCGAAGCCGATCGCATACGCCTTCCAAAAAGTTTCGGGCGGTAGTGGATCGCTTACCATACTTTGCGACGACAAGGAGTAATGAAATGAAAAAATTTCTTGCATTGATTTTAACCTTTTTGACGGCGTTTGGGTTGTTTGCCTGCGGATCGAAAGAAGATCCTACGTTAACGCCTGAATACGGGATTGCCGATATGAGTCGTCAGTACGGCGTGTGCTATGAAATGCACGTTCGTTACGAAGACGGGAACGAGCTGGATGTCGATAAAGAAATCAAGCTTTTGAAAAATTTAGGCGTAACGTCTATGCGGTTTTGGTTGCAAACGAACACCTATCTTTATTCGCCGACGAGAGTGAACGAAGAAAAATGCGCACGAGCGCATAATTTCTTGGCAAAACTTATCGAAGCGGATATTATGGTCGTAGGTGTCAACCATACGAATTTCAATAACGGAACGAATTCTTCGGGCAAACCCGCGCGTGATTTGTCAAACGGAAGTTATTACGTCGAGTGGTTGGAAGATTATTATACGACGTGGAAAACGCTCGTAACGGAGTTCCCCGAAGTAACGTATTGGGAAATCGATAACGAAGTGAACAATACGGACTTTATGA
The DNA here is from genome assembly GCA_017453165.1 of Clostridia bacterium. Taxonomy (GTDB): domain Bacteria; phylum Bacillota; class Clostridia; order Christensenellales; family Borkfalkiaceae; genus Scatosoma. Next base: position 7,083 of record JAFTKR010000011.1, on the reverse strand, counting down.
AAAATCAATACGGCGAATCGCTTTTGGACCAACAAGACATGGCGGACGTCGCAACGGATATTTTCTATTATGCGTCTCGCGCAATCCATGACGCAAACCCGAACGCAAAAAGCGTCATGGGTGGCTTGGTAGGGCTTTTATCCGGCCGTATTAAGACGTTTATGGAAAAACTCTACGTCAATATCCAAAGCGGAGAGTTTGGATATTTTTACGGCAAAGAAGACAAGAAAAACGCGTCGAAAAATGCCGACGATTATTTTGAGATTGCTTGTTGGCATCCGTACATGGAAGGGGTATTCTCCAAGAAATTGTTCAAACAAGCCAACGACGAAATCTACGAAGTAATTTTGAAAAACGAAAAGAAACATAAGAAAGTTATTTTTTCGGAAGTAGGTTTTTCGAACAGGGATTATAAGGAAACGGTATCGGCGAAATACGTAAAAAATATGTTTGAAGTACTGCAAACGATGCCGTACGTGGAACAGGTACATTATTATAAAATGTTCGACTACGCCGATCCTTTGAAGTATTGGACGAAGACGATTTCGAGATACGGACTTTTCTACGATCCCGATCCGTCGAGAGAATACACGAACAACGAGAACGATTTGATCGTGGAAGCAGGCGCTCCAAAACCTGCGGCGTACGCTTTCCAAGAAGCGGCAGGCGGTAGCGGAGAAATCAATTTAAACAAGATAAATTAAGGCGGAAAGGCTACGTCCCGATAGAGAATCGGGGCGTAGCTAAAATGCAAAAATGGCGGAGAAAAAAATGGAAATTAAAACTTATGATTTCGTGGTGATCGGTTGCGGACTTTCGGGAATGGCGGCGGCAGTGTCGTCGGCAAGGAACGGAATGAAAGTAGCGTTGATCGGCAATCGTCCCGTTCCAGGTGGGAACGCCAGCGTGGAGATCGGTATCGACGTAAACGGCGCTTGCTACAATTCCTTGTACAGTCCGTCCGTGTACGCGAGAGAAACGGGTCTTATCGAAGAACTGAAACAGGAGATTTTTCATCGCGCGGGGTATGAACCGAGTTTGAATAAGTCGGCGCAATATAATGCCACAATGTTGGATTTTTTATACGACGAAGAAAATCTTGATTTGTATTTGAATACGCAAGCGACGGACGTATCCGTGAAAGAGAATAGAATCGAATACGTGGACTGTATTCAACTGACGAGCGAGCGAAAAATCCGCTTTTTCGCATCGACTTTTGCCGATTGCACGGGCGACGGATTCGTCGGAGCGAAAGCAGGCGCGAAATTTATGTCGGGGAGCGAAGGCAGGGCGGAATACGGCGAAAATCTTGCGCCCGAACAACCATCGCAAATCACGAACGGTTGCTCGTTGCTATTTAGTACCGTTCGTACGGGGAAGGAAGAAAAATTTATTCCACCCCATTTTGCGTACGATATTACCAAGTTGGACTTTTTCAAGGATCTTGGAACGAAGAATAGAAGTTTTTATCAATCGAAAGCGGAAGACGGTGGATTCCAAGGCTTTTGGTGGGTGGAATACGGCGGTCATATCGACTGTATTAAAGACAGTGAAAAAATCACGAAAGAGTTGCAAAAACTCGTTTATGGGATTTGGGACTACATCAAAAACAGCGGAAAATTCGAAGACGTTTGGGATGCGAAATTACTTTCCGTGGGAAGCGTTTTGGGAAAACGTGAATCAAGAAGATTCGTCGGAGAATACGTTTTAAACCAAAAGGATATTTTGGATAAAAAAGACTTTGAAGACGCATGCTACGTAGCTGGGTGGCCTATGGATATTCACGCCGACTACGGGATTTACGACGACGGTCCTGCAACCCATTGGAATTACGTACCGGGGATGTATAACGCGCCCCTTTCTACGCTCTATTCCGTCAATATCGAAAATCTTGTGTTCGCAGGCAGAAATACGAGTTGTACTCGGGTAGCGAACAGTTCGGTTCGCGTTATGTCCACCTGCGCTGTCGGTGGTCAGGCGATTGGTACGGCGGTGGCTCTTTGTAAAAAGTACGGATGTTCGTTGAAAGAACTTCGTGCGGAACGGGTAGGGGAGTTACAACGTTTGTTGCTTCGTAACGACCAAACGATTATGGGATACAAAGAAGAATGTCGGTTGAAAAATCTGAAAATCACTTCGTCCAAACCGAAAACATTGGAAAATCCGAACAAGACGCATACGAAATTGCTCGAAAAGGCGGTCATGCTTTCCCTTCCCGTTAAGACGGAGGGATTGGACAGTGTGGAAATCGGCATAAAAAATACGTCGAATGCAGGACAGGTTTTAGAATACGCCGTATTATTGGGTAAATATAAAGAATGTTATATGCCGGAAAAATTGCTATTCGAAGGAAATATTTCGATCGAAAAAGGGTTTGACGGGTACTTGACGTTACCTTTGAACGTCAAGAAAATCCAAGGGGATAAAATCTTTATTATTTTGCGTGAAAACGAAAACCTGGAAACGTATATGACGGAAGAAAGCCTGACGGGCGCGCCGTCCTTCTTGGTTTGGAATACGCAACCCAATTTGCACGATAGTCGAATTTTCGGTCAAAAACGCTTGAGGGAAGACGTTTGTTTTCGGAACGTGACGCCGTGTCAAGATGTATTCGACGCGGAAAACGTAACGGGTGGGTATAATCGACCTTACGGCTTACCGAACCTGTTTATTTCGAAAGGGAAGAAAGACGTATTCCTTACTTTAGAGTTCGACGAAACGGATTTGGAAGAAGTGCAATTCGTATTCAATACCGATTTGGCGGAAGATATTATCATGCAACAGGCGAAGACCACGGTGAAAGACTATATCGTCGTGTTTGAAGGGAAGGGCCAAAAACAAGAAATACGGGTGACGGATAACTATAAGCGTATCAATTCGTTCAAACCTGCGTTTCCCGTTCAAAAAATTACTTTCCTTCCGCTTGAAAATTACGGCGCGGAAAACTTTGAACTGTTCGGGATTAAAGCCTACGAAAGACAAAAATAAAAAAGAACGCAAAAAGGGGTGGAAACCATCGTTTCCACCCCTTTTTGCGGTAAGAAAAGCTATGTTTTCTTTGAAAAACGTTGATTTTTGAGTTGGGATATGTTATACTAAACCTATGAAATTCGATTATAAAGCTTTAAAACAGCTTCCGATTTTGAATAGAACGGCATACGAGTAAAAACGGGGTGGGGAAGTTTATGTACGATTTACAGAACAGATGGAAATTAGAGAAGAATTTTTTGCAGTATTACGGTTTGCGAAATGCGCCGAATACTTTCAAAAATCGTATAAAACTTACAAAAAAACAGCGCGGGATCATTGAGAATTTGCCCTGCGCGTTAACGACGAGCGATAAAAAAGTTTTGCAAAAGCTCATCGGTACGCAAGTTGTGAAAATTGAAGAAAAGAAAAACACGCCGAGTAAATTACAAGACGCAAAATTTTGTACGAGTTGCGTGGCGAACGATTTTATTATTCCCGGAATAGAATTTGACGAGAAAGGCAAATGTCCGATGTGTCAATCCGCGAAAGAGACGGAAGGACTCAAAAGTATCGTTCCTATTATGAACGCGTTTCCAAGATCGAAAAAATCCCGATTTGACGTTGCCGTATTTTATACGGGCGGTAAGGATTCTACCTATCTACTCTATTATCTTTCAAAGGTATTGAATCTTCGGGTATTGGCGCTTACTTGGGAGATTCCTTATATGTCGGAAAGCGCGAAAAAGAGTATTGAAAATGCGAAAAGCAAATTGGATTCAGTAGAGTTTATCAGTAGAAAGGTTTCCAATCAAGATTTGCGGAAGATATACGAGAAACTTTATGTTTTGAGTGAAAATACTTGCGCTTGTCCGTCTTTGGCGTACGTACTGTTCTATCCTGAACTTGTGGCGAATAAAGTTCCCTATTTCGTCGCGGGGAACGAGCCTGCGCAACTGCTTGGATTGTATTTTAATCATATGGCGCCGAAAATCGCGTACGCTTTCCCAGAAAATAAGGGACTGAATATCCTATTGAATTTGGGGAGAATTTTTACCCTTCATCCGCCCTTTCGGAAAGGGCAATTTCATACCCTTGCGACCATGAAACAGCTTGCTTACGGTGACAGTAAAATTAAAAATATGGCGGGTTACTCCAATCAACTCGTTTACAACGTATGCGAAGCGATTAAGGAAGTTCCAAGCATTTTGAAACCGCTAAAACGAGCGATTCGTAGTTCTTCTTGGTCGGGGAATATCCCTGCGTTCGTACAAGTGGACTTTGACGAAATTTGCGGTGGCGTTTACGAGTGGGGGAAAATCAAGGATACCATTATAAAAGAATGTGGTTGGGTTGCGCCTGAACAAAGCGATAAAGGGTTGCATACAAGTTGTAAAATAGAAAAATGTAAAGAATATTCTCAATTCGTACGGTTTTATTTTATGAGAAGTTCCATGATCCCTTTTAGCGCGTTGGAAATCTCAATTGCAAGTAGAAACAAAAATTTAACGCGAGAAGAAGCGCTTGCCGAATTAAACGAGTCGCTGGGTTTTTCTCTTAAAGAAATTCCCGAATGCGCGATAATGAAAGAGTATTTAAAAAAATGAACGCGGTAGTTTTTTATTCCAAAACAGGGCAAAGCGCAACGGTTGCGAAATATTTTTCCAAACAATTAAGTTATCCTATCGTGGACCTTGAAACTTGTAGCGAACGCAATTATCGCAATCTCGTCTTGGTTTTTCCCGTATACTGTCAAAACTTGCCTGTTGCGATAAAGGATTTTTTAAAAAAGTCGCAGATAGAAAATTTGACCGTAATTGCAACTTACGGAAAAATGTGCGCGGGTAACGTTTTATACGAGATTCAACGCAAATATCAGCGCAATATCGTGGCGGGGGCGTACTTGCCCACAAAACACGCCTATCTTGCGACAGATTCCGCGTTTTGCGAGTACGAGCGTTTAGCTCCGATTTTGGAAAAAATAAAGAAGCCCACGACGGTGCGAATACCGAAACGATATAAAAATCCGTTCGCTGGTTTTTTTCCGAATTGGAGAAGTCGGATTGGCTTGAAAATATGCAAAACAGACAGGTGTGACCGTTGCGGGCTTTGTACGAAAGGATGCAGTTTACGAGCAATCGATGCAGGAGTTACGAATAGCAAATGTATTCGGTGTTTGAAGTGCGTAACGGAGTGTCCGAAACAGGCTTTGGAGATAAAACTTCGCTTACCGCTAAAATTGTATTTACAAAAAAAGAAAAAGGACGAAGTGATTCTTTATATTTGAAAAAGGAGCAAACGATGGAAAAGAAAATTAATAATATTTTGTTTATTACAGGACAAGACGGAACGCAAATGACCTTCAAAGTTTTGTTTACCTATCATAGCGAACGATTCAATAAAGATTACGCCGTGTTCTATAACGAACAGGACAAAAACCACTTGATCGCCTATTCTTACGACGAGAATATAACGCTATTCCCGATTACGTCGCAGGAAGAAAACGCCGAGCTGGAAGATGCGTTACGCCAATACGACGAAGAACAGGCAAGCCATTCTTGCGATTGAGAGTTACGAATTTATAAAGGTATTGCATACAATAAGGGAGTAGGAGTGTAAAAGATATGAGAATTTGCGTATACGGCGCGGCGTCGCCGTCGATTGATCAAGAATATATCGAAAAAGTGGAAAAGATGGGCGCGGAAATGGCGAAACGCGGTCATTCGTTGGTGTTTGGTGGCGGGGCGAACGGATTGATGGGCGCAGTCGCAAGGGGGATGCGTAAAGAAAACGGTCGAATCGTGGGCGTGATACCGAAATTTTTCGGACAAGAAAGCGTGGAAGAAGTGAGTTTGATTTGCGATCAGTTAATCGAAACGGAAACCATGCGAGAGCGCAAACAAATCATGGAAGACAACGCGGACGGGTTTATCGTCGCTCCCGGCGGAATCGGTACGTTTGAAGAATTTTTCGAGATTTTAACCTTGAAACAACTTTGTCGGCACGATAAGCCGATTGCGATTTATAATATCAAAGGATATTACAACGAAATTTTAGTGGCGTTGGACGAAGCGACGAGAAAGAATTTCATTCGCGGTGGGTGCAAGGACTTGTATTTCGCAAGCGAAAACTTGGACGAAATTTTCCGCTACGTCGAAACGGAAAACACCGTAACGAGAAATTTAAAAGACTTAAAAGAAGGCTAATAAGGAGCAAAGGTCAAGGGAATTATTCCCTTGTGGGTAGCAAGGAGCATAGCCCCTTGACTCGTATTATTAAAATTCATAAGGAGTAAAAAAATGAACGAAAGAGAAATTTTGAATTTGAAAAAGTGCGTTGTCGAAAATCCGAAAGGGAAATACGTACATTGTAACGCGATTTTGGTACAAACTTGTAATTTCAACGACGAGTTCTATATCGAAAGCAAGACTTGGCAGGTGGACGAATTGGACGATCAACTGCTTATGTGGTTTGATCCGTATTTGGGGAAATACCCGAAATCGGATATCAAAATCGCGATCGCAGGCGTGTCGGGCTACGATATCTATTATATCGAAGAAAAAGACGGCGTAAAAACGGCGAAGACCGCCACGATCAGTCACGACGTCGGCATAGAAAAATACGACGATAGACAATTGATCGTCGCGAGATTGAGTATTCACGATTAGTCTTAAAAAAAGAAAATCCCGTTTGCATATCGCAAACGGGATAATTTTTTATTCGATTAAGCTTTGTTTGCAGAGCCAAGAACGTTTACGATCTTATGACGTACGAGTTCTTTCATCATCGCTCTTGCGTCGCCAAGATATTGACGGGGGTCGAAGTGCGAAGGTTGTTCGCTGAAATGTTGTCTGATCGCCGCCGTGAACGCTACGCGAAGGTCGGAGTCGATATTGATCTTACAAACCGCCATTTGCGCCGCTTTACGGAGTTCGGATTCGGGAATACCGATTGCGTCGGGCATATGACCACCGAACTTGTTGACGATGGCAACCTTGTCTTGAGGAACGGAAGAAGCGCCGTGCAAAACGATGGGGAAACCGGGCAATCTCTTGCCGATTTCTTCCAAGATATCCAAACGGAGTTTGGGATCTTGACCGGGCTTGAACTTGTACG
>JAFTKR010000010.1 GCA_017453165.1 Clostridia bacterium | reverse complement strand
TCGGCAAGCAACTTCAAGTTGTCCGAATAGGGCATCATAACGCCGATATTCTTTCCGTCTTCCATTGCCGCAACTTGCAATACCGCGCTCATCAAAGCAGGGTTTTTGTGCATTTGTGGTTTGTTGCAGATGCCGTCCATGTACGCCGCGCCTGCGAGTAAGCCGTTGATATCGATACCGAGTACCGCCGCAGGCAAAAGCCCTACGGGGCAAAGTTCGGAGAATCTTCCGCCTACGCCGTCGGGAAGAACGTAGCTCTTGATTCCGCCAAGTTCGTCGGAAATCTTTTTCAAGTTGCCTTTCTTCGCGTCGGTCGTGAAGATTACGTTATCTTTCACGTTTACGCCCGCTTTCGTCAAAAGATCCAAAACGATCAGATATTGCGTCATGGTTTCGCTTGTTGCGCCGGATTTGGAAATGACGTTAAAGCAGGTCTTTTCCGGTTCGATAACGTCCAAAAGGTCGCGCATACGAACGGGATCTACGTTGTCTTCTACGTAGAATTTCGGACCTTTTCTCTTTGCTTTGGGAAGGTCGTTGTAATGTAAGTGGCAAAGCGCGTTGAACGCCATGCTCGGGCCGAGCGCGCTACCGCCGATGCCCAATACGACGAAGTATTGGAATTTCTTTCTGACTTCTTTCGCCGTTGCGAGAATATCCGCAACGATTTCTTTTTGGTTATAAGGAAGTTCCGTCCAACCCATGAAAAGTTCGTCTTTACCGCGGTTTTCCTTGATGAAATTGAACGCTTCCGTCGCTTTCGCGGAGTAGGACGCAAGTTTTTTCGCGCTGAAACCCTTGTCGCCTAAAAAGGTGTCGGTCATGTTGTTATAGTCGAGGCGAACGCGCATAGAGTTGCGCCATTCTTTTGTTTTGTAACCCATAGAAGTACTCCTTAACGATATATTTTTGAGTTATCAATATTGTAAAACAAAAACGTGAAATTGTCAAGGGTACGAAGGCAAATTCGCTTATTTTCTTTGTTTTTTGCCAAATATTTTTACAAAAAACGCGCGACTTTCCCGAAAGAGCAGGCATTGTAAGGCTACGGCGAATAAAACTACGCCAGCGCCTACGATTCCAACCCCCAAAAGCGCGTGGACTTTTCCCAAGCAAAACGCCTTTAACGCCTGACCAAACAGGCTTACGGGTAACAAGAATGCAATCGTTTTTAAAAGATGTACGTAAAATCCGCCTTTGAGTGGACAATGCTTGCGTAGAAAAAATAAATTGCAAAAGGCGGTGAGCGTGAAGTTTGCGCCCATGCCGATCAGATAGGCGTACGCGCCTAAGAAACGGGGTAAAAACAAAACGGATAGAAGCAGGGCGAGCGCGCCGACGAAATAGAATCGAAAGGTTTGTTTTTCAAATCCAATAGCGTTCAAAATCGTGGTGGAGAGCATGGAAAGGCTCATAGGTAAAAGAATGGGAGAGCCGTTTTGAATCATTTCCCCTGCAAGCTGGGAGGAAAACAAGATTTGTCCGATTTCTTTACCGAGAACGTACACGGCAGGGAGAAGTACGCCGACGAGTGTGACCGTCGCGCTCAAGCCTTGGGTGACGTTTTTTTGTAAAGCGGAAAGATCGTTTTGATAATAATTTTCGGAAAGCTGGGGGGAAAGGACGAGAGAAAGAGAGCCGATCAAGGTAGCAGGTACGAAGAGAACGGGGATTACCATGCCCGAAAGTACTCCGTAAACGCGCATGGCGTTGTTTTCGCCTGCGCGAACGAGCATAACGGGTAAAAGAATGGCGATCAAAGAGTTTAGGAGTGAGTTGCAAACGCGTACGGCGGTGATGGGGACTGCCGAGCCTAAAATTTGTTTTGCAAGGGGCAGGGGCGAGCCGAGTTTGCCTTTGCTCTTTAAAAAATAGAAAAATGCGACGAGAAAAGCGAGCGCGGACGAGAATACCGTCGCCCAAGCCGCTCGTTCGATTAAGGGAAGTTCCACCTTTAACGAGAGAAAGAAAATCCCCGAAAGCACGATGGAGCTTTCTTCCAATAATTCAAAAAGGGTGGGGGTAAGGAAACTTTTATTTCCCCACATACTCCCCCGAAGTACGGCAAACGCAGACGAAAAGATCGAACCGACGAGTAAAATTTGTAACACGGGCAAACACCGTTCGTCGGGCAAAATCGGAGAAAAAACCCGTCCAAACAACCAAAATAAAAGCGCGGGCAGGGCGGAAAGACAAAAGGAGAGCAAAAAACCCGACGAAAGGACTTGTGATTCTTGAAAAGTTCCGTCTGCTTTCGATCTAGCGATAAAGCGGGAAATCGTCACGGGGAGTCCGCCGACGCCAATCGTCAAAAAAACGCCGAAAACGGAATGGGCGACTTGGTACACACCGAGAGATTCTTCGCCCAATCGCTGAGAGAGCGCGATTCGGTATAAAAAGCCGAGCGCTCGTTCAAGAATAGAAAGCAAGGTGACGATCGTTGCCGTTTTATAAAAGGTGGTAGCGGTAAATTTTTTCATGGTTTATTGTACGTTTCAAAGCGGGAGAATATGAGAAAAGAGCGCATACCTTTCAAAAATTTCGCATACGATATAGAGATGTTGGAATTAAAACGGAAAAAATTGCATAAAGTTGCGCAAGGCGAAACGCTTGCTCTACTTGCGGAAACCTACCGTTTACCCGTTCGGGATATCGTTTTAGAAAACGGACTTACGGAAGAAATTTGGGTGGGGCAGGTACTCGTTTTACCCGATCGAAAGGGGAATTTGTACACGGCGCAAGCAGGGGATAGCAAACCCCTTTTGTGCGGTTCGAAAGAAAATTACGAGCGATTGAACGGAGAACGGCTTTATCCTACGCAAAAAGTATGGATAGAATAGCCGGTTTTAAAACCGTTACGAAAATTTACTTTTTTGCATAGTATATAGTAGTAATTGATTACGCCCCCTGCGAACGGTTCCGTTCACGGGGAAACACAGGAGGTTTTAAATATGTCGTTTTATTCCAATTTTCAATCGGATAAATGCCCCGGGGCAATTACGGGCAATCCTTTGAACGGCTTGACGGAAAAGGTTTGTATTCAGGTCGATAAAGTTTTCGACGCGGCAATTAAGCAAACGCAAATTGAAAACTACACGTTGACTTTGACGAATCTTACCCCTGCCAATCCCACCTATCCTTTGACGTTTGTCAGCGCGCGTTCGCTCGTCAGCGAAGGTACGATCACAAACCTTTCGATCGACCGTCAAACGGAGAAATCTTGCGCGAGAGTGCAGGCGACCGTGACTATTCCCGTCGAAGTGCTTTACACGGACGCGAACGGTGTGGAAGGTACGGCGACGGCGAGCGTATCTTTGGTGCAAGACCTGCTTTTATTCGTACCTGCCCCGTCGATTATCCCGTATAACGTACGCGCGGTGGTGAGTGTGGTTGCGCCCGACGCGACGTTTGATTCGGTGAACAATACCTTTATCGCAAGTCTTTGCGCGACGGTGATTATCAAGATCGTGATGCCTGTGGAGATTCTCGTTCCGAGCTACGGCTATTGCGCGATCCCGCCTGCGCAGGAATACTCGCAAGAAGTTTGCGCGGGATTCTTTGAATTGCCTTTATATCCGCAAACCAACAAGCCTTGTCATTGTAACGGCAACGGCAAATGCTAACGGATTTTCCTACATAATTTTACGGCGACGGAAGTCGCCGTTTCTTTTTTATCTAAAATCTCATTTGAAACCCTTGCTATTTTAGGGGAAAAATGGTATAATCAAGGTATGAACGTTTACGCAATCAGTGATTTACACCTTTCGACAAACTCCGAAAAACCCATGGACGTTTTCGGCGGAAATTGGGAAGGGCATTTTGAAAAAATTAAAAAAGATTGGCTGGAAAAGGTCCAAAACGACGATATCGTGTTGATCGCGGGGGATATTAGCTGGGCAATGAAACTGCCTGACGCTTTGAAAGATTTAGAACTCCTTGCGGATCTTCCTGGAAAAAAAGTGTTTATCCGTGGGAATCACGACTATTGGTGGAACGGGATTACGAAATTAAGGGATTTAGCGCCTAACGACAGTTTCGTCTTTTTGCAAACCGATTCCGTCAAAATCGGCAGTTTCGTTATCGTCGGATCAAGGGGGTGGACGTCGCCGGGAAGTCCCGATTATACCGAACAGGATCAAAAGCTTTATCTTCGGGAAAGCGAACGGTTCAAACTCGCCTTTTTGGACGCGGAAAAACAGCAAAAAGAGGGGGATAAACTGATTGCAATGATTCACTATCCGCCTTTTAATTTAAAACGGGAAGACAGTAATTTTACAACCCTTTTTGAAGAAAAAAAAGTGGATAAAGTCGTATTCGGGCATTTGCACGGTAGCGTATTTTTCCCGCTCCTTTCCGAAAAGAACGGGATTGAATATCATTTGACTTCGTGCGATAAAACGGGGTTTAGACTCGTTAAAATTTATTAAAACTTTTTTTGGAAAACCCTGCTCGTGCCCTTTACAAAAAAGTTCAAAAGTAGTATAATACTATCGTAAGGCTTTAAGAGCGGTACGGAGATGCCGACAAGACGAACGAAAACAATGAAAAATCTAAAAGACGCGCGGATCGTTTACGCGTGTTTTGCGGAACGTGCTTTTTAGTGGTCTTGAACGGTATCGTTCAAGGCTTTTTGTTTTTTTGAAATAGAACAAAGACCTAATCTCTTTCGCCTAAAGCGATAAGTGGGCGAAGCCCACGGACGAAAGCGAAGCGTTCTTTTAGGAGTCCACGATAATGTAGGGGCTTTGCCCCTTGCAACCCCACAAGGGAATCATTCCCTTGACCTTATTTAGGGGAAAAGGAGTAAGTATGACAAAACGGCAAATCATGGATAAAAACGGGATACGACGGACCTGTACTCGGCTCTCGAACGAAATTCTCGAAAGGGTAGGGGGCTTGGACGACGTCGTTCTGCTCGGTATTAAACGTGGCGGAGAGATCGTGGCAAAACGGATTGCGAATTGCTTAAAAGAATTGGAAGGAAGGGAAATTCCTTGCGCGGGGCTCGATATCACCTTGCAACGCGACGATCTCGTTTCAGACTTTTTCGTACCCGAATATACGGGGAACGAAATCGGGTTTGAAGTGACGGGAAAAACGGTCGTGCTTTGCGACGACGTACTGTATACGGGCCGAAGCGTACGGGCGGCGATCGAAACCATCTTTACGCTTGGTAGACCGAAACGGATCTTGCTTTTGGAAATGATCGATCGGGGCGGACGACAACTCCCGATCCGCGCGGATTTCGTTGGGAAAAACGTGCCGACGTCGAAAACGGAAAAGATCGATATGCGCTTTGAAGAATTGGGCGCGGAAGAAGACGAAGTCTTGATTGTAAAATAAAAACCACTGCCTAACGGGTTTGAATTGCGTTAGGATAAGGAGTAAAATATGCTACAAAGAAAGGATATGTTGGGTTTGATCGACGCGTCGAGAGAGGAAATCTACGAGATTCTCGATACGGCGGCGAACATGAAAAAACTCGTAAGACAAGGGATTAAGAAATTACCGCACTTGGAAGGGTGTACGGCGACGATCTTGTTCTATGAAAACAGTACGAGAACGCGGACGAGCTTTGAACTCGCGGCAAAGTATATGGGCGCGACGACGGTTAATATCGCCGCAGGTTCTTCGTCGGTCGCGAAAGGGGAAACGCTCGTGGATACGGGGAAGACCTTGGACGCGCAAAAGAACGATTTCATTATCATTCGCCATCCTATGGGGGGCGCGCCTTACCTTTTGGCAAAGACGGTCAAGGCAAGCGTTTTGAATGCGGGGGACGGTATGAACGAACACCCGACGCAAGCCCTTTTGGATATGTTGACCATGAAAGAAAAGTTTGGGAAGATCGAAGGCTTAAAGGTCGCGATTCTTGGCGATATCAAGCATTCCAGAGTCGCGAAATCCGATTTGTTCGGGTTGAAGAAACTTGGCGCGGACGTGAGAATGTACGCTCCCGAAACGTTGATCCCGAAAGGGATAGACAAGCTCGGCGCAAAGCTTTGCAAGTCCCGAGAAGAAGCGGTGGACGGCGCGGACGTCGTCATGGGGTTACGGATTCAATTGGAACGCCAACAGGCAGGGAATTTCCCCTCCCTTGCCGAATACGCGGATTTTTACGGCGTGGACGATAAAATTTTGTCCTATGCGAATCCCGAAGCGATTGTCATGCACCCCGGTCCCGTCAATCGTGGCGTAGAGTTGACGAGTAGCATGATTGATCACGAACACAGCCATATCGAAGACCAAGTCCTGTCGGGGGTAGCAGTCAGAATGGCGCTCTTGTTCTTGTTGCAACAATACAGAAAATCGGTAAAGTAAGGAGATAGAATTATGATTATTAAAAACGGTAACGTGGTTTTGGAAACGGGCGTAGCAAAAAAAGACCTTTTGATCGAAAACGGTAAAATCGTAAAAATCGAAGACTCGATCGAAGTAGGCGCAAACGAAGTGGTCGACGCGAACGGGTTGTACGTTTTCCCCGGACTTATCGATATGCATGTGCATTTGAGAGAACCGGGCTTTGAACATAAAGAAGATATTGAAAGCGGATCGAAGGCGGCGGTAAAAGGTGGTTTTACGCAAATTTGCTGTATGCCGAACACCGATCCCGTTGCGGATAATAAGGTCGTCGTAAGCTATATTAAAAAACGTGGGGAAGAAGTCGGGCTTTGTAAAGTGCGTCCGATCGGCGCGATTACGAAAGGACTCAAAGGCGAGTTCATGGCGGACGTAGGCGAAATGAAAAAGGTGGGCGCGGTTGCCATCTCCGACGACGGAAAGACGGTGAAAAATTCCCGTTTGATGCGTCTTGCGATGGAATATGCAAGCGGATTTGATATCAAATGTCTTTGCCACTGCGAAGACGCGGAACTTGTAGACGGAGGCGTCGTACACGAAGGCTTTAACTCCACGGTTGCAGGCTTGAAAGGGATTCAACGCGCGGCGGAAGATATCATTATCGCCCGTGAAATTGCGCTTGCCGAGAGTCTGGACGTTCCCGTGCATATCTGCCACGTATCAACGTATAGCGGTGTGCGTTTGATTCGTGACGCGAAGCGCGCAGGCGTTAAAGTTACGGCGGAAACCTGTCCCCATTACTTCTCTTTGACGGACGACGTGATTCGGGATTTCAACACTTTTACGAAAGTAAATCCTCCGATTCGGGAAGACGTCGATCGCGACGCGATTATCGCAGGATTAAAGGACGGCACGCTCGATTGTATCGTGACCGATCACGCGCCCCATCACGCGGACGATAAGAACGTAGAATATAATCTTGCGTCGTTTGGAATCAGCGGTTTGGAAACGAGTTTTGCGCTTGCAATTACCAACCTTTATAAAACGGGGGTATTGAGCTTGAACGAGATCGCGGAAAGAATGTCCGGCGCGCCTGCGAAGATTTTGAATTTGGAAGGCGGAAAGATTGTAAAAGGTGGCGTTGCCGATCTTATGATCGCGAATTTGGACGAAGAATGGGTGGTTGACGGCGAGAAATTCCTGTCGAAAGGCAAGAATACTCCGTTCAACGGCGCAAAACTTTGCGGTGTCGTGAAATACACGCTCGTGAACGGCGAAATTAAATATCAAGCATAAAAACAAACGGGAGAAAAGAAATATGATTACCGATCAACTCATTGAAAAGATTATCGAAATGCAAAACCCTACTTGCGTGGGGTTGGACACTTTGTTCGACTATTTACCTGAAAACATGAAAGACGGAGTTACGACCTTTGATAAGGCGGCGGAACGGATCGTCGATTTCAATAAGAAGCTCGTGGACACCGTGCGTGATATCGTGCCGTCCGTGAAAGTACAAATCGCGTATTACGAAATGTACGGCGTGGCGGGGATGAAAGCGTACGAAGAAACGCTCAAATATGCGACGGAAAAAGGACTTGTCGTAATTGCGGACGCAAAACGGAACGATATCGGTTCGACGGCGTCCTGCTATGCGAAAACTTTCCTTGGCGAAACGGAAGTCAACGCGAATAAGTACAAGGCGTTCCCTGCGGACTACGTTACGGTCAACGGATATTTGGGTACGGATGGGATCGCGCCGTTCGTAGAACAATGCGAAAAGAACGACAAAGGGATCTTCGTTTTGGTAAAAACTTCCAACCCGTCGAGTGGAGAACTTCAAAATCTCGTTTTGGAAAACGGCAAACCCGTGTACGAGTATATGGGCGGTTTAGTGGAAAAATGGGGAGAGAGCACGATTGGGAAATACGGCTATTCGGCGGTAGGCGCGGTCGTTGGCGCAACCCATCCCACCGAAGCGAAACGGCTTCGCGAAGTATTACCGCACACCTTCTTCTTGATTCCCGGTTACGGCGCGCAAGGCGGAAACGCGGAAATGCTCAAAAGCTGTTTCGGTGAAAACGGGTTGGGCGGTGTCGTAAACAATTCCCGTGGAATTCTTTGCGCGTATAAAAAGCTCGGCGGAACGTACTACGAAGCGGCGAGAGAAGCTTGTTTAGCAATGCAAAAAGACCTTTCTACCGTCATCGGAAAAATGGGGAAATAAGCTATGAAAGATTATTTGGCAACGATCGTAAAAAATGAAAAGATCGCCGAAAACGTATATTCTATCACTTTTGACTTGGGAGAAAAAGCGGTTGTCCGCGCAGGTCAATTCGGGGATATCGCGGTAGGCGGAACGCATTTGTTGCGCCGTCCGATTGCGATTTGTAAAGTGGAAGAAAATCTCGTGACGTATTGTTACCAACTCAAAGGCGACGGCACGAAAAAGTTGGCGGGACTAGGGGCAGGTACGAAAGTAAACGTATTGATGCCACTCGGTAACGGATTTTTCGTGGAAAAGGACGAGAAAAAAGTAGCGCTCGTCGGCGGTGGCGTAGGGATTTTCCCTTTGATCTCCGTATTGCGCGCGTATAACGCTGAAAAAGAAATCAACGCGTACATGGGCTTTAGAAACAAGAGCGCGGTATGCGGTTTGGACGAATTTCAAAAAGCGGATAGATTCGTCGCGGTTACGGACGACGGCAGTTTTGGCGAGAAAATGAATTCCGTGCAGGCGTTTGTAAAAGATTTGGAAAACGGATATCGTCCCGACGTCGTGCTTTCTTGCGGACCTACGCCTATGCTTCGCGCTTTGAAAAAAGTCGTGGAAGAAGCTGGGCTTACCTGTTACGTTTCCTTGGAAGAACGCATGGGTTGCGGAATCGGCGCTTGCTTGGTCTGCGTTTGCGATTTAACGAACGGCGAAAAGGCGCGCGTATGTAAAGATGGGCCTGTATTTAACGCAAAAGACGTTTGTTTGTAAAAACGATTGAAATACTTCGCATAACTTTGTCGGGCTTGCGTTTTTCCTGCGGTCACTTACGCATAGTAAGCTCCCTTGGAAAATTCGCGCCCTTCGCGTTCTGCTTGTATTTGAATCGTTTTACTTCGGGGTAACGGGCTGGTTGTTAAGTCAACGATTGAAATACTTCGCAATACGGCGTCAAGCTCCGCTTTTTTCGCTCATTTACGCATAGTAAATGTCGCTTCAAAAATGCTCGCTTTCCTTGTCTTGCTCGCATTTGAATCGTTTTACTTCGGGGTAACGGGCTGGTTGTTAAGTCAACGATTGAAATACTTCGCAATACGGCGTCAAGCTCCGTTTTTTCGCTCATTTACGCATAGTAAATGTCGCTTCAAAAATAATCGCTTTTCTTGTCTTGCTCGTATCTAAACCGTTTTATTCGCTTGGAATGGGCGTAATCATAGTCAAGAAAACGCAGTCAGGCGTTTCGCGACAAGTCGTCGCAATTAGCTAAAATCCCTTGTAGGAGTAGAAAATATGGCAAATTTAAAAGTAAACCTTTGTGGGGTAGAATTAAAAAACCCCGTCATTACCGCGTCGGGAACTTTTGGGTTCGGTCGCGAATTTAACGAACTTTACGATATCGGCGTGTTGGGCGGTGTGTCTACGAAAGGCTTGACGCTTGATCCTAGACTCGGTAATCCCGTGCCCAGAATCGCGGAGTCGCGCGGTGTTATTTTAAACGCCGTCGGGTTGCAAAATCCCGGGGTAGAACATTTCATAAAAGAAGACCTTGCTTGGCTTAAATCCACGGGAACGGCGGTTATTGCGAACGTTGCCGGCAAGACGTTGGACGATTATAAAAAGATTTGCGAACGCTTGGACGGGCTTGTGGATATGGTGGAACTCAATATTTCCTGTCCGAACGTAAAAAGCGGTGGTATGGCGTTTGGAATCAAGCCCGAAACGGTGGAAGAAGTTACCCGTTACGCAAAGAGTGGTTTGAAAAACACTCCGCTCATGGTCAAACTTTCCCCGAACGTAGAAAGTATCGCGAACAACGCGTTGTCGGCGGAACGCGGTGGCGCGGACGCTGTGTCGCTCATCAATACGTTGACGGGTATGGCGATCGATATCGAACGCCGTCGTCCGATTATTGCGAACAATACGGGTGGGGTGTCGGGCGCAGGCGTAAAGCCGATTGCGGTTAGAATGACCTACGAAGTGGCGCAAGCGGTCAAGATTCCCGTGGTGGGGATGGGCGGTATCACCTGCGCGGAAGACGCGATCGAATTTTTGATGGCGGGCGCAACGGCGGTACAGGTCGGTACGGCGAATTTCACCGATCCTTACGCAAGCCCCAAAATCATTCAAGGCTTGAACGATTGGTGTGATAAGCACGGCGTAGAAAACGTATCCGAACTGACGGGTACGTTGGTGTTAAACCAAAGATAAACAAAGGAATAAAACGGTTAAGGAGATACAAAAATGGCGTTGACTTATAAGGAAGAATTTATCAAATTCATGGTAGAAAACGGTGTGTTGCGTTTTGGCGAATTTACGTTAAAGAGTGGAAGAAAAGCTCCCTATTTCATCAATACGGGCAACTATAAAACGGGTAAGCAACTTGCAAAGCTCGGCGAATATTACGCGGCTTGCATTGAAGAAAACGGCTTGGTAGCGGAAACGCTCGTAGGCCCTGCGTACAAGGGAATCCCCCTTTCCGTAACCACGGCAATCGCTTTATATAATAAGTACGGAAAAGAACTCAACTACTGTTTCGACAGAAAGGAAGTGAAAGACCACGGCGAAGGCGGACTTTTCGTTGGGAAACAACTCGTAGACGGGGAAAAGGTCGTCATTATCGAAGACGTAATGACGAGCGGAAAAGCGCTTCGTGAAATTTTACCGAAATTGGAAGCGGCGGCGAACGTACAAGTCGTCGGCATGATTATTTCCGTTGACCGTATGGAAAAGGCGTTGAATAGCGATCTTTCGGCGGTAAAAGAAGCGAAGAAAGAGTTTGGGATCGACGTGTATTCCGTCGTGACCATGACCGACATTATCGACGCGATCGAAAAGGGCGTAATCGACGGCAAAGAACATTTGTCCGCCATGTACGAATACCGTAAGCAATACGGCGCGTAACTTCGTTTAATCGAAAAACGAATAAAAAAACGGATAGTCGGCGTAATCTTTGAGAAAGGTAGGCGCGCTACGCGGTTCAAAACCGCGCGAGGCGTTGACCTGCTTTGCGTGGAGAAATATAATCGAAATCGCTAAGCTAAACAGTACGAAAAAAGTAAAAAAAGGCAAAAAGTTACGTTTCATAAAAATATTTTGTGAAAAAACCGCCTTCTTCATTTACAAAAAATGAAAAAGGTGATATAATACGAGCTATATTGGGAGTATTGACTATGAAAAATATTATTTTAACGGGCGACAGACCGACGGGAAAATTGCATATCGGGCATTACGTCGGCTCTTTGAAAGGTCGCGTAGAACTTCAAAACAGCGGTAAATTTGATAAGAGCTATATTATGATCGCCGACGCGCAAGCGTTGACGGATAACTTCGCTAATCCCGAAAAGGTACGCGCGAACGTGACCGAGGTCGCTTTGGATTATCTCGCTTGCGGAATTGATCCGCAAAAATCGACGGTGTTCGTGCAGTCCCACGTCGCGGAATTGACGGAGCTTACTTTTTACTATATGAATCTCGTTACGCTTGCAAGATTGGAACGCAATCCTACCGTTAAAGCGGAAATTAAGCAAAAGGGTTTCGGCGCGTCCCTGCCTATGGGATTTTTGACCTATCCCGTTTCGCAAACGGCGGATATTACGGCGTTTAAAGCGACTTGCGTACCCGTTGGGGAAGACCAACTTCCCATGCTTGAACAGGCGAGAGAAATCGTGAGAAGTTTTAACGGTTTGTACGGCGAAACGCTCGTTGAACCGAAAGCGTTATTGCCCGAAAACAAATCCTGTTTGCGACTTCCCGGTACGGACGGTATGGCAAAGATGAGTAAGTCTTTGGGGAACTGTATCTATCTTTCGGACAGCGCGGACGAGATCAAGCGCAAGGTCATGAGTATGTATACCGATCCCAATCACTTGAAAGTGACTGATCCTGGAAATACGAGTGAAAATCCGACCTTTATTTATTTGGACGCGTTTTCTTCCGACGAGCATTTCCAAAAATATCTGCCCGAATACGCGAATTTGGCGGAAATGAAAGCGCACTACGAACGGGGCGGGCTTGGCGATATGAAAGTCAAGAAGTTCTTAAACGCCGTCATGCAAGAAACGTTAGAGCCGATTCGCGCCCGTCGTGAAGAATTAGAAAAGGATATCCCTGCGATTTGGGAAATGCTTAAGAAAGGTAGTGAAGAAGCGAAAGCGGTTGCAGGGGAAACCCTTGCCGAAGTGAAAAAGGCAATGAAGATCGACTATTTTGCGGAGTAATAATATGATTTACGAGATTAAAAACGAAAAAATATCTTTGCAAATTTCTTCGCTCGGCGCGGAGATGGTGAGCTTGAAAAAGGACGGAAAAGAACGGCTTTGGCAGAACGAAAACGGCGGTTGGAGCGGACATGCCCCCATCCTTTTCCCGAAATGCGGGGATTGCAGTATGTACGTGGACGGCAAGTCTTACGCGATGAAAAGTCACGGTTTGGCGCGTTCTAACGAGTTCGCGCTCGTAGAAAAGACGGAAAATTCTATAAAACTTGCCTTTTCTTCCAACGAAGAAACGAAAACGGTTTATCCATACGACTTCGTATTCACCGCAAGTTACCGTTTAGACGGGGAAAAATTGTTCGTTGGGTACGAGATTTATAACCCGTCCGACCTACCCATGTACGCGTTTTGCGGTAGTCACGAGTCCTATGCCTTGGACGGAGAAGTGGACGAGTACGAAGTAGTGTTTGAAAAGGAAGAAGTTTTCGATTCCTACTTGCACAATCCCGATTGGCATGCCTTGACGGGGGAAACGGTCGGTTTTGGGAAGGGAAAGCGATTCCCTTTACCCAAAGAATTTATGGAAGACAATACGGTTATTTTTGGAAACGTGAATTCTCGCGAAGTCGAACTTCGTAAAATCGGCGGAGAACGGGTAGCGAAACTTTATTTTGACGGGTTTGATAATTTATTGCTTTGGCATCCGCGCGGAAGTAGAATGGTTTGCGTAGAGCCTTGGCAGAATTTACCCGATATGAAAGGGGAAGAAAGGAAAGAACTTTCTTTGCGGAACGGCGTACAAAAAATAGAACCGAAAACCAGTAAATATTTTGAACACGTTATTGAGTATTAAGGAGTAATTATGGCGAAAGAAAATCAATTTGTCGAACAGATCGCGGATATCGAAAAAGACTTTCCGCAATGGTATACCGACGTCGTATTAAAGACGAAACTCGTAGACTACGGCCCCGTAAAAGGGACGATGGTTATTCGTCCGTACGGCTATGCGATTTGGGAAAATATCCAAAAGGAAATGAACGAAAGATTCAAGGCGCGCGGTGTAGAAAACGCGTATTTCCCTTTGTTGATTCCCATGAGCTATTTCACGAAAGAAGCGGAACACGTAGAAGGGTTTGCGCCCGAACTTGCCGTCGTTACCGTCGGCGGTGGGGAAGAACTTTCCGAACCCCTTGCGATTCGTCCTACGTCGGAAACGATTATCGGTACGATGATGGCGAAGTGGGTACAATCCTATCGTGATTTGCCGTTGAAGATCAATCAATGGTGTAACGTTATGCGTTGGGAAAAAACGACGCGTCCCTTCCTTCGTACGAGTGAATTTTTGTGGCAGGAAGGCCACACCGCTCACGCAAGCGCGGAAGAAGCGGAAGAAGAAACCTTCGCGATGCTCAAAGTGTATAAGGAGTTTGCGGAAAACTGCCTTGCCATTCCCGTATTGACGGGGAAAAAGACGGAGAAAGAACGCTTTGCTGGCGCGGTTGCGACCTATACCATGGAAGCTATGATGAGAGATGGAAAGAGCTTGCAAGCAGGTACGTCCCATTATCTCGGTCAAAACTTTGCAAAAGCGTTTGAAATTCAGTTCTTGGATAGCGACGGTACGCACAAGACGGCGTACACTTCGTCGTGGGGGGTATCTACCCGTTTAATCGGCGCGATCGTAATGACGCACGGTGACGAACGCGGTTTGAAATTACCGCCCGTCGTTGCGCCCGTGCAATGCGTAATCGTACCCATCGCCGCAAGAAAACCCGGTGTGTTGGAAAGATGTGAAGAACTCAAAAAGGAATTTGAAAAGGCGGGGATTCGCGTAGCACTTGACGCTTCGGATAACAGTCCCGGCTGGAAGTTTAACGAATGGGAAATGAAAGGCGTACCCCTTCGCGTAGAACTTGGGCCGAGAGATATTGAAAACGGCAAAATGCTTTGCGCGCGTCGCGACACTTACGAGAAGTTGGAAATGCCTTTAGAAAACGCGGCGGAAACGGTCAAGGAACTTCTTGCGACCATTCAAAAGGATATGCTTGAAACGGCGAGAAAGCGTAGGGACGAGAGAATCGTTTACGCGGACGATATGCAAGGAATTTTGGATGCGGTAGAAAACGGAAAATTCGTCAAAGCGGGTTGGTGCGGTTGTCGAGCTTGCGAAGACAAGGTCAAGGAAGAAACGGCGGCGACGGCGCGGGTTCACGCGGAAGGCGAAAGCGCGGAAAAATGCGCGATTTGCGGAGAAAAGGCGGAGAGCGTGATTATTTTCGCAAGAGCATATTAAGTTTTAAAATTGAAAACTATCCGAAACCGTTACGGTCTTAAAAGGTCGTAACGGTTCTTTTTTACGCCTTTAAGGGTTGAAAAATAGCGAAAAAGGTAAAATTCTTTTTCTTTGAAAAAGAAAGATAGGTTAAAATAGGGTGAAAAGTGGTTATACGACTTGACGAATAACAAAAAAAATGATATATTATTACTATGGAGAATCTTGAACTTGTCAATCAAAGGATTGCAAAAAACTTAACCTACTATCGAAAGGCGTCGGGAATGACGCAAGCGGAAGTCGCCGAGAAGATCAGTTATTCGGATAAATCGGTGTCGAAATGGGAGTCGGGAAACGGTGTTCCAGATATTTACGTGCTCATTCAACTCGCCTCACTTTTTAACGTGACGGTAAACGATCTCGTAGGTAATTCCGAGCAAAGCCCGTTGAAGGAAAACAAGAAAAAGAGAAACGTTTTACATCTTCTTACTATGCTTTTATCCTGTGGGATCGTATGGCTTGTGGCGACGATTGTTTTCGTGACGTCCAACTTGGTGGCGAAAGGGAGTCCCGGTTGGCTTGCTTTCGTATACGCAGTGCCGGTAACGGCGATTTTACTGATCGTGTTTTCTGCGATTTGGAAATTTAAATTGTTGAATTTCCTGTCGATTTCGGGCCTTGTTTGGACGTTGCTCTTGGCGATTTATTTAACGGTTAAAACGTTGGGTGGGCCGGAAGAATATTGGCTGTTGTTCCTTTTGGGCATCCCGTTGCAAGGTTTGACAATTTTATGGGCGTACTTCCGTTATATGCTCGTACGGTTCAAAGAAACGTCGATGCGGTTCTTGCGCTTAAAAGGCAGAAAGAATAAGCGTCGGTTTGCAAACAAAGAGAATTCCACGATAGAACATAAAGAGGATGCAGAAGAATAAGTTAGCGGTTCAAAGATAAGGAGAAGGGTATGGAGAAACCGTTGTGTTGTTATTGCGAAAAAAGTCCTGCGACGATCAATCATAAATTCCAAGACGGCAGAGAAGAACTGTACTGTTCACACTGTTTTGAAAGCCTGATCTTGTTTCCGAATCCCGAAACGTTGGGCCCCCGTCGGAGCAAGGACGAGAAAGCGGTTTGTTCGCATTGCGGAAGAACGGCGACGGAGTTTTTTAAAACGGGGATCGTCGGTTGCGCGAATTGTTATAAGGACTTGGGCTGGGAAGTCTATCCCACCATCATTAAGATGCAGGGCGAACGCTCCCATTGTGGACGGACGAACGAACTTCCCAAAACGAGAGAAATTTTAATCGAGAAGCGGAACGCCACCCTTGCGATGGCGTTGAAAGCGGAATCGAGCGGAGAAGAAGAGCAAGCGCAAGAATATTACGAACGCTTGAAAGAATTGAACGGAAGATTGTACGACGGGAGTGAAGTATGAGCAAGGTTTTGTCTGAAAACGGATTATCCTTAGATATGATTACCGTCATTTCGTCCATTCGGATACGGCTTGCGCGCAATCTTGCCGATTATAACTTTCCTGCAAAGCTTGGTAAAAAACAGGCGGAAGAAGTCGCAAGGTTGGTAAAATACGAGCTTTCCGCGCAAGACGAGTTTATCGCCCACGAAGTACGGACGATGGGAGAAACGGAAGCGAAGATCTTGGAAGAAAAGCATTTGATCAGTCCCGCGCTTTTAAAAAATAAAGACCGCGGTGTGGCGTTCGTTTCTAAAGACGGGCATACCTGTGTCATGGTTAACGAGGAAGATCATTTACGAGAACAGTATTTTATTCGTGGTTCGAGAATCGATATTGCGTACGATCGATTGGCGTCTTTGGATGAACAACTTGCCAAAGGATTGAAGTTTGCTTACGATTCTAAACTCGGTTTTTTGACGGCTTGTCCCAGCAATTTGGGAACGGGGATGCGCGCGTCGATTATGATGTTTTTGCCAGGGCTTACTTGGTCGGAGAAAATCGGAGAAATTTCCGCCATGCTCAAATCGATTGGCATGACCATTCGCGGAGCGTTCGGCGAAGGCTCGGAAGCGGAGGGGTTTGAATATCAGATCAGTAACGAGCGTACGCTCGGCGTTTCCGAATCGGAAATTTTGGAAATGACGGAAGAAGCGATGCTCCGTGTGGCGAAGCTTGAACTGCACGCAAGGGATCATATGTTAGAACAGGAAGAGATCGTTTTTAAGGACGTCGTTTACCGTTCTTTTGCGGTCCTGACGAGTTGTAGGCTCATATCCGCAGGGGAAGTACTGACCGAACTTGCGAACGTAAAACTCGGTGTGGCGCTTGGTTTTTTGACGTCGGATAAATATTGGGAGTTCTTGGATTTTATCGAAAGCATGCGTCCTGCGACCTTTCACGCAAAGCATTGCACCGCGCAAATGCAGGAACGGGAAGTGGACGAGATTCGCGCGAACGTCGTTCGGAAGTCGCTCCCTGAATTCATTCGCATGATTCCGGAACAGTAATAGGTAAAATAGCGTATATATAGTAGGATAAAGAACTAAAAAAGGAAGAGTCGGAGATGGATTATCAGTCGAAAATGACGGAAAATTTAAGCAAAGCTATGCAAATTGCGTACGAAGCGACACTCAAAAAAGAGGCGAAATATATTGGTAGCGAGCATATGTTGTACGGATTTTTATGCTTGCCTACCTGTTCGGCTTATAGCGTTTTGCGCGCGTCGGGGATTACGCGAGAAAATTACGAAGACGGATTTTTCACCGTTATCAATCCCAAAATTGCCGATCAAGGCATGACGCAACGGACGATGAGCATGTTCAAAGCCGCTATGAAATACGCTGAACAAGCGGAGATGCTTACGGGTACGGCGCATTTCTTGTTTGCGATTTTGGATAGCGAAAGTTGTATGGCGGTAAAGCTTTTGCGTGGCTTGGGCGCGAATCTTGAGAAGCTTCGCGAAGATACGCGGAAAGTCTTAATCGCGCAACAGATACGTCCAAATCCCGAAACCCGTATAGAAAATAGAGAAACTCCGAGTCCGTCCAACGGCGGACCGCGTGGAGAAGTACCGAAAAAGAACGTAGAAAACGAATGTCAAGAACGGAAACCTTCGCCGTCCAAAACGCGAGATTTTTCTTTGTTTTCCTCTGAAGATAAAAAAGAAAAACCGCTTTCTTACGGTATCGACTTGACCGAACGGGCGAGGGCGGGAAAGATCGATCCCGTGATTGGCAGAAAGAAAGAAATTGAAAAATTGGTGCAAGTTTTGGCGCGCCGATCTAAAAACAATCCCGTATTGATGGGCGAACCGGGGGTAGGGAAAAGCGCGATCGTAGAAGGTTTGGCGAATTTGATCGTCGAAGGGAAAGTGCCCGAACAACTTTTGAATAAAACGGTGTTTTCGGTGGATATTCCAGGGATGCTTGCAGGCGCAAGATACCGTGGGGATTTTGAAGAACGCTTAAAAGATCTCGTGGAAACGGTACAGTCGGATGGGGATATTATTCTGTTTATCGACGAAATTCACACGATCGTGGGCGCAGGTTCGTCAACGGATAACCCCATGGACGCGGCGAATATTTTAAAACCCCTTTTGGCGCGTGGGGATTTGCAGGTCATTGGCGCGACGACGATTGAAGAATATCGAAAATATATCGAAAAGGACGGCGCGTTAGAGCGTCGGTTTACTCCTGTACAAGTGGACGAACCGTCCGAACAGGACACGATCACGATTTTAAAGGGTTTGCGACCGAAATACGAAGCGCATCACGGACTTGTAATTTTAGATGAAGCGATTGAAACGGCGGTCAAACTTTCAATCCGCTATATTAACGATCGGTTTTTACCCGACAAGGCGATCGATCTTATCGACGAAGCTGCGTCGCGCGCAAGACTGACGATAGACGATAGCGCGGAGATCAGCGATTTACGCGCCGAGATCGAGAATTTGGACGGCAAAGTGCAAATGCACGCTAAAAACGGCGATTATGCGGCGGCGACGGCGTTAGGGAAACAAAGAGCGGATTTGGTTAGCAAAATCGAAGCGTTGAAAAAGGCGCAAGCCCCCGAACGTTTACCCGACAACCGATTGGCGCTCGGTAGGGAACAGGTCGCGGCGATTGTGAGCGCGAAAATGAATATCCCTTTAATGAAGATCACCCAAGAAGAAGGGGAACGGTTAATGCGTTTGGAAGAAGATATCCATAAGCGTATTATCGGTCAAAACGAAGCGGTGACGGCGGTATCGAAAGCGATCCGACGCGCAAGGGCAGGATTGAAAGATCCGTCCCGTCCGATCGGTTCGTTTATTTTCGTAGGGCCTACGGGAGTGGGAAAAACCGATCTTTGCAAGGCGCTCAGCGAAGCGTTATTCGGTTCGGAAGAACAAATGATTCGCTTGGATATGAGCGAATATATGGAAAAGCAATCGGTTTCCAAATTGATCGGCGCGCCCCCCGGATACGTCGGTTACGACGACGGTGGTGGTCAGTTGACCGACAAAGTACGGACGAAACCCTATTCTCTCGTGCTTTTTGATGAGATTGAAAAGGCGCATCCCGACGTTTTCAATTTACTTTTGCAAATTTTAGACGACGGTCGATTGACGGATAGTAAAGGCAGAACGGTCAGCTTTAAGAATGCCGTAGTGATTATGACGTCGAACGTCGGCGCGTCTATTCCCAAAACGGAAAAGACGGGGGTATACGGGTTTGGTAGCGACGTTTTAGATAGGGCGACCGATCAAAAACAGTACGACGAGATGAAAGAAAACATCACGAACGCTT
This sequence comes from Clostridia bacterium, assembly GCA_017453165.1. GTDB lineage: Bacteria > Bacillota > Clostridia > Christensenellales > Borkfalkiaceae > Scatosoma. Next base: position 19,628 of record JAFTKR010000010.1, on the reverse strand, counting down.
TGAAAGAAAAGTTCAAGCCCGAATTTTTGAATCGGCTTGACGACGTTATCGTTTTCCACCGTTTGACGGAGAGCGACGCGCAAAAGATTGCGGAAAAGATGATAGACGGGTTGTCTAAACGATTGATGGAGCAACGTGGGATCACCCTTTCCGTGACGGGGTTTGCGCTTCGTGAACTCGTGAAAGAAGGGTACGACAGTCAATACGGCGCAAGACCGTTAAAACGGGTAATCCAAAGACGGATCGAAGACAGGTTGTCCGAAGAAATTTTGCTTGGCAGGGTTAGGAACGGACAACGGGTGACGATCGATTTTATCGCTGGAGAGTATACGGTTGAAGGTTTTTAACGGGGCGTAGTCTTTCACTTATAGCAAGACGGGTAAAGCCCGTGAGCGAAAGTAAAGCTTTCTTTTTAAAGTTCATGATAATACAGGGGCTTATTAAGGGAAAAAAGGAGTAGTAATATGAAACTGACGACGGCAGGGGAGTCGCACGGCAGGGCGTTAGTTGCCGTGATTGAAGGCTTACCCGCGCATTTAAAAATTGACGTGGAAAAAATTAATGCCGACTTGGCGCTTCGACAAAGCGGATACGGGCGTGGCGGTCGGCAAAAAATAGAAAAGGATCAAGTCGAGATTTTAACGGGCGCAAGAAACGGTGAAACGCTCGGTAGTCCTTTGACGCTTTGTATTTATAACAAAGACTTCGAGAATTGGTCGAACGTGATGTCGGCGGGAGAGTGCGACGCGGTTGCCGTGCAGAAAAAAGCGGTCACGAAAGTCCGTCCCGGTCACGCCGACCTTACGGGGATGCAAAAGTTCGCGCAAACGGACGGGAGAAATATTTTGGAACGGGCGTCGGCGAGAGAAACCGCCGTTCGCGTTGCCGTAGGTGGCGTATTTAAGACGTATTTAGAAGTGCTCGGCGTGAAAATTGCAGGCTACGTTCGCGAAGTTTGTGAAATCAAAGACGAGAACGATTATTCCTTTGCGGAGATTGAAAAATCAAAAACGACGGAACTTGGAATCTTAAATTCCGAACTTTCCCTGCGCGCAAAAGCGCGGATCGACGAACTGAAAAAGTCGGGCGACACTGCAGGAGGGATCGTGGAAATTCGCGTACAAGGTTTAAAGAGTGGGTTTGGGAGCATGATGACTTACGCTCAAAAACTCGACGCAAGACTTGCGCAAGGTCTAACGAGCATACAAGCGGTCAAAGGGGTAGAGTTCGGCTTGGGCTTTGATTCGGCTAGGACAAGCGGGAAAAACGTGCACGACGAAATTTATTACGAAGACGGATTTAAGCGGAAAACCAACCGCGCAGGCGGGATCGAAGGCGGAATGTCGAACGGGGAAGAAATCGTCGTTCGCGTTGCAATGAAACCCATTCCCACCCTTATGAAAGGTTTACAAACGGTGGATTACGTTACGAAAGAAAAAACGATAGCGGCGTCCGAACGGAGCGACGTTTGCGCGATTTTCGCGTTGGAAATTATCGCCGAAGCGGTCGTTGCGGAAGTGTTGGCAAACGCGGTGCAAGAACGGCTTGGCGGAGATACGGTAGCGGAAGTTTTAGAACGTTACCAAAGATTGCCTTAACGATCGCTTTCGCGAAAGACGAAAGCAAAGCTTCCTTTTAAGAGTGCGCAATAAAGCAGGGGCGTTGCCTCTTGCAACCACACAAGAGAATAATTTTCTTGACTTTTTATAGAAGCAAGACGTATAGAGAAATAATATGAAAGAAATTGTACTGAAAACCCCCTCAATGCAGGGCAGAATACGGATCGGGGAAGACGTTTTGACTGTGCTTGACGAACTCACTCAAGGTCAGAAAAATTTCGTCTTGACAGATTCAAACGTTTACGCGCTTTATCCAAGCTTTTTTGGAAAGTATTTCGCTAACGCGCGAATTTTCGTGTTGCCGGCGGGGGAAGAGCATAAGAGTTTGGAGAGCCTGAACGAAATTTTGAGCGAGATGGTCAAAGCCGAACTCCATAGAACGTCACGGGTGTTTGCGGTCGGCGGTGGCGTCGTCGGGGATATCGGTGGTTTGGTGGCGTCGCTTTATATGCGTGGCGTGAGTTTGGTACAAATTCCGACTACCTTGCTTTCGCAAATCGACAGTAGCGTAGGTGGAAAAACGGCGATTGATCATTTGGGGGTCAAGAACGTGATCGGCGCGTTTTATCAACCGATGGAAGTGTTGATCGATCCGAATTTTTTAAAAACGTTGCCTAAACGGGAACTCAAATGCGGAATTGGCGAAATCGTAAAATACGCGGGATTGAATAGCGAAATTTATCGTTCGATTTTAGAAAATCAAGACCAACTCGTAAAAATGGATTCGGCGTATTTGACGGGGATTATCGAGCTTTGCGTACGTCATAAAGCGGGAGTAGTCGAACGGGACGAAAGGGAATCGGGGGAGCGAAAATCGCTCAACGTGGGACATACGACGGGACACGCAATCGAGCTTGCATTCTCTCTTTCGCACGGTGAAAGCGTATTATACGGAATGGCGTTGGAAACCGCGATCGCCATTGAAAAAGGAGTTTGCGAAAAGGAATACGGCGCAAATTTGCTGAAAATTCTTTTGTCGGCGATTGCTATTCCGCCCAAACCCGCGGTGGATCTTTCTTCCGTAGAGCGTTGGGCGAAGAACGCAAAGTCGGATAAAAAAAATACCGACGATGGAAAAATTCAAATGGCAGTGGCGAAATCGGAAGGGGAGTGGGCGATGCTTTCCTGTGATTTTGACGATTATTGCAAGAGTTTAAAATCTGCTTGGAAGATTTTAGAAAATAGGGTATTGTAACGAAACGTGGGGTACAGGTATGCAACGAATACGGTCAAGAGATAGATTTGAAGGGGAATTTGATCTTCCCGGCGACAAGTCGATTACTCATCGCGCGGTGATGTTAAACGCCGGCGCGGACGGAGAATCGTTCGTTCAAAACGCGCTTATGGGGGAAGACTGCCTGTCTACCTGCCGTTGTATGCGCGCTCTTGGCGCAACGGTGGACGTGGACGGTACGACGATTCGAATCGTAGGCGCGCCTAAATTTCGGTCGGGCGTCGAACTTGATTGCGGAAATTCGGGTACGACGATTCGGCTTTTGACAGGTTTTTTGGCAGGGAAAGGGATTCATGCAAAATTATACGGCGATGCGTCTTTATCAACTCGGCCGATGGGTAGAGTTGCCGAGCCGTTGTCGAGCTTGGGGGCGAACGTTGAAACGACGGATTCCCGTCCCCCCGTGTACGTATATCCCGCCCTTTTACAAGGCGCGGACGTCAATTTGAAAATTGCTTCGGCGCAGGTCAAGAGCGCGGTGCTACTCGCAGGACTTTCTGCGAGCGGGAAAACGAGCGTAACCGAGCCTGTGAAATCCCGTGACCATACCGAGCGTATGCTTAAAGCCATGGGGGCGAAAATTCAAGTAGACGAGAGGAAAGTATCCGTGCAAAAAAGCGAATTAAGAGCAATCGACGTGGACGTGCCTGCCGATATTTCTTCGGCTGCTTATTTCATGGCGCTTGGCGCGTTGAAGGGGAAAACTCTTTGTAAAAACGTCGGTGTGAATCCTACCCGTACGGGAATTTTGACGGCGTTCGATCGGTTGGGGGTGAAATACGAACTGACCAATCGCCGAATTTCGGGAGGAGAAGAAATTGCGGATATTTCCGTCGAACGATCGAATTTACGAGCGATTGAGCTTGGCGCGGAAGACGCTCCTGCCATGATCGACGAATTACCGCTCGTGGCGCTTCTTTGCGCGTTTGCGGACGGTGAAAGCCGTATTACGGGCGCGAAAGAATTGAAAGTCAAAGAAAGTAATCGTATTTTGACGACGGCAGAACTTATCAATACCTTGGGCGGAGAATGTATTCCGACGGACGACGGGTTTATTATTCGTGGTAAAAAGAAGTTGCAAGGCGGAATCGTGAACAGTTATTTGGATCACCGAATCGCCATGACGGGGGCGGTTGCGCTCCTTGCGAGCGAACGGGGCGGAGAAATTAAAGACGCGCATTGTTGCGCTATTTCTTTCCCGACCTTTTTTGAAAAATTAGGCGTTTGAGTGGAGCAGGTATGCGTGTAACGAAATTAAAGCTTGCTTTAATCGGCAAGGACGTGTCCAAGTCGGACAGCGAAAAAATTCATAAATTCATATTGGAACGGTTGGGCGTTGCTTGCGAATACGAACGAATCTCTATTTCCGCAATGGAGCTTGAAAGTACGCTGACAAGGTTGTTTCAAGGCTTCGACGGATTCAACGTCACGATCCCCTATAAGCGGGACGTGATGGGGTATTTAAACGAAATTTTAGGCGACGCGTTTACCTTCGGCGCTGTGAATACGATCGTTTGCAAAACGAAAATTGGCTATAACACCGACGGCGTAGGTTTTTTGCAGATGTTGCGCGCAAACGGCATCGAACCCAACGGAAAAAAGGTCTTGGTGCTCGGCGCAGGCGGATCGGGTAGAAGTACGGCGATTGCGTTGAAAAATGTAGGCGCAAACGTATTTATGTACCGTAGAGATCAAGAACTTTTACAAGAAGTTTGTCGGGAACTTGGCGTGTCGGCGTCTAAAGATCCCGAACAGGGCGGTTACGATATCGTCGTTAACGCTACGGGGGTAGGAATGCACGACAGCGTGGGGAAATCGCCCGTAACGGATAAAGCGTTCGTCGGCGCGCAAACGGCGATAGATCTTATCTATTTGCCGAAAGAGAGTGAATTTTTGCGTTTGGCAAGAGAAGCTGGTTTAAAGACTTTGAACGGCGAAGCAATGCTCTTTTATCAGGCGTACTATTCCGATTGTTATTATTTGAATCGGCGGGCAAACGAAAAAGAAATGGACGAATTATATTTAGAATACGTTCGAAAAAACGATATATAATTTTATAAAGGCGGTATAAGGGTATGAAATTTTTAGTAATTAACGGTGTCAATTTAAATCTCACGGGTAAGCGCGAAAAGGGCGTGTACGGTACGAATTCTTTGGAAGAAATCAACGCGTATATTAAGGCGTATTGCGAAGTGGGAGAAGACCAAGTCGATTTCTATCAAAGCAATCTTGAAGGGGAGATTTGTAATAAGCTCCACGAAGCCTTTTTAAAAGGTGGCTACGACGGTATTTTGCTCAATGCAGGCGCGTTCACCCATTATAGCTACGCTATTCGCGACGCTATCGCCGCGATTGATATTCCCGTCGTTGAAGTGCATATGTCGAACGTTCACGCAAGAGAAGAATTCCGTCGAATGAGCGTGATTTCCGAGGTGTGTAAAGGCACGGTTTGCGGGTTTGGCGCAGGAAGCTATATCGCAGGGATCGTCGGGCTTTGCGAAACCTTACAAAAGAGCGAGTAACGACCATGAATTTCGTGCTTTGCGGAATGATGGGTTCGGGAAAAACTCGGCTCGGCAAACGGATTGCGGAACTTTCTTTTAGAAATTGGCTCGATACCGACGACGTGATCGTGGAAAAATACGGGAAGATTTCCGAAATTTTTGAAAAATTCGGAGAAACATATTTCCGTGAAAAGGAAACGGAGACGGTCAAAATCCTTTGTAGATTGGACGGTTACGTCTTTTCAACGGGTGGGGGCTTGGTCTTGAAAGACGAGAACGTACGGCTTTTAAAAACGTCGGGAAAAATACTTTATCTTCGGGCAAAAAAAGAGACCTTGCTTTCTCGGCTTTCGGGGGACACCAAAAGACCGTTATTGCAAGGACGGGAAAGTTTGGAGGAAAAAATCGACAGGCTTTTAAAAGAAAGAGCGCCCGTATACGAACGGGTGGCGGACGTCGTATTGGACGTTGACGGAAAGAGCGTGGAAGAAAACGCAAAACGAGCTTTAGAGCTTTTACAAGGCGTAGAAAAGTAAAACGGACGGGGTATGTACGAGATGAGAACGGTTTTAGTAACGGGCGGTACGCGCGGAATCGGCAGGGCGATCGCGGAAAAATTCTTGCAAAAAGGCGCGCGCGTCGTCGTGACCTATTCCAAGGACGAAGAAAGCGCGCTTTCGGCAAAAGAAAAAGGGTTGGAAGTAATCAAAGCAGACGTTTCCAAAGAAGAAGACGTTTTAAAAGTATTTTCTAATATAAAGAGTTTGGACGTGCTCGTGAACAACGCAGGGGTGAGCCTGATCAAACAAATCCAAGACACGACTTTGGACGAGTTTGAAAGAATTTTTTCGGTAAACGTACGGGGCGCGTTCTTATGTAGCCGTGAAGCGACGAAATTGATGCTTAAAAACAAGCAAGGGTTGATCGTGAACGTTTCTTCGGTGTGGGGGGAACTTGGCGCAAGTTGCGAAAGCGTATATTCCGCGTCGAAATCGGCGTTAATTGGTTTTACGAAAGCGCTTGCGAAAGAGTTGGGATATTCGGGAATTCGTGTGAATTGCGTGTCCCCCGGCATGATCGACACGACTATGAACGATTGTTTTTCTCAAACCGAAAAAGACGAAATCGCGAAAGAAATCCCCCTGCAACGGCTGGGTAGAAGCGAAGAAGTCGCGGACGCGGTACTCTTTTTATACGAAAACGGATACGTAACGGGGATCGATCTTCCCGTTGGCGGTGGGTTCGGGTTTTAATCTACGACGCTTACCGATTTTTGAAATAATTTTGTAAACAACGCTCGATAAAATTGTCTGCAATTCCCGAAGTCGGGGATTGCGGATTTTTTTCGTCCTTTTTCTCCGTTTCTTGTTTTTGTGGCTCGTTTCTCGGCGGTGGCGGTGGGGGAGTTTGTGGATTGCCGTCCTGTTTTGGTTGCGTTTTTTGTTCTGTGGAGGAGAACATTTTCGAGAACTGCGAAAGCTCGTTCATAAATTTGAGCATTTCTTCCGAATCCTTTAAACTGCCGAGAATGGGTTTCATACTCTCTGAAAATTTCGGGTTTTGCGACAGGTAATATAAAAAGAAAAGAAAAAGTAGTTCCATACCATCAATATATGCGTTGGCGTGTCGAAAAATTTCTTCCCGACATAGAATAGTAGCAAGGGTTTTCCAAAAACGAAAAAAGGAGAATTTTTTATGAAAAGTTTTAAGGACTATACGCCCAATCAAACGACGCAGAACCCACAAGAAAAACAAGGCGTTCACCAAGCGAAAAATCAAGAAACGGTCGGGATCGAAGAATTGACCAAACAAATTGCAAGCGCCTACGAAGGGAAAAGCAGTTTGGAAATGATGCGAAACATTCTCGCGCAAGCGGAAAACGCCAAACGCGCGGGAACGCTTACGAATGACGATATCGACGCTTTTTACGCGCAGTTTTCTCCCATGCTAAATGGTTTTCAGCGCAAAAAATTGCAGGAAATCGCGCAAAAATTAAAGAATATTTAAGCTTGAAGATTTCCTTTTTCAAAACTTTCGTGGATTTTTCGTAACGCAAAAACTAACTCGTCGATTTCCTTTTCCGTATTCCAATGGGAAAAAGATACGCGTACGAGTCCACCGTCCGTCGTCTTGAAAGCGCGATGGGCAAGCGGAGCGCAGTGATATCCGCCACGAACGGCGATTTGGAAGTCGTTGGATAAAATTTGCGCGATTATTTCCGATTGTAGTTCTTTATGGGCGAATGCGACGATTCCACATTCGTTTGGCGTGGAGTACGTTTTATACGCCGTAGTTTGTCGTAATTTTTCGCAAAGATAACAGGTTAATTGGTAGATCCGTCGTTCCATTTCCCGTCCGTGCGCTTGCAAATACTGTACACCTTCGTATAAAGAAAGAATTGCGGGATAGGAAAGAGTGCCCGATTCCAAAGCGTCGGGTAAGAAGTTCGGCATTTCTAAATCCAGACTCATAGATCCCGTTCCGCCACGAAGTAGGGGTTCGGGTGTGAATCGTTCAGATAGAAGTAGCGCGCCACTGCCCTGTATCCCGAATAAGCCCTTATGTCCCGCCAAAGCAAGCGCGTCGATCCCCCAATCCTGCATGGAAATTGGAAAGTGTCCCGCGCCTTGCGCGCCGTCGCACACGAGTAGGATTTTTTCGGGTAAGACGCGCTTGATCTCGTACACGGGTAGGCGCTTTCCCGTTACGTTGGATGCAGAAGTAAGGATTACGAGCTTGGTGTTCGGGCGAATTAGCCGTAAGATTTGGTTTGGCGTGATATCCCCGTTGAGAAGCGGGCAAACGTCGTACGTAATCACGCCCGTTTTTTGTAGATAGGCAAGGGGACGGAGTACGGAGTTATGCTCTAAACAAGTCGTGACGACGTGATCGCCTTTCTTAAGTCCGCCGAAGATGGCGAGATTGAGCGCTTCCGTGCAGTTTTTCGTAAAAATCGTCCGTTCGTATCCGTAGCCGTCGAAATAGTCGGATAAAAGGTCGCGACAGCGTTGTACGAGATTCGCGCAAGAAAGGGAGAGTTGGTGTCCGCTTCTACCCGGATTCGCGCAGGTACGGATTCCGCCTTGTACGGCGGAAAGGACTCTATCTGGTTTTCTACCGCCCGTGGCGGCGTTGTCAAAATAAATCATGCTATCACCTTTTTTTCGAGAAAGTCATACAATATACTATTCTAAAGAAAAGGACGGTATGACGAAAATGATGATTCTTGCAGTATTTCGTTCGAGATCGCAAAGTATCGACTACGCGATGCGTTTAAAAAATTACGGGATTATGGCGGAGACCGTGCCTACGCCCAAAGAAGCGAAAATCGGTTGCGGGCTTTGCGTAAAGTTCGACGAACGACTTTTCGTACGCGCGAAAGCCGTACTCGTCGCAACGAGATATTCCACCTTTAAAGGCTTTTATAAAACGGATTTTCAGGCAGGGCGCATGGTCGTTACTCCCTACCATAGAACGGTTTAGTCAAGGTTGCGTAAATAAAACCGCTAAATTTTCCTTAAGAACGGTTGCAATGAACGGAAGATTTGTGGTATACTATCATTATGAATACGAAAGCCAAAACGGCGACGTTAGCCGAATTGAAAAATTTATATCCCGATGCAAAACCTGCGTTAAAGTACTCAACGCCTTACGAACTGTTGGTAGCGGTCGTTTTATCGGCGCAGTGCACGGACGAACGGGTGAACAAGGTCACGGCGGTGTTGTTTGAAAAATATTCCACCCCCGAAGCCATGTTGACGCTCACGCAAAAGGAGCTGGAAAGTTATATTTTCTCTTGCGGATTTTATCGCATGAAAGCGGAACATATTCTTTCGGCGTCTAAAGATATCGTAGAACGTTTCGCAGGGCAAGTGCCTAATACGATCGAAGCCTTAATGACGCTTGCAGGAGTGGGCAAAAAGACGGCGAACGTCGTGTATTCGGTGGCGTTTGGCGGAGATGCGATCGCCGTCGATACACACGTATTTCGGGTGAGTAACCGTTTGGGACTTGCGAAAGGAAAAACGCCTGAAGAAGTGGAAAAAGGGCTGAATAAAGCGATTCCAAAGTCCGATTGGTCGAAAGCTCATCATTGGCTCATTTATCACGGTCGGAAGGTTTGTCATTCCCAGCGCCCGAACTGCGGAAGTTGTACTTTGAACGTTTTTTGCGATTTTTATAAACATAACAACGGGAATACGGAACCCATTAAAAAATAAGAAAATTAGGATAATTCCTTCTTTTTTTCGCATACTGCGAGAGAAAGGGGGATTTTTTTATGCAAAGAGATGAAAATTGCAAAGAAAGCGGATTGAAAGAGGAATTAACCTTGGAATATCGAGCGTTGGAGCAAATAATCGAACTTGAAAACCTGTTCGTAAAAAAGGCGAAAATTTACGCTCGACTTTTAACGGACCAAGCGCTTGCGGAAACGATGGCGGAATTGGCGACGGAAAGAGAACAAACGGCGCAAGGCTTTTTAGCGTTGCTTACGGGTGAAACGGACGGGGCAGGTACGAGCGGAACGGAAAATTCGAATAACGAACAAGGAGAGAAAGAAGAATGAAATTAGAGAAAAGAGAAATCACGTTAAACGAATACGATAGCCTTTGGGATATGCGTTTGTGCGCGGAAAATTTGCTTACGTTATACGCTCGCGCGTCGGTATGCTTATTGCGTAAAGAAACCCGAAGCCGTGTAAAAACGTCGCTTTCAGAGCTTTTAGAAGTAGTTTATACCTTGACCGATTTGCTTAACAGGGACGAGTAAACAATTACAGTAAAAAATTACAAAATAAAAAATCGTTGAAATTCTTGACAAAATCTTCTTTACCGTGGTAAAATGTAAGGGTAAGAAACCTTACGAAATACGGAAAAGGAGATTTTTTATGGCAAAAGAAAAGGGTGGAAAGCTGAAAGGCTTTTTCGCAGAGTTTAAGAAGTTTATCACGCGCGGAAACGTGTTGGATATGTCCGTCGGTGTTATCGTCGGTGGCGCGTTTACGGCGATCGTAAACGGGATGAGTAATTTTATTTTAAAACCCTTGACGAACGCATTGCTTGCGGTTATTTTGGGGAAAGACGCGTTGAGCGACGTGTATACGATTTTAATTCGCGCGGAAACGGCGGAAGGGGCGCTCGATCTTGCCAATTCCATCTATATCGATTGGGGCGCGTTTATTAATGCAATTATCAATTTCCTTTTGATTGCGTTCGTGCTCTTTACGATCGTGAAAGTTATGAACAGGCTTTCCGAAGCAAGCGATCATCTCGTAGAAGGGGCGGAAAAAGAAAAGAACTTGAAAAAACGAATTCGGGAATATCGCAAAGCAGGCTTGACGAAAGAACAGGCAATCGCAAAGATTGAAGAAGAAAAGAAACGCGCGCAAGAAGAAAAATTAGCGGCGGAAAAAGCGGAAGCGGAACGGCTGGCAAACGAAGCGGCGATCGCCGAAGCGAAAGCGAATGCGAATACCAAATTGTTGGAAGAGATTCGCGATTTATTAAAGAAAAATAATTGACTTTTTCTTTGGAAAAAGATATAATAGAAAAAATCGTATAAAGGCAATGAAAAAGCGGGTGGCTTTGGCAACCGATTGAAAGAGATTGCGTTCGTGGCTGAAAGACGCAAATTCGGAAAAGTTTACCCTTTCACTTTGGAGCTTCGTCGGGGAGCGTTTTTACGGGTAGTCGGCGACGCGGTTCGCGCGTAATAGCGAGAAATGAGACGACGGGTTTTCCGTCGTGAAGTCAGGTGGTATCGCGACTTGGTTCGCCCTGTAAGCAGTTTTGCTTGCAGGGCTTTATTTTTTTGAAAAAGAGCATAAATAAGGAGAAATACTTATGAAAGAGAAAATCGAAGGATTGCGCGCTGAAATTGAAAGCGCAATGGAAGTCGTAGAAACGAGTAGATCGTTGTACGAGCTTAAACTCAAGTTCCAAGCCGAACTCAAAACGGTTATGAGCGGGATGAAAGATTTGCCCAAAGAAGACCGTCCGACGTTTGGAAAAATCGTGAACGAGTTTAAACAAAGCATGGAAGAAAAGTTTGAGGCGCGCGCCGTCGTCGTACGCCAAAAGGAAATGGAACAAAAATACGCGTCGGAAAGAATCGATATTACGATGCCTGGTAAAACTCGTGAACAGGGCGCGTTGCATCCCATTACGCTCGTAAAAAACGAATTGATCGATATTTTTGCGGGTATGGGGTTTAAAGTCTTTGAAGGTCCGGAAATTGAAACCGATTACTATAACTTTACCGCGCTCAATACCCCGAAAGACCACCCTGCAAGAGATATGCAAGATACTTTCTATCTCGCGGAGAATTTATTGCTTCGTACGCAAACTTCGGCAGGGCAGATCCGCGTTATGGAAAAAGAAACGCCACCGATCAAGATCCTTTCGCCCGGTCGCGTGTTCCGTTCGGACGACGACGCCACGCACTCGCCTATGTTCCATCAAATGGAGGGGTTGGTCGTTGATAAGGGGATTACCCTTTGCGACTTGCAAGGGATGCTTGCGGAGTTTGCGAGAAAGATGTTTACGGAAGCGACGAAAGTTCGGCTCCGTCCTTCCTATTTCCCGTTTACCGAACCGAGCGTGGAAGTCGATTTAAGTTGTTCGGAATGCGGTGGTAAGGGTTGTCGCTTGTGTAAGGGTACGGGCTGGATCGAAGTGCTCGGCGCAGGTATGGTCAACCGCCACGTGCTTGAAAACTGCGGTGTCGATCCCGACGAATATACGGGGTTTGCGTTCGGTATGGGGGTAGAACGTATCGCCATGCTCAAATACGGCATCAACAATATCAAGACGTTGTTTGAGAACGATACGCGGTTCTTGAAACAGTTTGAAGAGTAAGATTGCGTTAAAGGAGAAAACATCATGAAAGTAGCTTTCAGTTGGTTAAAAGATTACGTAGATATCGACGTTTCCGCCGAAAAACTTGCGGAAAAACTCTTTTCTTGCGGTTTTGAAGTGGAAGAATTGTCCTATTTAGGGAGTAAAATAAATAGAGTCGTCGTTGGGGAAGTAAAGGCGTTGACGCCCCACCCCGATAGCGATCATATGCAAATTTGCGTCGTGGATTGCGGAGAAGAATACGGACGTGAAATTCAAATCGTAACGGGCGCGCCCAACGTGTACGTGGGGATGAAAACGCCCTGCGCGCTCGACAATTCGACGGTCGTTGAAAGCGATCCGAGAATGCTTGAAAAGAATCCCGACGGCGTGAAAAAGATTAAAAAAGGGAAACTTCGTGGGGTGGAATCGTTCGGTATGCTTTGTTCAGGAGAAGAACTCGGTATCAACGACGATTACTATCCCGGCGCGGAATTGAACGGACTTCTCGATTTAAAAAAGGACGTACCCGTGGGCGAAGATATTAAGAAAATCGTAGGCTTGGACGATTGGATTTTCGATATTTCCATTACGGCGAATCGCCCCGATTGTCAATGCGTATTGGGGATTGCAAGAGAAGTGGCGGCGGTTTTGAAAAAGCCGTTGAAAGAACCGAACTACGCTTACGTAGAATCGAATACGAACGCTTTGCCCGTGGCGGTAGAAGTGCAAGCGCCCGATCTTTGCCCGAGATACGTAGGGCATTACGTAGAAAATATTGCGAACGTGGAAACGCCTGCGTGGATGAGAAAGCGTTTGGCGCTTTCGGGGCTTCGTTCGATCTCACCCGTCGTGGACGTTACCAACTTCGTGCTTTTGGAAATGGGACAACCCATGCACGCGTTCGACGCGGACGAGCTTGCGGGTAGAAAGATCGTCGTTCGTAGAGCGACGGCGGGGGAAAAGATCGTCACGCTTGACGAGAAAGAATTTACGCTTACCACGGAAAATCTCGTGATTTGCGACGGGGAAAAGCCCGTTGCGCTTGCAGGGATTATGGGTGGATTGAATAGTGAAATTAAACCGACGACGAAAAACGTGTTCTTTGAATCGGCGAAGTTTGCGCGGGATAACGTAAGAAAGACCTCTCGCGCGCTCGGTCAGTCTTCCGATTCGTCTTTCCGTTTTGAAAAGGGTGTGGACGCGTACACTAACGCGTACGGCATGGCGCGCGCGTTGTCGCTGATGCAAGAAATGGGTTGCGGTACGGTCACGAACGTAAAACAAGACGTATGCGCGCTCTCGCTTGCACCCCGTACCATGACGGCAAGTATTCAAAAAATCAACGGACTTTTGGGGATTAGCGTTCCCAACGAAGAAATTCTCGGTATTTTGACGAGATTGAATTTTAAACCGCAAATTCAAGGCGATCAATTGACGGTAGAAATCCCCGGTTATCGCGACGACGTAGACGGATATCCCGATTTGGCGGAAGAAATTATCCGTATGTACGGTTACGAACACATCACGCCCACGTTCTTGGAAAAAGCAAGCGTAACGGGCGGTGGCTTGACGGATACGCAAAAGAGAGAATTGCACTTAAAGAACGTGCTTTGCGGTCAAGGATATTTAGAAGCGTATAACTATTCTTTCTATTCGGTAAAAGATTTCGATTTGATGAAATTGCCTACGGATGCGACGGAACGGAACGCGGTCAAGATTTTGAATCCGATCAGCGAAGAGTTGGGAGTAATGCGTACCTTCCTTGCGCCGTCCATGCTCATGAACGCAGTGCGGAATATCCGCCGTGGAAACGACGTTGGTAGGGAGTTTGAAGTAGCGAACGTTTATTTCCCGAACGAAATCCCCGTCGCTACCCAACCGATTGAGAGAAAACGGCTCGTACTTGGCGTATGGGGCGGAAAAAACGACTTCTTCGATTTAAAAGGCACAGTCGAAAAGATCGCGGAGATCTTCCACGTGAATTTCGGCTATGAAAGAGCGGAAAAGCCGTACCTGCACCCCGGTGTTTCCGCGAACGTGATGCTTGGAAAAGAATCGGTCGGCGTGATCGGCGAGCTTGATCCTGCGATCGCGCTCTCGCTCGGTCTTGATAAAAAGGTATATCTTGGCGAACTTGATTTGTCGGCTTTGGAATCGGAAATGGACGATAGAATTCGTTATACGAATTTACCGAAATTCCCTGCGATCGATCGCGACCTTGCGCTTATCGTAGACGAAAAATTGACTTGCGCAGACGTAGAAGAAGTTTTGTTACATTCTTGCAAGTACGTAACGAAAGTAAAACTTTTCGACGTATATCGCGGTGGACAAGTGCCTGCTGGTAAAAAGAGTATGGCGTTCAATCTTACCTTTACCCCTGACGCAACGGCGGAAAAGGCGTTCACGACGGAAACGCTGGACGGATTCGTCAAGAAAATTTTGAACAACTTGAAATTTAAACTCGGCGTAGAATTGCGTTAAGGTGTTTTTGTGAAAAGAGAGATTCGAGTTAAACGGTTTGGGTTTATCAACGTAGATAAGGCGTCGGGCGTGACGTCGTCCGCGATGGTGAACCGTATAAAATGGCTTTCAGGCGTACCCTGCGGACATATGGGTACGCTTGATCCGCTTGCAAGCGGGGTTTTGCCCGTTGGCGTGGGGAATGCGACAAGGCTCTTCGATTATTTTTTAGAAAAACAAAAAACTTATCTTGCGGAATTTACCTTTGGTGAAACGTCTGATACGCTCGATCGTACGGGAGAGATCGTGAAAGGTGGACTCGTTCCGTCGGAAAGTGAAATAACGGCAGTGTTACCAAAGTTTATCGGCGAGTTGGATCAAATTCCGCCCAAGTATAGCGCGAAGAACGTTAACGGACGGCGCGGATACGATTTGGCTAGGGCAGGTGTGGAATTTTCGCTTCCCCCGAAACGAATCGTCGTACACGGTATCGAGTGTTTAGGCGCGTCGAAGGAACGGGAAAACGCCTATCTTTTCAAAATCGTATGCGGTGGGGGTACGTATATCCGTTCGCTTGCCCGTGATATTGCGATTGCGTGCGGTACGCAAGGGCTAATGAGTGAGTTGCGCCGTACGCAAAGCGGAATTTTTACGCTCGAAAACGCGCTATCTATCGATGATTTAACGGAAGAAAATATCGCGGAATCGGTGATCCCCACGGACACGGTATTGCCATTTCCAAAATTAGAGTTAATTTCGCCGAAAGCGTATAAAATTTTCGACGGGGTAGCGATTGAAACGGATGCAAAAGACGGGCTTTATAAATTTTACCGTGAAGACGAATTTTACGGAATTGTGGAAGTCAAGAACGGATTTGCGAAAATTAAGACGAAATTATGTTAAAGAAAATTCCTTTATCAAAACTGCAAAATTCGGAGGGGTGCGTCGTCTTGCTCGGCGGATTCGACGGCCTACATATCGGGCATAGACGACTTTTAGCGCGCGCAAAAACACTGAATCTTTCCATTGGGATAATGACGATCGGCGGTGGAAAACTTTCGCAAAGCCTGTTTACCTTTTCGGAGCGGGAACGGATGTTTTCAAACTTGGGAATTGATTTTTGTTTGGAACTTCCCTTCCAAGAAATTAAAGATCTTTCCCCTGAATCGTTTATTTCCCTTTTGGAAGAAAATTGCAACGTGAAGGCTTTCGTTTGCGGAGAAGATTTCCGTTTCGGCGCAGGCGCTCTTGGCGACGTGAACCGTTTAAAAGAAATTTCGAGCGTACCCGTGTACGTCGAAAAACTTTTGTACGACGGTAAAGAAAAGGTCGGTTCGTCGCTTGTGAAAGAGTATTTACGGCTCGGCGACGTGGAAAACGGAAACCGATTGTTGGGCGAACGGTTCTTTTTGACGGGAAAAGTCGTTGAAGATCGAAAGATCGGCAGAACGATTGGTTTCCCGACGGCGAACGTGTTGTATCCGAAGGAAAAATTTCCTTTAAAACTCGGTGTGTACGAAACGAGAGTGACGGTGGACGGAACGACTTATAAAGGGATTACGAACTACGGCGCAAGACCGACGTTTTCCAACGATACGATTTTGACGGAAACCCATCTCATCTCGTACACGGGTAGCCTGTACGGACGAGAAATTACGATAGAGTTCGTGTCTTGGCTTCGTGAGATCCAAAAATTTGAAAGCGTAGAAGGTTTAAAAATACAATTAGAAAAAGACGTAAGGAGAGTGATGGAAAATGATTAAATTCGGACCAAGCGGAAATTCGGAAAGTTTTTACGCGGCGGGTTATTCGCATACGGAAGAATCGGCTTCTTTCGTAAAAGAATACGGCTTGGACTGCTTTGAGTATTCCTTTGGCCGTGGGGTGAGAATGACGGAAGCGAAAGCGATCTCGATCGGCGATGCCTTTCGAGAACAAGGCGTGGAAATTTCCGTACACGCTCCCTACTTTATCAATTTTGCAAATCCCGACGACGAGATGGTGGCGAAATCTTACGGTTACGTACTCGACAGCGCGAAGGCGTGTAAGCTCATGGGCGGGAAACGCGTGGTGTTCCATCCTGCGGCGCAGGGCAAAGCGACGAGAGAAGACGCCGTTGGTTTAACGTTAGAACGTTTGAAAGTCTTACGCGATTATATCTATCTTAACGCGCTTGAAGATATGATTTTTTGTCCTGAAACGATGGGAAAACTTGCGCAGATCGGCACGGTGGAAGAAGTGACGGCGTTTTGTTCGGTTGATCCCGTGTTCACGCCTTGCGTGGATTTCGGACACGTCAATGCGAGAGAACAAGGCTCGTTAAAAACCGTTCAAGACTATAAAGCGAGATTGGAGTACATGATCGAAAAACTCGGCTACGAACGTATGAAAAATTTCCACGTGCATTTTTCAAAAATCATGTATTCGTCAAAAGGGGAAATTAAACATTTGACCTTTGACGATACCGTCTACGGTCCGGATTTTGAACCGCTTGCAATCGCTTTAAAGGATTTGAAATTAGAGCCGTATATCGTCAGCGAGTCGGCGGGGAAACAAATCGAAGAAGCCTTTGAAATGAAGAAAATTTACCTTTCTCTATAAGGCTTGCTTAGGTTTTTTTGGAAATAGAAAGAAAATCCTCTGTTTTTAAGGATTTTTTTAGACGGAAACGCGCCGTATAGTTGACGAACGCGGAAATTTTTGCTACAATAGAAAGGCAAAGGAGCTTAAGATGATCGTTACGAACGGAAAAAAAGTATTAGAACTTTCAAAAGTAGACGCTGTCTACGTTTCCTGTGAACATTTGCTTCGGTATTTGACAGGTTTTGAAGCGGAGAACGGTTGCGCGATTGTGGATAAAACGGGTACGACCTTTTATACCGATAGACGGTATATCGAAGCGGCGGAAAAATTTTTTAAAGGCTCGGACGTAACCCCCGTTTTGTATAGCCAAAAAGAAGTTTTAGCGAGATTGGCAGGTTACGAATCGGTCGGGGTTTCTTTCGTTTGGACTCCGCATATTGAGTTTTTGGCGTTGGAAAAGGCAGGCGCGAAACTCGTAGATATCGATTCGGCGTTCGACGAAGCGACTTCGGTGAAAAATAGTTACGAACTTTCCTGTATCCAAAAGGCTTGTGAGATTGCGGAAGACGCGTTTTTGGCGCTCTTGCCCGAAATCAAGGAAGGCATGACGGAAACGGAAGTTGCGGCTCTACTTGAATACAATATGCGCAAACTTGGCGCGCAAGGCTTGGCGTTTCCGACGATCGTGGCGTTCGGCGCGCACGCCGCCGTGCCCCATCACGAAACGGGGACGACGAAACTCGTTTTTGGCGACGAAATTTTAATCGATTTCGGTTGCAGAGTAAACGGGTACTGTTCGGATATTACGCGTACCTTCTTGTTCGGCGACGACGGCAAGCACGAAGAATTTAAAAAAGCGTATAACGCCGTATTGAAAGCGCACGAACTTGTAAAAACGGAAGCGAAAGCGGGCATGACGGGCAAGGACGTAGACGGGATTGCAAGAGAGTATTTAAAGACGCAAGGCTACGGGGAACTGTTCACCCATTCTTTGGGACACGGGATCGGTTTGAACGTGCACGAAGCGCCGTCGGTCGGTCCGCGTGGTGAAGTTCCGCTTTTAGACGGCATGGTATTTTCCGACGAGCCAGGGGTATACGTAGTTGGTCAGTTCGGGATCCGAATTGAAGATACGGTATGCTTAGAGAACGGAAAAATAAAAAGTTTTATGTATAAAACGAATCGAAATCTCGTGATCCTGTAATGGGTATTCGTGGTTTAGGCGTTTTAGATAGATTAAGAAAAAGAAATACAAGGAGATAAATTGTATGGCACAAATTTTGGCAGGCGATATTCGTAAGGGCGTTACTTTCGAGTATAAGAGTGGCGTTTACACCGTTACCGATTTCCAACACGTAAAACCCGGTAAGGGCGCGGCGTTCGTAAGAGCGACCTTGAAGAACGTAGTAACAGGTCAAGTTCTTTCGAACGAAACCTTCAACCCTACGGCAAAACTTGAAACGGCGCAAGTGGAAACGAAGAAGATGACCTATTCTTACTACGACGGTGAATTCTACGTTTTCATGGACGAAGAATACAATCAAGAAATGCTTTCTTACGATCAAGTAGAAGAAGCGCTTAAGTACATTAAAGAAAACGACACGGTTACCGTGAAGTTCTTGTACGGTAAGGCGTTCTCCGTAGAACCTGAAAACTTCGTAGAACTTAAAGTTATCGAAGCAGAACCCGGCGTTAAGGGCAACACGGCTACCAACGTTATGAAGAACGCGAAGGTAGAAACGGGTGCAACCGTTCAGGTGCCTATGTTCGTTGAAGAAGGCGAAACGATCCGTATCGATACGAGAACGGGCAAATACATGAGCCGCGTTTAATCGATCCGTACCAACTTTTCTTTGAATTAAATAACGATAAAAATGCAGGATAATTCTATCCTGCGTTTTGTCGTGCAAGCCGCAAATGAATATGGCTGTAATAAACGTAGAATAAAAGCGTGTGAGGTGTAAAAAATGAGAGCAGTCGTGCAAAGAGTGCAAAAAACGACTTTGTCGGTAAATGGTGAATTGATTTCGGGGATTCCGTTTGGTTTAACGGTGTTTTTGGGTATCAAAAACGGCGATACGGAAAAAGAAGCCGATTATATCGCAAAAAAAATAGCAGGTCTGCGTATTTTTGAGGACGAAAACGGAAAGATGAATTTGTCGGTGAAGGACGTGGGTGGCGAAGTTTTGTTGGTTTCGCAATTTACGTTATACGGCGACGCGTCGCATGGAAACCGTCCTTCTTTCACGCTTGCGGAACGTCCTGAAAAAGCCGAGCCGCTGTATGAATACGCTGTGCGTGCGTTGCAGGCGTATGACGTGATTGTGAAAAAGGGCATATTTGGCGCGGATATGAAGATCGAACAATACAACGACGGACCTGTTACGAT
>JAFTKR010000059.1 GCA_017453165.1 Clostridia bacterium | reverse complement strand
TGAGATTTTATCCTTACTTCATAAACCGACAAGCGATTTCGTTGACTGCGCCACGCGCTTTATACAACGTATAATCGTAAAAGACGAAAAACCCCGTACCCAAAATCAATATAATCGGAAGAATATACCGATCGACAATCGGGAACGTGGATTCCATTCCGAACAAAAACCGCCAAATCACGTACATAGTCCCGTCAAACCACAACGCTTTGAGAAAACAAGCCACCCAGGTATTGAGTTTCGTCCGAAGTTGCAGTTCGTTTACAAGCGGATGCAACCCAAAGAACATCACGAATGGCAACAGTTCGAAAAACCTGCCCCCTACGAAAATAAATCCAAGCACCGAGCTTCCTATGTACGCTAGTACGTACCCTTTATAACTCTTTTTGGCAAGCGGTAAAAGAAGCGACGCGCTGGCAAAAAGATAGCCCGTAAACCGCAAGATCTCCACGTACGCGCCAAGCGTTAAAAATAGAACGCAAAACGCGCAGGAGAGCGCGGACAAAGCGATTTCATACGCCGTAAACTTCTTCATACTCTACTTACCGACAACCACAACAAAGCGAGAACAAACAGTCCACGCAAAGATAGGTATAGCAACAGGAAATACATTCCGAACACGCGTTTCCGCCCATTTGCGGATCTTCGTAAGAGCCGTGTTGACCTTGCGGTTCGGAAGAATAGGGATTTTGGCGATCCCCCTGCTTATTATACGGATTCTCAGTGTTCTTATAGTCCGTTTTTGCTTTAAGCTTATTATACTCTTCGCGATATTTGACGTTCGTAGGATCCATTTGCATAGCGATTTCCAGTTGTTTTCTGCTCTCGTTTTCCCAATTCTTTTTATAGAAAACGACCGCTTGCAAATAGTGCCATTCGGCGCTACGTTCGTTGAAATCGTCCAAAAGCCGTTGAGCTTCCGATAAATCTCCGTTCTTCAAACAAGCGGAAACCTTTTCAAACGCGCTTTGTCCTTCGGTGTTTTGCGCCTTTTGTTCTCTCGAAGCGCGGATTTCGTTATACGCCGTTTCGAGCTTATTGAGCATTTTTGCGGCTTCGTTGCCCGCTTCGCCGTCCTGCCAACGGTCTTCCATATACTTGCCTTTTAAGCGATAATACGCTTCGCGAATTTGTTCGTCCGACGCCGTTTCCGGCACGCCGAGAATTTTATAGTATTCTTTCATACTCACTCCTTAACTTTCTTCTTACATTTTTCCGTAGCCTTTACAGGAAAGCCCCGACGCAATCCGTTTGGTCATGGCAGGCAATCCGCGAAGCAATACGTTATCCGTTAAATCCCGATTAAAATGGAATTTGATTTTCGATGCGTTCTCTCGAATTGAGTAGAACAAGGTGTGGAAAATAAACTCTACGTCCTGACCGTGTTCTTTGATAAGCTCTTTTTTGTTCGCCGAATGATAGCTCAAAAGAAAGGGATTGTACGCGCCTTTTTTCTTGTCTTTATCGTAATCGTCGAGCGCGTCTATCAGGTAAATCCATTTCCCCAACGCGTAAAAGAGCGCGCGTGTGTGTTCCGTTTTCTTATCTTCCAAAAGATAATCGGAAAGTTCGGCAAGCATGGTCGCAGTTGCGTCCGCCGCCCGATCGACGCTCTCCGTACCCGATTTTTCCGTCTTTTCCTGTTCCGCCAAATTCTTCGCGATAATTTGGTTGATTTCGGGATATTTTTTCAAGACCTTTTTATGCCCAGATACAAACCACAACCGTTTTCCGCGTCCCCTATCTCCGTCTTGTATATCGTCGGTATATTTATAGTAGACGAGTTCGGTATTGACTGCGCCGAGCTTTCTCGTCAACTCGTCCACTTCCGCCATCGGTTTTTTGCGGATGCGGTGGGTTAAGCAATGCCCCTTTTCAATTTTGACGTCGATTCCTAAAATATTATGAAGAAGTACGGAAAGGAAGGTCACGTCGTAGGAAAGCCCCATTCGCGCGCAATGCCCGCAGGTTTCCCCAATCCCTTTACAAACTCCGCAATACATCGCTTTATATAGAACGTCGTCTTTGATAAATAAATACGGAAAATCCGCCCGAACGTACCCGAACATACCTTCTCCCTTATTGTTTGCCTTTTTCTAAAAGGCTATGCTTTATTTTTAGCCGTTCGTAAAAACGTAGCTTTTTAGAGTATAACCCTTCACTATATTATTATAACACTTGAAAATGTAAAAGGCAAACAAAAAATCCGCTATTCACAAGAAATAACGGATTTTATCACCGAATTAACAAAATTTGGATAAAAAATCGATTCTATTTACTTTTCGCTTGCAGGTTCGGGAACGATGTTTCCGTCCACGAAATCCAAGACCGACGCGCTCATCTTCTTTAAATCGTTCGGGAGCGTCGTCTTAAACCGCAACGGCTTGTACCGAAGCTCCGTAAGCGCTTTCGGCGGTTTCATTGCCGTCAATAAATTCAAACGCTTTACCCCTTTGAAACTGTCCTTGACGTCGTTCCCCGAAAGAGCGTACAATACGTCTTGCGGGAATTTGTACGGGTTCGCCGTGGAAAGTACGATTAGCGGTGTGTCGTCCTTTTCGTCCACTTCCTTTTCTTTATATACGTTTGAAACGGCAACTGCGACGCCCGTGTGCGTGTCCATCGCGTATCCGTATTCTTCAAAAATATCGTACATTGCTTCAACGGTATCGTCTTCCGTGGCGTATCCGCCGTAGAAATCTTGCTTGATTTTTTGAAGTTCGGTTTGCGTGATCGAATATTCCCCGTTCTTCGCGAGATTTTCCATCCGCGTTTTGATAACGTCCGCCTTTCTACCGCTCATTTCAAAGAGCAAACGCTCCAAGTTCGACGAAATCAAAATGTCCATAGACGGGGACATGGTACGGAAGAAATTACGTTTTACGTTGTACGAACCCGTCGTAAAGAAGTCTGCAAGAACGCGGTTTCTGTTCGACGCGCAAATCAACCGTCTTACGGGTAAGCCCATTTGTTTTGCGTACCAACCTGCCAAGATATCCCCGAAATTTCCCGTCGGTACGGCGAAATCGATTTCGTCGCCGACTTCGATTTGCTCGGACGTCACAAGGTCGATATACGCCGAGAAATAGTACGCGATTTGCGGAGCAAGACGACCGAAATTAATGGAATTCGCGCTGGAAAGGCAAACCCCTTTTTCTTTCAACCCTGCGTTGAACGCTTCGTCGGCAAACAGGTTCTTGACCGCGCGTTGACAGTCGTCGAAATTTCCCTTTACCGCCGCCACGTATACGTTGTTTCCGCTTTGAGTGCACATTTGCAAGCGTTGCATTTTCGCCACCCCTTCGTCGGGGAAGAACACCGCTACTTTCGTGCCTTTTACGTTCTTAAACCCTTCCAAAGCCGCTTTGCCCGTATCACCGCTCGTTGCGGCGAGAATAAGTACGTCGTCTTTACTACCCGTCACTTCCAAACTACGTTTTAAAAGATAGGGAAGAACGGTCAACGCCATATCCTTAAAGGCGCACGTCGGGCCGTGGTAAAGTTCGAGAATATACAAGCCTTCGTTCACGCGAACAAGGGGAGCAGGATCGTCCCCTTCAAAAGTGGAGTACGCCTTTTCACAAGCTTCTTTTAAGAAGTCTTCCCCCAAATCGTCCAAATACTTATTAAGCACGAATGCCGCGCGTTCGGGGTAGTTCATCTCCGCCATTTTATTTAGTTCGTCTCTCGTAATCTCAGGGAACTTTTCAGGCACGAACAATCCGCCGTCACTCGCAAGCCCTTTTACGATCGCTTCCGCGCCCGTCACACATTCGCCACTTCGCGTACTAATAAAATACATATTTCACCTACTCGTTTTTATTCCCGCGGTACGAATTTCGCCCACGGTTTATTATACTATGACAATAAAAATAAAACAAGCCGAGCGAAAAAACGCCCGACTTGTTCGTCACGCTATTTCGCGTATTACAAAGATTAAAGATACTTCGTAATGAAATCAGGCAATTCTTCTTTTGCCGCGGAAATGGAAACCGTAATGGTAAGATTGTTCGTTACGGAAACTTTTTCAAGCATATAGAAGAACGCTGCAAGTTCGTTTGCGGGTTTGCCAGCAATACGAACGACGCCGTCGATATATACGTACTCGTTGTCGTGGTTGCCCGCGATAACACCTTTCACGAAACCGCAAAGCGCGGATTCGCCTGCTATGTCGTAATCACTTACGTCAATAAAGCGAACGTCTCGTTCCAAATCATACATCCCCCGTTTCGTATCGGTAATGAAAATGAGATGGCCTTTCGCCTTTTCAACCGCCGCGTTCGCCGCGTCGATCAACATCTTCGTCTTACCCGTGCCTTTGGAACCGTAAATTACTTTAATCATATTAAAATCCTCCCGATTTTTATATTGAATTTTTGAAGACCGAATTCTTTTCTTCGGGTTTATACTATTCTACCAAATTTTTCAACGAATTTCAAGACTTTTGACAAAAATTTTTTTATAAAATCCAAAATTTTTTTTATTTTTATGCAAAATCCCCCTTTCCCCCTGCTTATATCAAAAAAAGGAAACGCAACCAATCGAAAAAACAAATCAATTTTACCGTATTTTATAAAATTTTCGATAATTCTTTTGAAAAGCTTATAAAAAGGGTTGCATTATTTTTGAAAACAAGGTACAATAGAGAGCGATTAAACAAAGAATACAGGAGAAAAGTTATGAAGAATAGGATTTCCACGAAAATTTCGTCGATTTCGCCGTCGCTCACCCTTGCGATCTCCGCAAAGGCAAAGGCGATGAAAGAAGCGGGCGAGAACGTCGTTTCGTTCGGCGTAGGCGAACCCGATTTCAATACCCCCGGGCATATTATCGACGCGGCGAAAACCGCGCTTGATCAGGGTAAGACCAAATACACCCCGTCGAGCGGTTTGTTGCCTTTGAGAAAGGCGATTTGTGAAAAGTTTAAAACGGATAATAACTTGGACTACGAACCCAGCCAAATTATCGTATCGAACGGCGCGAAACATTCTATCTTCAACGCTTGCTACGCTATTTTGGAAGACGGCGACGAAGTGATTATTCCCGCGCCTTATTGGTTGACCTACCCCGAAGTCGTAAAAGTCTGCGGTGGCGTACCGAAATATATCGAAGGGAAAAAGGAAAACAAGTTCAAGTTCACCGCAAAGGACTTGGAAAACGCCATCACCTCCAAAACGAAAATGCTCATCTTCAATTCCCCGTCCAATCCGACGGGCGCGGTGTATACCGAAGACGAAGTGAGAGAGATTGCGAAAGTTTGCGAGGAACACGAAATTTTCGTGCTTTCCGACGAAATTTACGAAAAACTTTGCTATAACGGCGTAAAGCCTT
>JAFTKR010000058.1 GCA_017453165.1 Clostridia bacterium | reverse complement strand
CTTGAATATGCGACACTAACGGACTTACGGCAAGTGTCGTAAAAAAACCTGCAAAGCCTGCAAGCGTACTCTTTAACGCCAACGCTCCTACCCGTTTTTCCTTATCTACGTAATCGTAGATCAAATTGATCGTCGCGCTATTGATCCCTGCCATACCCACCGCATTCAACATATAATAGATCGTATACAAGACCTTTCCGTTCTCGGGTACTGTAAACACGTTAAAACCAAACGCCACCAGCATAACCACAAAGCAGATATTCAACATCTTCGCAAACGAATACTTATCCGCAAACTTGCCCATCGGCTTAGAAAATATCGTCCGCACGATCGCATACCCCGCTGATAAAGCTGAAACGAACGTCATGCTAAATCCCAATTCCTTGATTTGATACGAACCGTAAAAGGGTGTCGCCACATAATTCACCACGTTCCAAAGCACCGAAATCAAGATTACTTTAAACAGGTTTTTATCCTTAATTAATTCTATAAGCAGTTGTTTTGTTGAAATCTTTTCTTCTTCCGAGCTTTCTTTTTCCTTAGAAAAAATTAGCGTTGCGCTATGCAGTAACATCAATACGAACACGCTAATTCCGCAAACGATAAACGCGCCGTTGAGATCGCCCGCCATTTCAAAACGGTCAATTACCGCGCCCATCGCAAACGAGAACACCATCCCGCCAATCAAGGACACCATTTCCTTACTCGCCGTAAAACTGCCCCGTTTATGATCGTCTACTAGCGACATAAACCAATTTATTTTGGGAGAGTTCACAACGTTATTGATAATATGCCCAACGAGCAAGAACAGGACGAATAACACCGTTTTTTGCGTTTTTGTTAAATCGATAAACGGTATGAGATAGATCAACGCGAAAAAGAGTTGGTTTACGCTATGTAGTACCGTTACCCAACGTTTGACGGGGCGTTTGTTCGCTAAAAAGATCGCGATAATTTGAAATCCGCACCCCAAAGACACGAAGGACGTTAAAATTCCCGTCAACGTATCCGAAAGACCGATCGCCTCCGTCACTTTCGCTAAATACGCGCCCGTTACGAGTAGGGAAATAAAATACTCTAAACTTGCTTCTATAATATATAAAATTCGGCTTGTTTTATATAAATCTTTACTTTCTTTCGATTGCATAATATTCGTTATCATGATACCTTTGTGATCGTAAACGTTTTGGTTTGAAAATCGCCCATAGGGAATCCGATATTTAAACCTACGCGCATAAGAGTTGCGCCGGTTTTCGTTAAATCGAGTTCCGCTACGTTATAAACCGTGTTTTCATCCAAACCCTTAAGATATACTTTACTTCGTTCGCCGTTTGGTTTACAAAGCGGTCGCATCACCGTAAGGATCGCTCTTGTTTTATCTTTCGATACGAGCATTTCCGCAAACAAATTCTCTTGCAACGGATTATTCAAACGGTACAAATCTCCATGCAACACCAAATCTTCCATTGCCTTATATTGTTCTACTTGTTTTTTAATCTCACCAAGCTCGTTTTGCTCTAATTTTGACGTATCCAGTTCGTAACCCGTCGCGCCCAAATGCGCGATATCCGCCCTTGTCTGGAACGGCGTAACCCGTCCGCATTGATGGTTGGGACAAACTGAAACGTGACAAGATTGCGCAGATACGGGATAACAAAGCGACGTACCGTATTGAATAAACGTTCTCATATACGCGTCAGAATCGTCGCTCGTCCAAATTTGCGGGAAATAATAGAGCATTGCAGGATCGAATCGACACCCGCCACTTGCGCACCCTTCAAAGAACACGTTCGGGAAACCGTTTACGATTCTTTCGCAAATATCGTATAAACCGAGTACGTATCTATGCGAAAATTCTTTACTATTTTTACCAAGCCAAGCCGAATAATTTTCCGTCAAAGGACGGTTCATATCCCATTTGACGTAATCTATTTCATTTTCTTTTAGAATTTTTGATACTGAATTTACGATATAATCGCAAACTTCTTTACGGGTTAAATCAAGTACGTACTGATCTCTACCGACACAAGCTTCTATACCGTCTGCGTGAATAACCCAATCGGGGTGCGCGCGATACAAATCGCTATCCCCGTTTACCATTTCCGGTTCAAACCAAAGCCCAAATTTCAACCCGTTTTTATGCGCGTGACGGATAATCGGCGTTAAGCCTTGCGGTAATTTATTCAAGTTGACAAACCAATCTCCAAGTCCCGATCTGTCGTGATTTCGTACGCCAAACCAACCGTCGTCCAACACGAACGTATCAATCCCCGTGCCCGCCACGGAATCAATGATTTTGCAAAGTTTTTCGGTATCAAAATCAAAATACGTCGCTTCCCAATTGTTAATAACGATCGGTCTTGTCTTTTTAACGAATCTATCGTTGATTAAATAGTCACGATATAAATCGTGGAAGGCTCTACTCATTCCGCCAAAGCCTTCGTCGGAATACACCATAACGACTTCAGGCGCAACAAACTTTTCGTTCGGTTTCACTTCCCATGAGAAATCGTAATCGTTTAGACCGCCTACAACTCGTACTTCTTCGTTTTGCCCGACGTGCGCTTTGAACGCAAAATTCCCACTATACACCAAGTTAAAACCGTACGCATCCCCTTGGTTCTCGTTCGTATCCTTGCGAACAAGTGCCAAAAAAGGGTTCATTTGCGACGACGAAACGCCACGGTTACTATCCGCCGTAAACGTACCGTGTATCAGCTTGTTCCGATCCATTACGCGCTCTCTTAAATGCGCGCCAGGCAAAGTAATCGTCTCCCATTCCTTATCAGGATAATCTATGCAAAACGAGAACGCTCTATCTAGCGAGAAAGCGTTTTCACTCTCGTTGAAAACTTCTATATGACGTGTAATTACAGGCAAATTCTCGTAAACGGTATAGTGCAACGCCACGATCGCGCCCATTCTCTCGTCTTTCAATTTGACGATAAGCGTTTGTCCCCCACGCAAACTCGGCATTCCTTTGAGTTTCGGTTTTTGGTTTATAATTTCGTGTCCAACGTATTTCAAATCCACCACGCGAACACCTAAATGATCGCAAAATGCAAGCATACTTTCCCTGTAATCGCTTCTGCCGAACGTCGGACATTCGTTGTGATAAATATCCAAACTTTCTCGTCTTCCGCTATTCGGTAAGTTTGCGCCGTGCCCTCTATCCTTTGTAAAAACGCTAAAGGAAAGATCTTCCCTTGGAATCCGTTTTCCGTAATATAAATGGTTCAAAAAGCCCAAATTTTGGACACAAAATACATACGATACGTTCTTACTTTCCAAATAGAACGTTTGATTTTCTTTTTCAAAATAAATCATTCTTTTTCTCCGCTTTCCATTGAGATGTTTCTTAGTTTTTCAAAGGGATTTTACCTTCTTTTTCTTCCGTATACGTTTTAATTGCAAGCGCAAAGCATTTGCCAAGTTCGGGCAAATTTTCTT
Source organism: Clostridia bacterium (assembly GCA_017453165.1). GTDB lineage: Bacteria > Bacillota > Clostridia > Christensenellales > Borkfalkiaceae > Scatosoma. The sequence goes on along the minus strand of JAFTKR010000058.1, from coordinate 1,872 downwards.
GGTTTACCACGTTACCGTTCTCGCCAAAATACGCTGTTTCCAAGGTGAACGCCAATTCATTTTCTTCCCTTTTCTTCATATAATTAGCAAATTGCGTACCACCTTGGTTCCAATTCGTTTTAAACGGATAATCGTTTACGTGAGAATACTGAAAAGCTTTTTCGTTCATACACTTTTCTAATATTTCGCCAAAAGCGTTCAATCGATCTAACTTTTGAAAAGAATTTTGTACGATAAACGCTTTATCGTTTACCCCACCCTTATGCCACGGGGAGTGAAAATCAAAGCCGTAACGGCAACCGTTCTTCTTTGCGTATTCTTGAATCTTTGCCGTAGCGGGATAAATCGGCGGAGTTTCTAAATCGTAATCTCTATTATGATCGTGCGGGTAGCGAGATTTCCCTTGATCTCCATCCACTACCCCGTCGTAATCCACGAACGGTACGCAAAAAATCTTCGTACCTTGAATAGGATTTTGAATCAATTCTTTCAAAACCCCTTCCAATACGTAATTTCCCGTGGCTTCACACGCATGGTGTCGCGACGTTAATATAATACTCCGCGCGCCGTTCCCAATTTTCACGCAAGGGATACTTCGCCCTTTTCGACTTTTACAAAGTTCTTCAATCTTTAAGTCGTTCGTTTTACAAAACTTAGCGAATCGATCGGGAAAATAAAGCATATTATGGGCAAAATACACCTTCTTTTCGTCTTTTTGAAAGGTATAGGTAAACTCGTTATCGCCAACTTGATTCAGCCAACGCCATTCCATCAAATCGTGACTGATAGCAGGTCCCCAATACCCTAAACGGTTGTTTTGAAAATGGAAAGTCAAGGTTTTTCCTTCTGCGCCTTCTACGCAAAACGCCCAATAAAACCAATCGACCGTCGTATCGCGAAGCTCGTTTTCCAAGTAAACGTCCTTCCCGTCAATCCGAACGACTGTAATATTCCCCCCAATAAACTCTTTATGGATTTTCATATTCTTTATTCTCCAAAGATTTTTATTGATTGTAAACGAATTTTTGAATTTCTTGCGCCGTTACGTCGCGGACTTTTTTATTTTCTTTAATCGCCAAAGACGCGGCAATGCCTGTCGCTTCGCCCATTCCCACACAAATCGGCATTGCTCTAAAATTGGAATGCGCGATATGCGTTCCGGAAATACTTCTTCCTGCTAAAAGCAATCCGTCTATTTTTTCGGGTACAAGACAACCGTAGGGAATCGTGTAGCTCCCTTCCTGTTTAAAATATTTTTGGCTACCCGTTTTATCCAATCCTGCCCCCGTGATATTGTGTACGTCAAAATTGAAATGCGCGCCAAACACGACGGCGTCGTCAAACTGTTTCGCAGTAAGAATATCTTGCTCCGTCAAGGTTTTAAGCCCTTTGAAATGCCGTGTTTCGCGTATCCCAATTAAAGACGCGCTCCCTACGATATAACAATTTTTATAGCCGGGAACGTACTTTCTTAAAAACGCCAAAATCGGTAACATTTGTTTACGGCAAACCGTCTCCGCGCTCGTTAAATCTTCCGCTTTCGTACCGTCTATCCCCGTGACGTTCGTCATATTACAAGTAACTACGCCGTCGATGGGAGATTTGTACAATAACACGTGCCCTGCAGGGGGCGGTAACGTTTCTTTGGCTAAAGCCTGCAATTCTCCGTTTTCCGTCGTCACTAACGTTTCAAACGAGCCAGGGAAAACTGCGCTTTCCATATCTACGCCACCAACTTTAAACATCAACGTTGCAGGTTGCATTTTCCCGTCCGATTCTCTACCCTTTACGTACTCTGCGCCACTTTTATACGCCACGTCCCCGTCTCCACTCGCGTCAATCACCACTTTCGCGCCGTACGACGTCAAGCCG
>JAFTKR010000057.1 GCA_017453165.1 Clostridia bacterium | reverse complement strand
TTGTTCAAACAATAATACGCTGTTTAAGGATACCGATTGGTTTAAAAACAACCGTACTTGGACGGGTGGACGATAAAGAAAAATTAGAAACGACGGGGGCAGGTATGCGAGAAAGCTTATCGAGAACGGAAGCGTTGATTGGAAAAAACGCAGTAGAAAAACTGAAGAATAAACGGGTTGCCGTGTTTGGGATCGGTGGCGTCGGCGGATACGTGGTAGAAGCTTTGGCGCGTTGTGGCGTGGGTACGATAGATTTAATCGATTCGGACGTCGTAAGCGAGTCGAATATCAACCGTCAAATTATCGCTCTTTATTCCACGGTCGGGAAGTTTAAAACGGAAGTGATGGCGGAACGTATCAAAGACGTCAATCCTGCGTGTAAAGTCAACGTTTATAACGTGTTTTATTTGCCTGAAACGGCGGATCAGTTTGATTTTTCCTGCTACGATTACGTGGTGGACGCGGTGGATACGGTCACGGCGAAATTGTCGATTATCGAACGGGCAAAAACGGCAAAAATCCCCGTAATCTCGTCCATGGGTACGGGCAATAAGTTAGATCCGACGTTTTTTGAAGTAGCGGATATTTATCAAACGAGCGTTTGTCCACTAGCGAAAGTGATGCGTAGAGAACTCAAAAAACGCGGAATAGAAAGTTTGAAAGTCGTCTATTCCAAAGAAGAACCGAAAAGCCAAGGCGTTATAGATGAAAAAACGAGAAAGAGCGCGCCTGCAAGTATTTCGTTCGTACCGCCTGTAGCGGGACTTATATTGGCAGGTGAAGTCGTGAAAGATTTAATTGAAGATTAAATAGTATCTCTCAAAAAACCCCTATTAGGCGGATTGCCTAATAGGGGTTTTCATATGCAATAAAATTATACGTAATTGATATTAGTGATATCTACGACTAACTTATTCGGTTTATATCCAATCTTTTTGAACATAGATTGTAAAAACAATTTCATACTAGTTTCCGTGCCAATGCTTGCGAAACTAAGTCCGGCAAGTCGTCCGCCTGGTTTTAATTCAAACGTCCAATGCGCGCCATCTGCTTGGCTACATATTAAGTGATCCTTAATTTGTTGCGATACGGCGTTTTTCCATTCTTGGAAGGTAACCATTTTACAGGTTGTTGTAGGGCGAGATTTTTTTGCAAACTCGCGCCACATGATATATTCCGCTTTTTGAGCGTCTTCAACTTGTACTTCATATTGAATTTTTAAATCCATTTTTGCTTTTCTGCCGTTTTTTAAGGTGAATTCTTCGTTAAAATAAAGAGTTCCGGAAAAACCGTAAGGTAAGAAATAGCAAACGACTTCTTTAATTTTTCCAAAGAAAGGGATTTTAGGGGTGCTCAACCAAGAAATGGATTTTTTATCTAACGTAATGCTATCTGCAAAAATCTTGTTTTTCCCGTATTGGTTGACTTGACCAAAACAATTTTTAGGCGCAACGATTTTCGTTCCAACGCTATATTCCTGTACTATTGCAGTAATTAACGTGTCGTCGAAAGAAGGGGCTTGAATTACTTTTGCCATAATGTTTTCTCCTTAAAGTTGATGGTTGTACTTAAATATATTATATAATATCTTAATAGTTGTTGTCAATCGTTTCGGGTAATTTTATTTTTGCGGTCATAAAAATAAAAGTTATTGCCAACAATAATAGCGTATTAAGCAAAAAAGGAGTACGGATTGATGGCAAAAAAACAAAGCAAAAAGATCGCTTGGATTGCGTTAATCGCGACCATGGTAGGGGGATTTAGCGGTTGTAGCCCCAAAAATAACGCAGGAAACTACGCGCCCACGGCAGGGGTGTATTCCTATAATACGTACACGAGCGTGTCGCCGTCGAATTGGAACGCGCTTACGTACCGCGATAACAACGATACGCAAATTATGGACTATATCACAAGCCCGCTTTTTGAATACGATTTCGTTTACGAAACGGACGACGACGAACGGGAAGTGAAAGAGAATGAGATTTCTATTTCTTACGCCATGGCGACGAAACTTGAAGACGTTTCCAAGCTTTACGTAGGCGAAGCTTGGGGGGTTGGACAAAACGAAACGGGGCGAGCTTGGAAAATTACCTTGCGCGACGATCTTAAGTGGGAAGACGGAACGAAGATCACGGCAAACGATTTCGTCTATTCTATGCAAGAACAATTAAATCCTGATTTCAAAAATTTTAGGGCGGATTCCTTTTACAAAGGCGCGCTTGTTATTCACGGTGCGAAAGATTATTTTGACGGTAAGGAAAAGGAGTTTGCAAAAGTTGGCTTTTTTGCGGTGGATGAAAACGCTTTCGTCGTCTTGCTTGATCAACCTATGTATCTTTTAAAAGACGACGGAAGTTTGAGTTATAAAGCGGTATATAATTTTACTTCCTTCCCTCTCGTAAAACGTGATTTGTACGAAAAATCGAAAATCCGCCCGATTACGGGTAGTACTCTTTGGACGAGCAACTACAATTCTTCCAAAGACACGACGGCGAGCTACGGACCGTATAAGCTCACCTATTTTCAAGCGGGGAAATGGTACGTGTTGGAAAAGAACGAACAGTGGTTTGGTTGGAAGGACGAACGATATCAAGGACAATATCAAACCGACCGTATTTCTTGTGAAACGGTGGCGGAATATAATACCGCTTGGATGAAATTTCAACGCGGAGAAATCGACGGGATTGGGATTGACGTTTCGATTGCGTCCGATTATAAGGGGAGTGATCAAGCTTATTTCACACCCGACGATTTCGTGGGTTCGGTGCAACTCCAATCTTCCAAAGAATCTTTGAAAAAACGGGAGAGCGCGGGATTCGACAAGGAAATATTATCCTACGTGGAGTTTAGAAAGGCGTTGTCGTTAGGGCTGGACAGAGTTGCGTATAACACCGCTTGTACGACGAGTTCACGGGCAGGGTTTGGGCTTTTCAATTCTATGCACTATTACGACGTGGAAGAAGGGAAAGCCTATCGAGAATCTGACGAAGGGAAAAAAGTGCTTTGCGAAACGTACGACGTCAACGTTTCCGATTACGGGAGCTTGGATAACGCGGTGAACGCGATTACGGGCTACGACTTGGAAAAGGCGAGATCCCTTGTCAACACCGCCTATCAAAAAGCGAAGTCGGCAGGGGAGATTTCGGATACGGATAAAGTGCGTTTGACTTACGGCTCGGCGGTGGATAACGAAATTACTCGACGAAATTTTGAGAATTTAAACGCGCAATGGAAAACGTTGATGAAGGGTACGGCATTGGAAAATCGGTTCGAGCTCGTTTTCGACGCAAGCTTTGGGAATGAATGGGCGACTTCTTTCCGTTCTGGCTCGTACGACGTTTGTCAAGCGGGTTGGCGTGGCGCGGCGTGGGATCCGGGGTATTTCTTGCTTGCTTATCTCGATCCTGCCTATGCTTATTCGTCGGCTTGGGATACTTCTTCTCATTCTCTTACCTTTACAATGACGGGGGTAAATGGGAACGGCGACGTGACGAATAACGCAAGCGATTATTATAGCGCGACCATGAGTTTAATGGATTGGTATAACCGTTTGAACGGAAAATGGGGTACGGGGAATTTACGGGAAAACTTCCGCTTACCGTTGATCGCAGTGTTGGAAAAAGAGATCTTAACCCAATACTATACCCTGCCGATTACGAACAATTACGCGGCGTCGCTCATGTCCTATAAAATGGATTACGCAACGTACGAGTATAATCGTTTTTTAGGCTACGGTGGATTGCGATACGCGACCTATCATTTCGACGATTTGGAATGGTCGAACTACCTTTCTAAACAAGGCGGTGCGTTGAATTATAAGTAAAGAAAGAAAATAAGAAAAAGGAGTAAGAAGATGTTTCGATATATTGTAAAGAGAATAGCGCTTGCCTTTCTATCCTTTTTCATTATTATGACGACGTGTTTCTTTCTCGTAAAAATGCTACCGCTCGTCGTCAACGCAACGCTCGGTCAGGACGCGGAAATCGCAGAAGCGCAAATCGTTGCGCGGGGCTACCGTGATCCGATTTTAGTGCAGTACGTCGCCTATATCCGTCGAATCCTTTTTGAATGGGATTGGGGGGTAGGCGTAAATATGCCTGAATACGTTGGGCAAGGGGTATGGGGCGTGTTTATAGAAAAACTACCGCCTACCGTCTTAATTAACGTATACAGTACCCTGTTTGCCGTTCCAATCGGGATCTTACTCGGGATTTATTCCGCGCTGAAAAAGAACGGTTGGCAGGACCATTTGGTCAGCACGCTCGTCATGGTCTTTGTGTCCGTTCCGTCTTACGTTACGGCGTTTTTGGTGCAGTATATTTTATGCTTTAAATTGGGTTGGTTGCCTCTTACGATGGGGGCAGGTACGGAGTATTTCACTTGGACGACCTTTCGTTCTATGCTCCCCGCCGTCTTTTCGTTGTCGTTTGGGAGCATCGCAGGTTACGCAAGATTTACCCGCGCGGAACTGACGGAGGTCTTGACGTCCGACTATCTTGAACTCGCCAAAGCAAAGGGTTTAACGAAAAGTCAGTGCGTTGTACGGCACGCGCTCCGCAACGCTATGACGCCGATTATTCCGTCGATTATCGCGGAATTTATCGCCGTGATGTCGGGTTCGTTGATTATCGAAAAGATTTTTTCCGTACCGGGGGTTGGAAGACTGTATTTGACGGCGATTACGTCGTTGGATTACGATTTTTTCATGATGTTGTCCGCGTTTTATACTTTTATCGGGCTTTTGGCGGGGATCGTCGTAGATATCAGTTACGGGTTTATCGATCCGAGAATTCGCGTAGGAAAACGCTAACGGGGGGTGCAGGAATTGGAGAAAGAAAAATTTACGCTCGTCGGTAGGGAGAAAATGCAGGAAATACCCGTTTTTACGGCGCGACCGATTGGGTATTTCAAGGATGCGTGGCGACGGTTTAAACGGAATAAAGCGTCCGTCGTTGCCAGCTTGATTATTGGCTTTTTGATCGCTTTTTCCCTTTTTGCGCCAATGTTTAGTCCGTATACCGTTTCTTATCAAGACGACTATTATAAATTCCGTTATCCAAGGAATAAGCTTTTTTTGTCGCTTGGATTGGATTTTTGGGACGGATGCGCGGAAAAAACGTTACCAGAACATACCTTTTATTATTACCTTTCGATGGGAAAGGAGACGGGCAGGTATGCGATTAAAGGGGAAAAGTATGAAAAATTCGATAAGGAAAAGGGTAGCTATTATCAATTCCGTTTGGATAGTTACGAAGAGATTGGTTGCGTGTTTTTATCCTTGACGAATGGTGAATACGAGCGAATACAACGCTATCAAGACGAAACGGGACGGCAGGTTTTATACCCAACAACGTCGCCTAATCTTCGACCGACTATAGACGGTAATCCAAAGCTTACGTTGGATGCAAATTATTGGTATCAATATAAAGTGGTGTCTGGTAGGGACGAGAACGGGCTCCCCTTAAAACAAAAGGTGCTGATTCCCGTCTTTGACGACGACGGAAATTTTCAAAACATTTACGCTTCCTATTCGGGTGGGGACGGGTATTTTAGCCGTATGCGAGTGGAAGGGGAAACGCCTTTATACGATTATTCGATTCCCAATCAAACGGGGGTGGAAGTTCGCGTAAACTACCACGAGTATTATCGCTTTTATCATAGTTACGTTTTAAAGGACGGGATTGACGAACCGAACTTTTTATTCGGTACGACGCAGGCGGGGAAAGACGTATTTACCTGCCTTGGGAGCGGTGCAAGATTAAGCTTCTTTTTAGCCTTTACAGTATCCTTTGTAAATTTATTAGTCGGTGGGATCTACGGCGCAATCGAAGGGTACTACGGCGGTAACGCGGACTTGATCATGGAACGGGTTTCGGATATTCTAAGCGCCGTACCGTTCATGATCGTGATTACGCTATTAAAAATGCACATGGGTGACGGAAGCCAACTATTGGCTCTCTTTATCGCCTTTTTCTTGACGGGTTGGATTTCTATGGCAAAACGGGTGAGAATGCAGTTCTACCGTTTCAAAAACCGCGAATACGTGCTTGCTTCTCGTACCCTTGGCGCAAAGGACGGACGAATTATGCTCAAACACGTTTTTCCGAACGCAATCGGAACGATTATCACGGGTTCGGTGCTCTCCATTCCCGCGACCATATTTTCCGAGTCGAGTTTGAGCTATTTGGGAATCGTCAATCTTAATACGGGAAGCGTGACGAGCATAGGGACGCTACTTGCGAACGCGCAACCCTATCTTACCACCTATCCCTATATGATTTTGTTTCCCGCTTTATTCATTTGTCTTTTGATGCTCTCGTTTAATTTGTTCGGGAACGGACTTCGCGACGCGTTCAATCCGTCGCTTAAAGGGATAGAATAGGTGGTAAAATGGAAGAGGGGAATTTAAAAAACTCGAACACGGTAGCCCTTGCCGTGAAAAATTTATCGGTTACGTTCCATACCCCAAGCGGGAATGTGCAGGCGGTACGATCGGTGGATTTTACACTTCAAAAAGGGGAAACGCTTGCAATCGTTGGAGAGTCTGGATCGGGAAAATCAGTAACGTCGAAAGCGATTATGGGCTTACTTGCTAAGAATGCGAAGATCGATTCGGGGGAAATCGTTTGCGACGGGGAAGATCTTTTAAAACAAACGGAACGGGAAATGACGAGAATTCGCGGTAGAAAAATTGCCATGATTTTTCAAGATCCCATGTCCTCGCTCAATCCCATTATGCGCGTAGGGAAACAAATCACGGAAACGATTATATTAAACAGAAAAAAAGGGAAAAAGGTCACGAAAAAGGAAGCGAAAGAACGAGCGATTGAACTTATGCGAGAAGTGGGGATTCCCGAACCTGAAACGCGGTTTCAACAATACCCGTTTGAACTTTCTGGGGGGATGCGACAACGGATCGTTATCGCGATCGCCCTTTCTTCCAATCCGGATATTTTAATTTGCGACGAGCCGACCACCGCGCTCGACGTAACAATTCAAGCGCAGATCTTGGACTTGATTGACCGTTTGAAATCGGAAAGAAAATTATCCGTATTATTCATTACGCACGATCTTGGCGTGGTGGCGCGAATGGCGGATCGGGTGGCGGTGATGTATGCGGGTAAGATCGTAGAAGTGGGGACGGTAGACGAAGTGTTTTATTCGTCAAGACACCCGTATACGTGGGCGTTATTATCGTCCGTGCCGAGAATGGACTCCAAGGCAAGATTGGATTCGATCGTAGGTTCTCCGCCCGATATGACGAATCCGCCGAAAGGGGATGCGTTCGCGCCAAGAAATCCCTACGCGCTTGCGATTGACTTTGAAGAAGAACCGCCAATGTTTAAAGTGTCGGATACCCATTACGTTGCGTCATGGCTCTTACACGAATACGCGCCCAAAGTCCGTCCGCCAAAAGTTTGTCGAATAAAAAGAAAGGAGTAGCAATACTTGGAAACAGAGAATCGAATCATTAAAGAACAAACGGACGGGGCAGGTACGCGTATTCAAGACCAAGAACCGATTTTGCAAGTGGAAAATTTAAGTCAGCGATTTAAGCTTGGCAAAACCTTTTTTAAAGCGGTAGACGGCGTTAGTTTCGAGATAAAAAAAGGGGAAGCGTTCGGCTTAGTGGGAGAATCCGGATCGGGAAAAACAACGACGGGGCGTTCGATTATCGGGCTTTACGAGATTTGGGGCGGTCGGGTTTGGTTTCAAGGGAAATTGATTGCGACTGCGTATAAAGACGAGAAAAAACAGGCGAGAGAAAACGTGAAATTTACAAGACGCATTCAAATGATTTTTCAAGATCCGATCGCGTCTTTGAATCCAAGAATGACCGTTCGGGAAATCGTTGCTGAAGGCTTGATCGTTGCAGGGGAAAAGGATAGGGATCGGATCGACGAAAAAGTTTACGAATCGTTACGACTCGTCGGGTTACTGCCCGAACATGCAGGTCGGTATCCGCACGAATTTTCAGGCGGACAAAGGCAACGGATCGGGATTGCGCGGTCACTGATTATGAAACCTGAGCTTTTGATTGCAGACGAACCTGTTTCCGCGCTCGACGTTTCCATTCAGGCGCAAGTGGTGAACCTTTTAAACGATTTGAAAAAAGAATTGGGACTGACGGTTTTATTTATCGCGCACGATTTATCCGTCGTAAAATATTTCTGCGACCGTATCGCGGTGATGAGCGAAGGTCGGATCGTCGAACTTGCGTCGTCGAAAGAACTGTTCGCAAAACCTTTGCACCCGTACACGCAATCCTTGCTTTCTGCCATTCCTTATCCTGATCCCGACTACGAAAGGGGTAGAACACGGCTAAATTACGAACCGAAGATCTATGAAGAATCGGACGAGCCAAAACTCCAAGAAGTGAAAAAGGGACGGTACGTGTACGCGACGAACGATGAATTGAAGGAATATAAACGGGAATTGAGAGAAAAGATATGACGAAAATTTTGAAAAGGATTTTGACGGCGATTTTCTGGGGTGGTTTGCTGACGGTTTTGGGATTCGCTTTACGGTTTTCAACAGGGGACGCGTTGCAAAACTTTTGCGACGCTTTCTCGCTTACCGGCGTCGCTTTGTTGGGCGTAGCGGGGGTAGGATATCTTCGTAGGCAGGATTTTTTTAGTGGGGTAGGTTACGCGTTGCAACAGGCAAAGATTTCGCTCTTTCCTTTTTTAAACGGGAAAAGGGAATCGTATAGTGAGTACCGAAAACGAAAGGAAGAAGAACGATCGGATGACGAAGTGAGCGTTTTGCCGTGTGTGGTTGCAGGGCTTTTCTATCTTGCCGTTGCGTGCGTTTTACTGTTGGCGATCGCTTTTTTGAGATAACGACTTGCGTTTGGTTTACAAATTCGATTTAATATGTTATAATATGATCGTACTAACGTTAGGCAGGTCGCAAATATGCAATCTTTGAGAGAATTATATCGAATCGGGAAAGGTCCGTCGTCGTCGCATACGATTGGTCCAGAACGCGCTTGTAAACTGTTTTTGGGTGAAAATCCAAACGCGGACGAATTTGAAGTTACGCTCTATGGCTCTCTTGCGAAAACGGGCGCGGGACACGGTACGACGGAGATCGTTCGGGAGATTTTGAAAAACGTCAAGATTAACCTTGACGAATCGGAACGGGAGTTGCGCCATCCGAATACTATGGATCTCGTTGCTTATGAAAAGGGGAAACGGATAGGGCAGGTACGCGTTTATTCGGTCGGCGGTGGCGCGATTGAGATAGAAGGTAGAGAGAATCTTTGTCCTGAATACTATGCTTTGGAAAGCTTTGCTAAGATTCGCGAATATTGTGAAAAGAAAGGGTATCGTTTGCCCGATTACGCTTTTGAATGTGAAGGCGCAGGATTAAAGGATTATCTTTTGGACGTTTGGCGGACGATGCAACGTTCGTTTGAAAACGGAGTGAAAGCGAAAGGCGTTTTGCCAGGTGGTTTAAACGTCGAACGTCGAGCGAGAATATTATACGAACAAAACCCTACGAACGAAAGCGCGGAAAATCGTGAAAACCGCTTAGTTTGCGCGTATGCGTTTGCGGTAAGTGAAGAAAACTCGGCGGGGGGGACGATTGTCACCGCGCCGACTTGCGGAGCGTGCGGGGTTTTGCCGGCGGTACTTATTTACGAAGCCCAAAAACAAAAATTCTCAGACGATAAAATCGTACGCGCGCTTGCGTCGGCGGGGCTGATCGGAAATTTGATAAAAACCAACGCATCAATTTCAGGCGCGGAGTGCGGTTGCCAAGCGGAGATTGGTAGCGCTTGTTGTATGGCTGCCGCAGCGCTTGCGGAACTGTACGATATGTCCCTTTCCAAATTGGAATACGCGGCGGAAATCGCGATGGAACACCATTTGGGTTTAACGTGCGATCCGATTGCCGGCTTGGTGCAAATTCCCTGTATTGAACGGAATGCGGTCGCGGCGATGCGCGCCATCAATGCAGTGTCGCTTGCGAATTTCCTTTCCGATAGCCGAAAGATCTCTTTCGATCTCGTCGTGAAGACTATGTATGAAACGGGGAAAGATATGTCGAAACGCTATCGTGAAACGTCGGAAGGCGGGCTTGCGAAATTGTACGGAAAAGCGGATTAACAAACGGAGAAATAGAATAAGAAAGACGGCAACGGAAGCCTACCGTTGCCGTCTTTTTGCGTTTTTGAGAATGATTAAAGGGTGTTTAACGTTGAGATAATATCTTCCATTGCGTTTTCCGCATCGCGAATGGCTTTTTCTGCTTTGGAAATTTGAGTTCTTTTGTCAGCTAACCTTTTTTCGTATTCCGCGTGATCCTTTTTCAATAACTTTTTTGCTTTTGATTTTTTTATGGATTTTACGATAACGTACGTAAGGCAAATCGGTAATAACGGCGAGAAAATTCCTACGACGAAAAGCCCGTTCATCGGTACGTAATTATTATAGTAAGTAGTTTTTGTGTAGGTATAGTTGGATTGTCCGTTTACCGTTCCAAGATTCGTCGTTTTTGTTTTTACCCAAACCGGTTCTTCTCCAATGTCAAGCTTTTTCTTGTTTTCCAGATCTTCGTTGAGCGCTACAAGCTTTTCTTTTAAATCAGCGTATTGTTTCTCAAACGTCACGATTTGCTCGTAATTAGGCATATTTTCGTCGCGATTGAAGGTGTATTTCTCGTATTCGTGAAATTGGTTTACGCCAACCATTTCGTTTATTTTTTCATTGGATTTCAATTCCCAACCGAATAATTTCTTTTCCGATTGAATGTTTTTAAGATCGCGCCAATCTTCCGTTGATTTTATGATCATGGTTTCCATTGCTATCTCTTTCTCCTTCTCCATTTTTTTGTCGTAAAAGTAAAAATTAATTTTTAACACTACCAAAATGGTAGTTTTGAGAATATTATACTACCAAAATGGTAATATGTCAAGTGAAAAGGAGCGAAAAAATGGAAATAATTTTAGGAAAGAGATTAAAAGAGCTTCGGGACGAACGTGGGATGACGCAAAAGGAGTTGGCGACGGCGTTACGGTTACATAGCGTAACGTATTTGCATTATGAGAAAGGACAGAGGGAGCCTCCGCTTTCGGTGTTGGCGGACATGGCGAAATTTTTTGACGTTACGACGGATTATTTGCTAGGTTTAACGGATTATTGAAGTTAAAAGGGAAGAAAGAAATAAAAAAATA
>JAFTKR010000002.1 GCA_017453165.1 Clostridia bacterium | reverse complement strand
TTTCTTTATGTTTTATGAAAAGCGGCGGCAAGTTCGTCTTACTCCGACGGAGTGGTCAAGGCGTACGAAAATAACGTATTTTGCGTAAATAATCCGCAAAAGAAAAGGCTTGCAAACGGCAACGTAAGCAAGCTTTCCTTTGGCATAGAGCTGATTCTTTTTGTTTGACAAATTTTAGAAAAAGTGATATAATATAAAAAATAGTAAGGGAGTATTATTGTGTTAAAAATTTATAAAACGATTTGTTCACATTGTCAAAAAGAATATGCTTATGAAAATAGGGACGATGCTTATGCAGGCGGAAAAGAAAAAGAAGAAATAACATGTCCTTATTGCAAAAAAACGGATTTTACAAAAATGACAAGTGGTTATTTTTATAGTTATAAACTTGATGATAATGGAAATCCTATTATTAATTAACTAATTATTGATAATGATCGAGAGGTAAAACTTATTACCTCTCGATCATTTTATAAATTTTATTTTCTCTTTTTTAGTAATTTTATGGGAATAATTATCCAGAAAAACATTAAATAAAAGAACCCTTTGCACAACCATTTTAGTATTTGCCAAATTGCCCAATCAGAAGTTTTAATGGAAGATACAATTCTATCACCATTTTTTAATCTAGTTGTTCTATATACTCTTGAACGATAACTCATTTTTAGCACTCCTTTTTGTTGTCATTGTAAGGTTTGTTAGACACACCTTCATCATTTAATTTTTTAACCATTTTATCTAAACGATTTTTCCAAAAAGAATTAAACCATTTAGTTTTTCCAAATAATTTTACTATTGTTGGACTGAAAAAATAATAAACTTTTATAAAAATTTTGCCCCAAAAGTTATTAGCCAATTTATAGTCTCGAAATCTTCTCAATGTCCAAACTTCTGGACTGTCGTAAGAGCCATATATGGCAGTCGCAATATAACAACCATCTTTTGCTCCTCGTCTTGCTCTTTTAGGGTCATACCCTAAACGTCTCATATGGCGATATCTTTCTCTATATCCCATTTTACACCTCCGTGAAATTTAATAATAAAAAAACGCGTCAACCGAAGTTGACGCGGAAAACGCAAACTCCGATTGTCGCGAAACAAACCAAAGATAGATTGAGATTTATCAAACACCTTAACCGTGGAATCTGCATTTTTTCGAAATACATATCGGTTAAAGTGATTGCCAAAAAAAGAGTAAAATATCCCTATAAAAAGCAAATACCCCAAATTCTATCTATTCAGTTTGTTTCGCAAAATTATTATAGCAAATTTATACTTCTTTTGCAAGGGTTTTGAAGTTGAAAAGGCAAAATAAAACTCCGTATTTACAATGAAGTAAACTACGGAGTTTTCCTTTCTAAAATTTTATTCTTTTACAATATCTTTTTTCCTGAACCGAGTTCGAAATGGTATTTGGCAATGCCGAGATCGACTTTCGTGTAAAAACCTACGCTTGCTTTTGCAAAAACTTTGCCGTCTTGATAGGTAAATTTGAACTTTTGTTGGTTCATTGCCGTGGGCGCGAGTAGTACGGCGTCAATCCCATTTTGAAACCAATCGGGTGTTTCTTCGTTGGCGTTGCTAATTTGCTCTTTTGTCTTACTTTTCCGCGCTACGCCTTGCGTTTTGCCGTAGCCGAGTGAAATGACTAAAAGCAGTTTTTCGTCTTCCTTGATCGTAAAGGCGTGGGGGACTTTTTTATACGTCAACGCCACCCAACAGGTGTTCAGCCCTAACTGTTGGGCTTTGAGTACGATTCTTTCGCCGTAATATCCGCAAAGTTCGTCGAGATTAGTATTCTTTTTGCCGACGAGCGCGATATAATTTTTTACGCCGTTAAACTTGCCGTAATGCGCCATAAATGAGTCGAAAGCTTTCGGTTCGTTCGTGACGAGCTGGATATGCAGTCCGCTTTCATGATTGCAAGCGTCGATTTCCGTTTGGAGTTGGGAAAGAATTTCCGTTGGGATTTCTTTGTCCCAATATTGACGAACGCTATGCCGTTGTTTCATTGCTTCGATAAGTTCCATATTTTCCGCCTTTTTAATTATTGATTAAGAAAACGATTTAATAACTATTTATATAATAACACATTATAGCAAGGGAAATCAAGTAGATGGAAATAAAAAACCAAGGGAAGGGCGTTTTTTTTCGCGTAGGGGCGTTGACAAAGGTTAAAATAAAATGGTATACTATAAAAGGTATATCAAAAACCAAAGATAGGGAGTATAAAAATGCAAACGAAGGGAGAAAAATTCAGTAGATTAAATTGGACGATTTTGTTATTGTTCGGGTAATTGGTCAGATCGCTTGGTCGGTGGAAAATATGTATTTCAATACGTTCGTGTTCGACGAGGTGGCGAAAGATTTGGACGCGATTACGCTTATGGTACAATTAAGCGGGATTACGGCGACGGTCGTAACTTTGATTGCCGGTACGCTATCCGATAAGCTCGGTAACCGTCGGGCGTTTATGGCGTGGGGGTATACGATTTGGGGCTTGACGGTTGCGTTATTCGGGTTTTTATCCCCCGAAACGATTGTCACGCTATTTGGCGTAAGCTTAGAACAAGCCGTGCCCGTAGCGTTGACGCTCGTAATCGTGACCGACTGTATCATGACGCTTTTCGGCTCAACCGCAAACGACGCTAGTTTTAACGCTTGGGTGACCGATAACACGAAAACCGAGTACCGTGGTAGCATTGAAGGGGTACTGTCGATTTTGCCTTTGATTGCAATGTTGATCGTTGCCGGTGGGTTTGGGATTTTAAAAGATCTTTTAGGCGGATATTCAACTTTGTTTTTGGCGCTTGGTATCGTGATTTCTGCGTGTGGGATTGCCGGTATCTTCTTTATCAAGGATAGTCCATCGCTCCAAAAAAGCGGTACGTTCAAAGATATCCTGTACGGGTTCAAACCAGGTGTCATTAAGGGAAATACGCCCTTTTATTTGACGCTTTGCGTGATTGGTGTGTACGGGATTGCTACGCAAATCTTTATGCCGTACTTAATCATTTATATGAGTACTTATCTCGGCTTTACGGTGATTGAATACAGTATCGTATTCGGACTTGCGATTGTTTTAGGTTCGGCGTTGAATTTATATCTCACCAAGCTTTCCGATAAGAAAGATAAACTGCAAATGCTTTATCTTGCGGCAGGGATTTTTATCGTCGGATTATTGGGGATGTATTTTGCAAAAGATTTGAGTGGGATTGGCTTGCTCGTTGTGTTCGGACTTTTTGGGTTCGTCATGATTTCGGGGAATATTCTTATTACCGCGCTTTGCGGTTCGACGCTTCGCGACTATACCCCTGAAGGCGTGGTCGGGAAGTTGCAAGGGATTCGTATGGTGTTTAGCGTGCTTCTGCCTATGGTGCTCGGTCCTATGATCGGGAACGCGATCAACGCGGCGAGAAATATTCCGTTGCCGAACGTGGATACGTCTGCGGACGCTATGACGACGGCGTATATTCCTGCGCCTGAAATCTTTTTGGCGGCGGCGATTACCTTGCTTTTTGTGTTTGCGCTCGTGCCGGTATTGAGAAAACAAGTCGAAAAACAAAAATCGAAAGCCGTAGAGAGTTTGGAAAAGGAGACGGAAAATGTTGCTTAAAACGAAGTACGAAATCGGGCCGATTCCCTATTCGGAATACCCCCGTCCACAGTTTAGAAGAGAGAATTGGTTGTGTCTGAACGGGGATTGGGCGTTTACGAAGATAAAACAGGGGGAAGAAACGAAAGAATTCACGGAGACGATCAAAGTCCCGTTCTCGCCCGAAACGTTGAATAGTGGGGTAAAAGAAGGCTTTGCGCTTGCTTTTGACGAAAAACTCGTTTACGAACGGGAAGTGGAGCTTGGTGAAGCGGAATTGCGCGGTGTTACGCTTTTGCATTTTGGGGCGGTGGACCAAGAGTGCGACGTATTTTTCAACGGAAAGTTGGTGGGTGCGCATCGTGGCGGATACACGCCGTTTACCGTGGATATCACTTCGGAAGCAAAATTTGGAAAAAACTTGCTTCGCGTGGAGTGTGTGGATTATATTGAAAAGTTTGAAGGCGCAAGGGGAAAACAAAGCTCGAACCCGAAAGAGATTTGGTATACGCCCCAAAGCGGAATTTGGCAAACGGTTTGGCTAGAAAGCAT
This sequence comes from Clostridia bacterium, assembly GCA_017453165.1. GTDB lineage: Bacteria > Bacillota > Clostridia > Christensenellales > Borkfalkiaceae > Scatosoma. The sequence goes on along the minus strand of JAFTKR010000002.1, from coordinate 28,631 downwards.
GCCCGAAAATTACGTAAAAGATTTACGGATTTACACGGACGTAGACGAACGTCGCGTGACCGTACTTTCCGACTGCGAAGGCGCGCAAACGATTCGCGTTTACGATGGCGAGAAACTAATTATAGAAGAAAACTTCGACGGAAAAACGATTTCGTTTACCCATGATTTCGAGCTTTGGTCGCCTGAAAATCCTAAACTGTACGATTTTACGTTGGAAACGGAAAGTGGTGATAAAGTGTATTCCTATTTCGGTGTGCGTTCGTTCGGTATGGGAAAGGATAAGTCGGGAACGGCGAGATTACTTTTGAACGGAAAACCGTATTTTTATAACGGGATTTTGGATCAAGGGTATTGGTCGGACGGATTGTTGACGCCTCCGAGCGATCAAGCTATGCTAGACGAATTGACCATGCTCAAAGAGATGGGATTCACCATGGTTCGAAAACACATTAAAATCGAACCGATGCGTTGGTATTATCATTGCGATCGATTAGGACTCGTCGTTTGGCAGGATTTCGTAAACGGTGGCGGAGCGTATAAATTTACTCATGTCGCGGCTTTTCCGTTCCTTGGTTTTCACCATAAAGACGACGACTATAAATACTTCGCTCGTGAAAATGAAGGGGGCAGGGTTGAGTTTTTGCATAGCGTAGACGAAACTTTGCAGGCGTTAAAGAATTGTACTTGTATCGGGTGTTGGGTGCCTTTTAACGAAGGTTGGGGGCAGTTTGATTCGGAAATGGTCACGAAAAAGGTACTCGAATTTGATAATAGCCGAATCGTGGACTCTGTGAGCGGTTGGCACGATCAGGGGGTAGGGAAAACTTTATTAAAGAGTTTACACACTTACTATACCCCTTTGAAAGTTCCAAAAAATACCCGTCCCGTCGTATTGAGTGAGTTTGGCGGTTATTCTTTAAAAACGCACGGACACGTATTTAGCGCAGAGAAAGAGTTTGGGTATAAAGTATTCAAAACGCAAGACTCGTTCGTTTCGGCAATGGAAAAGTTGTATTTGAAGAAGTTGAAACCATTGATTCAGAAAGGACTTTGCGCTTGCGTATATACCCAAGTTTCGGACGTGGAAGAAGAGATCAACGGACTCGTGACGTTTGATAGAAAGGTTGTGAAAATGCCTGTAAAAGCAATGCGCGCTTTAAACGACGTGATCAATGCTTGCGGTCGGGAAATTGAATAAAAATCTTTAACGAAAGGATAAAATAACAAGGCTCTCGGGTTTGAGAGCCTTGTTTCGCGTTTAGTTGTATTATTGGGATAGAAAGAGATTAAACGATTCCGTGCGCCATCATCGCTTCGGCTACTTTTTCAAATCCTGCAATATTCGCGCCCATTACGTAGTTGCCTTCGTAACCGTATTTTTTCGCAGCTGCGTCAATGTTGTAATAAATGTTGATCATAATCGTTTTGAGTTTCGCGTCTACTTCTTCCGACGACCAATATAATCTACCCGAAGATTGCGCCATTTCCAAAGCGGAAGTAGCTACGCCACCTGCGTTGGCTGCTTTTGCGGGCAAGAAGACGACGTTTGCTTTTTGGAAGGCAGAGATTGCTTCCAAAGTAGAAGGCATGTTCGCGCCTTCGCCGACGTATTGTACGCCGTTTGCAATCAACGCTTTCGCGCTTTCTTCGTCGATTTCGTTTTGCGTTGCACAAGGTAAAGCCACGTCGCAGGGGATCGTCCAAATCCCTTTGCATCCTTCCGTATACGTCGCGCCTGCAACTCGATTTGCGTATTCTTTAATACGCGCGCGTTCCACTTCTTTGATTTGTTTGATGACGTCGATTTGAATCCCGTTAGGATCGTAAATATATCCGTTAGAGTCGTACATGGCTACGACCTTTGCGCCAAGTTGTTGCGCTTTTTCGCAAGCGTAAATGGCTACGTTACCGCTTCCCGAAACGATGGTGGTCTTGCCTTTGAAGGAATCACCGCGTTGTTTCATTGCTTCTGCTGTCATGTAGATTAAGCCGTAACCCGTCGCTTCTTTTCTCATTAACGAACCGCCGTAAGAAAGTCCGCGCCCCGTCAAAACGCCGACGTGTTCGTTGCGGATCCGCTTGTATTGTCCAAAAAGATACCCAACTTCACGCGCGCCTACGCCAATGTCGCCGGCAGGAACGTCGGTGTCTGCGCCGATATGACGGTAAAGTTCGGTCATAAAACTTTGACAAAACGCCATGATTTCACGGTCGGATTTGCCCTTGGGATCGAAGTCCGAACCGCCTTTGCCACCGCCGATCGGTAAGCCCGTTAAACTGTTTTTCAGGATTTGTTCAAGCCCTAAAAACTTAATAACGGAAAGATTAACGGAAGGGTGGAAACGGAGCCCGCCTTTGTAAGGACCGATCGCGCTGTTAAATTGTACGCGATAGCCTTTGTTAACGCGTACGACGCCGTTATCGTCTACCCAAGGCACGCGGAATAAAACGGTGCGTTCAGGTTCGGTAAAGCGCTCTAAAAGCGCCGCCTTTTCGTATTCGGGATGCGCGTTAATTACGGGTTCAAGCGTAAGCAAAATTTCCGTAGCGGCTTGGTGAAATTCCTTTTCGCCAGGGTTGCGCTTTTTAAGATCGTCTAATACTCTTTCTACGTACGTCATGTTTTTTTCTCCTTAAAAAATAAATTCTATTATCAATAAATTGGATACATTAATATCATAGCATCTTTTTTTTCGATTTGCAAGGATTTTGAAGCAAGAAATTAAAAATAGTTATAAAAATAATTGCTTTTTTACTAAAAAAGGTGTATAATAGTAAGGTAAAGTTATAGATGGTATAAATATTTCTTATAGTTTTATAATAAAAGCTTTAAGCTGTGATAGAATTTAGTAGGGATCTAAGAGTATTATACGAAAAAACGAGTCAAAAAGTTAAATAAGCTTCCGTAGTTAAATGGATATAACAGTCCCCTCCTAAGGGACAATTATGAGTTCGATTCTCGTCGGGAGTACCATATACAAAAAACACACCTACAAAGGTGTGTTTTTCATTGGCGCAGAGAAGATATATTGTTGCAAAAACAACAAAGTGTCGCTCCGCCGAGAAATGCGTGGAAAGGTTGAGAGATAGGTCGGCGTCGCTCGCATGAACCTCCGATAAGACGAAGCTTATTCAATCTCTTCTTTTCGCCAATAAAAAAAATCGCCCCCCATCATTGGTGCGATTTTCTTATGGCGCAGAGAAGAGGATTTGAACCTCCGGTAAGCGATTAACCTACACACGATTTCCAATCGTGCTCCTTAAACCACTCGGACATCTCTGCATATAGGCTCAACAACGAGCCTAATTATATTACTGTATTTTTTCAAAAAAAGCAAGCGTTTTCGACTAGGTTTATGAAAAAACTTCAAAAAAGTTTTGTTTTTTGATCTTTTAAACTTTATCGTAACAGTTGCAAGCCGTACCGTTCGGTAAAAAGCCTGTGTCCGAACATTTTTTACACTCGTATTGCGGTTTTAAGTCTTCGTCTTTGATGCCAAGTTCTTTTAAAATTGCAAAACGGGTTTTGATCAATTCCTGTTTTTCCGTTTCTAAAGCAGGGAGTTTGTTCGGTTCGAAGACTTCCGCTTTCGCAAGGGTGATTTCCATTTTGGAAAGCGCAACGTTGACTTCTTTGAATTTGGCGTTTGCGTTCGCTTTCTTTAAGAACTTATCCGCAACAGATTGCGCGCGTTCGCGTTTGATCGCGTAATAGTGTTCTCTATCAGTTTTTGCGTTGACGTTTTCGATTGCAGTTGTATAGTCGTTTTTGGGTTTCGTTGCGGACATGGGTACCGCGTTTGGTATGGAATCGACGTTCGTAACGCCTGCAAGTTTCCAATCGGAAAGGATTTTATTAATGTAGGGGATGGGGCTCGTCGTACCGGCGGAACGTTTTGCGGCTTCCAAAATGATTTCGTCGGAAAAATTCCATTTTCTCCAAGTTTCGATCATGGAAAGACCAACGGCGTTTTTCGCGACTGCGCCACTGATTTCGCGGATTTTTGCGTACAATTTTAACCCGTCGTTTTTGCCTTTCAAATACTCTTTCACGCTCTCTTTGGATACGACGCCGTTTGCAAAGAGTTGTTCGATAATCTCGTTCATTTGAGAGAAGTCACCGCGTTCCGTTTTTAAGCAGAAAAGGGCGACGTCCAAAAGCGACGAGTCTTCAAATCCGTAGCTCAACCATTTTTCGGTGTATTCGTCGGTGAAAGTGGCGGGGTTGCCGATTTTTACCCCCAATTTTCTACCGATACGGAACGTAATGGAAACGAGTTTTTCTCGTTCTTCTAAATAAGCGACGATTTCCTTTTCGGTAAACTTCGATTTTTCCGCAAGTTCCTCAATCGAAAGGTTGAGCGCGGTCATGCCCCCACGTTTCAAAAGTTTTGACGCAACGAAAATTCCTTTCGGTTCTAAACCGAGATCCAACCATTTTTGATAGAGCGCGTAGTCCGTTTCGTCGGGTGTACGAGAGATATTTAAAACGCCGAAAATGCTCAAAACCTCTTTTTCGTTCGCATTGCAGTTGTTCAGTTCCCGTTCGACTTGTTCGTAGGTCGTCCAACCGTTACGAATATACTTTTTCGCTTTGTTGAAGATATAGGCAGGGGAGACGGCGTCGCCTTGTTTGGTGATACAATATTCAGCAATCAGCAAGAAGGCTTGCGGTTGCATTTCCGTGTCTTCCAAAAATTGCATATATTTTAACGAATCGTTATAGCCGACGAATTTGCCGACCTTTTGCATTTTGCGTTGTAATTCCTTATTAAAGTCCGCATATTGTTCGTAGCGAACGCGTTTCGGCCGACCGACGGAACTGCGGACGGGCAGATAGCTTACGGCGAAAGGCTCGTGAGAAAGGATTTGGACGAGATCGTAATCTTCCCAGAACGCAAAAGCTTCCTTGATTTTTTGGGGAGTGGATTTCAAAACTTCCGCCATGGCAGTGACGGTAAAATCGTCGCTTGCATTTTTGCAAAGATATAAGCCGTAAAGATATACTTTTACGGCAAATCCGTCCGCTTCGGGAAGGTATTTATGGATAAACTTATTTTCAACGAGCGTGTAAGCGTTGTCGTCACACTCTTTGGAAAAAGAACAAAAAGACATAATCGTCACTCCGTTTTATTTTCGCGAAAATTTTTCCTGTTTCTCACAAGATTTCTTGCTTTCTTGGAAGAAATGTTGTATAATAAATTAGAATCGAATTTTATCGCTTGTTACAAGGTATGAATATTATAGCTTTTTTTAACGGGAAAAGCAAGGTATTTTAATCGACAACGCAAGCCTTTTTCAAAAAAATCGAAAATTTCGTAAAGGAAGGGAGATCGTTTATGCGGATATTACATACATCCGACTGGCATATCGGTAAGCGTTTGATGGGGCGAGAACGCCTTGATGAACAAGCCGAAGTCTTGGACGAGATCGTTGAACTTTGCGAACGAGAGCAGATCGAACTCGTTTTGATTGCAGGCGACGTGTTCGATACGTATACCCCGAGCGCAGAAGCGGAAGAGTTATTTTATGCAAAAGTTAAACGCCTTGCCGGAACGGATCGTAGCGTTCTCATTATCAGTGGAAACCACGACGACGGCGTACGTTTATCGGCGACGGCTCCGCTTGCGGTGGAATCGGGGATTTATATCGTGGGAAACGCGAGAACGCCTATCCCCGTCAGTGGCGCAAGACGTGTGCATCCCGTTTCTTCAGGAAAAGGGTACGTCGTCTTTGAAAACGGGACGGGGGAAAGAGTGTTCGTTTCGACTTTACCTTATCCCAACGAAGCGCGATTTAAGGAAGAAAAATCCGAACTTTCTTACGTTGAGCAAATCCAAAAATGGATCGAAGAAGGGGAGCAGGGGCGAGAAGAAGGCGTTCCGTCCATCTTTATGTCCCACCTTTTCGTGCTGGGAGGAATCGTATCGGAGAGCGAACGAGAGATTGACCTTGGTGGCGCAAGAGCGATTCCTTGCGAAGCGTTGCCAAAGAGTGATTATATTGCGTTAGGGCATTTACACAAGAAACAAAAAATGGGTTCGGCGCACTGTTATTATAGTGGTTCTCCCTTGCAATATTCCTTCGACGAAGGCGCGGAAAAGGTTGTAAAAATCTTTGATCTTGGCGTAGACGGTGTGGAGAATTTGCGGGATGTGACGTTAAAGCGTGGGAAACGGCTCGTGCGATTGGAAACAAATTCCGTTTCTTCTGCAGGCGAACTATTAGATGCTTATCCCAACGCGCTCGTAGAAATGACGTTACGATTGACGGCGCCGTTAACGAGCGGGGAGTCGGCAGAACTTGCAAAGCACAAAAATTTAGTATCCCTACTTACCGACGTACACGCGGACGGAGAGTTCGCTTTCGAGTCCCGAAAAGGGTTCGGGAACGAAAAATTATTTGAAGAGTTTTATCGTTCTCAATACGGCGTAGAGCCGGATGCGGAATTGAAAAATCTGTTTTTAACGGTCATGACGGAATTGGAACATTCCTAAAAAATAAAGAAAGGAGAAGTCGAAATGAAACCCGTATATCTTGAATTTTGCGGTGTGAATAGTTTTTCTGAAAAAGCGGTCGTTGATTTCAGAAAATTATTTTCAAACGGCGTATTCGGGATTTTCGGGGATACGGGTAGCGGAAAAAGCACGATTTTGGATTGTATCCAACTCGCTTTATACGGTACGATCGATCGTTCGAGCGAAAACGATTGTATCAATCGCAAATGCGCGGGTTTTTACGTTACTTACGACTTTGAGCTTTTGACGGACGGGGTAAGACGTACCTTTCGCGTGCGTAGAGAACGGACGAGAAAAAGTAGTAATAACACCAAAGCGATTTTATACGAATTTACCGACGACGGGGGACTCTTGTCGCTAGCGGAAGGGACGAGAGACGTCAACGCAGTGCTGGGGAATTTGATTGGATTGAACGTGACCGATTTCAAAATGTGTATCGCGTTACCCCAAGGCGAGTTTGCGGGGTTGGTGAAGGCGAAACCGACCGAACGGCTTGCGCTTGTTTCCAGACTTTTCGATTTGAGTAAATACGGTGAACGCTTAAAAAGTTATTTAAAAGAAAAGTGCGACAAGGCGTCTATGGCGGTCACGATCGTCGAAACGCAGTTGAACAGTTTGGAAGATTGTAGCGAAGAGAGAAAAATTGAAACGGAAACGCGGTTAAACGAACGAAAAACATTGCTTTTAGAAAAGGAAAATCGTTACCTTTCCGTGGAAAAGGAACTCTCGAACGTCGAGAGCTTGTTAGCGGAAAAAACGGCTTACGAAACTTGTTTGAAAGAACTTGAAAAGGCGGAAAAGAGCCTACCCGTGTACGAGAAGAAACGGGTTTTGTTGGAAAGATATCCCGTATTGAAAGAGATCACGGAAAAATATGAAGATTACGAAAACGCAAACAGAGAAAGGCGGGAAACGGAAACTTCTTTACAAAATGCAAGCCTTGCGTTCGAGAACGCGAAAACCGAGCTGGATAGAGTGAAATCCGAGCTCGAAAGAGAAAATTTTGAAGAAAAAATACAGGAAATCAGTCGAATTTTAGGTCGGTTTGAAAACGCGAAAGCGGACGTGGAAACGTATAAAAACGCGGAAGAAGAGCTTTTAAAAAGCCGTGCGGAGTACGCTTCGATTAAGAGCGTTATTAAAAAAGAACCGTTTGACGAGATGATTGCGGAGTTGACGCAAAAAATTGAAGCGCTCGGCGGAGAAGAAACGGTCGTCGAATATGTGAAAAAGTATTTGAAAGATTCGATTTTGTTAGACGGATACGCGGAAATTCGTAAGGATTTAAATTTCTTAAAGGAAAAATATCCGGAAACGACGAATGACGTCGAAAAATTATTACAAAAATATCTTTTGCCAAAGCAAGAATGTGGGGCTGGATCGTTTGATATCGAGAAAGCGGAAAGAGAGTTTAAGGAAATTGAACGGGAAAGGAAACTTTATAAGGAACGGTTGATTTCCATCGAAAAATTAAAAAAATTAAACGAAGAAAACGAAAGTAAGCTTCGAATCGTGGAAGAGAAAGGGAAAGTTTTGAAAACGTCGTTTGAAGCGGCGAAAGCCAAGTTGGCAACGTTGGAAAAGGACGGTACGTTTGAAGAAGTGACCGAGCGGTTTGAACGCTTGAAAGCTTTGAAAAAACGGGCGGAAGAACGGTTGCAAAGCGCGCAAAATGCTGAACGAAACGCTCTTTCGGCTATGGAAAAATACGGCGCTTTAAAAAAGCGGAGCGAAGAAACTTATCAAACGGCGAAAGTTTCCTTTGAAACCGCGCTCAAAGGTAGCGGATTTTTGGAGATGGAAGAAGTTAAAAAAGAACTTTCTTTGCTTGGCGACGAACGGGCAACAAGGGCGGAGTGCGATCGGTTTTTTAGCGAATATAACGCTTTACAAAAACAACTTGAACGGGTGGACGTATCACGCTTTGAAAAGGTTTCGGTGGCTACCGTGTACGCGTTGAAAGCGGATAAGCAAGCTTTGAACGAAGAGAAAAAACAGCTTGGAATCGAGATTGGAAGAATTGAGTCAGAGCTTAAAAAATTGGAAGAAACGCGGGAAAAGTACGCGGAACTTTCAAAAGAATACGCGGAAAAGAAAAAGACGAGCGAGCTTTGGGAACGGCTTCGCGCTTGTGTGAGCGGTCGTAGAGCGGATAAGACGTTGATGGATTTTATTGCGACCGAATATTTGCAAGACGTTTGCGTTTCGGCAGGGAAAACGTTGTTATCCTTGACTGGCGGGCGATACTTCTTGCGTTATCAGGGGGGAGAGTTCTTCGTTGGGGATAATCTTGACGGCGGTGAATTACGACTTGTGAAAACCCTTTCGGGGGGAGAAACGTTTTTGGTTTCTTTGTCGCTTGCGTTGTCGCTTTCGGCGGCGATCTGTCAAAAGTCCTTGCGCCCGATCGAATTTTTCTTCTTAGACGAAGGGTTCGGTACGTTGGACGGGAAGCTCGTGGAAACGGTTATGGACGTTTTAGGTCGATTGAGTAAGAGTTTTACTATCGGGCTTATTTCGCACGTCGAAGAATTGAAACAACGAATTCCCAATAAGATTCTCGTATCGGGAGCGACGGAAACGCACGGCTCTCAACTTCGTATGGAAACTTTTTGAGCGTTTTTGAAAAAATTTTGAAAAAAAATTAAAAAATCAACTGAATTTTTTGATTGAAATCGATTAAGACGAATAGTATTTGGGTAAATAAAAGATAAGCGTAATTTTTTGTGCGCGTACGCGCGTATGTGCGTATGGGTTCGGGAATAATAAAGGCAGGTTAAAAGTATGATCGTTAGCGCGATATCCTTATGGAAAAAACTTGATATGAGCAATCCGCTTTCCGAAAGTGAATGGGGCGAAACGCAGGAAGGTCAAGCGATTTATAGTCACGTTACCTATTCGGGACACAAAGTTGCGGACGGAAACGTGCGTATTTACGCGGAATTTGCGCGTCCCGTTAAGGGGACGGAATTTCCTGCTATTTTACTTTTGCCGGATGCGGGAAAGGCTTGGGATCGGGAATTGATCCGCTTTTTCGTTGAAAAAGGTTACGCCGTACTGATGCCCGATTATAGCGGTAAAATGAAATCCGAGCCGTCGACGACGCCGAGAACGATTTATCCAAAGTCCTTGGAATACGCGAATTTTGATATTGCAAAGGGGTTGGACGATTTGGACGGTATTACCGTGGAAGAGTCCTGTTGGTTTGAATGGTTGTACGTGGCGACTTATTCGATTGAATATTTGAAAAAACGGGCGGACGTTTCTACGATTGGCGTCGTAGGGATTCGGATCGGAGGCGAACTTGCATGGAAAGCAATGCTTTCCCCCGACGTAAAGTGTGGGGTGCCGGTCAACGCCGTCGGTTGGAGAAGTTATCGTGGCGTAAATAAGTTTGCAGACAATACCGAAAAATACATGAAAGACGATAAGCACCGCTATATTGCGGGGATTGATTCTCAATCGTACGCGTCTTTCGTAAAGTGTCCCGTGATGATGCTTTGCGCGATGCGCGACGGGTTCTTCGATCCCGATAGAGCGTACGATACTTATTCAAGAATCGGCGTTACGGAGGGTAGCGCGATTGCTTATTCGATGGACGGCGGATCGTGTATCGGACCGAAAACGCTTGGAAATCTCGATTTGTTTTTAGGAAAACATTTGAAAGGTAGAGAGATTTATATTCCGTCGGCGCTCAATATTTCGTTAAAAGAAACGAACGGTAAGATTGAAGTTGTGGTAGAAGGGGACGACGAAGCAATTTTGTCCGAACTTGGAATTTATTACGCCGAAGCGGAAGCGGGTACGAAATCTGTATTCCGCGATTGGCAAAAGATGTGTAGCGTAGAAGGCAAGCTTGTACAAAACGGGAAATATAGCTGTACTTTAACGCCGTATTGTGGCGCGGGCGCAAGTGTCTTCGTATACGCTTACGCGAAGTATTTTAACGGGCTTCGAATCGTGTCCAAAATCTCGTCTAAAAAGTTGACGGGTGGAAGTGAAACGGTCAAGAGTAAGCTTTTATTCAGCGGAAAGGGTTTGGATACTTTCTGCGTGGCGGAAAATAAAGAATATTCGATTGCGGACGTGTTCTTGGAACGAGAAGCGTTACCGAAATCGGAAGTTGGTTACGGCAATATTACGGGCGCGTATTCCGTGGGTGGAATCAAAACGTATAAAATCAGTTCGCCTAGATACGTTTCCGACGAAAACGCGCTTTTAAAGTTTGACGTATATTCCAACGAAGGGGTGACGCTCTTTGTGACGATCGACGTTGCGGATGGTGGCGATTTCTTGAAATACCGTTGCGTGATCCCTGTGAAACGGGGCGGAAAATGGAAACGTACCGTTTTGAAAGCGGAAGACTTCAAAGAAGAGAAAACGGGCGCGCCGTTGAAAGGATTTTCGGTTGGTAGAGCGTTGTCTTTTGAAAGTGAAAACGAAGAAGAAACGTTTGCCGTAACGAATATTATTTGGTTGTGAAAAAGGACGAGCGAGAATGGAGAATAAGCAGTTGGAAAACAGCGAACTTTTCGAAGAGCGTTTTCAGTGGAAAAACAAACGGTCGAACAACCGTTTTATAGCGACGTGTTTGGCGTTTTTGGCGTTGATCTTTGGTTTTCGCGCTTATTGGACGCAAACGTTTGGCGGAATCGTTGTAGACGGTTCGTCCATGTTGCAAACGCTTTTTGACGAAGATAAATTGGTCGTTCGCTACGTGGACGACGTAACCGATTTAAGACGTGGCGATATTATTATCGTAGACGTACAGCATTATCCGGAAGTGATTGAGTCGAACGCAGGTAGATTGGAACAGGATAAGACGAAATATCTCATCAAACGCTTGATTGCGCTCCCCGGTGACAAGGTCAAATGCGTGGAAGGGAACGTCTATATTTGGTATCAAGGGGAAAGCGGTTATAGAACCGAGCCTTTGAAAGAAGATTACGCGTATTATAGAAACGGAAAAGAGCATTATAATTTTGCCGAATACGAAGTAGGCGAAGGGGAAATATTTTTCTTGGGCGACAACCGTCAAAACAGTATCGATAGTCGGTATCAAGAATTCGGTGGTTCGCATTTAACCGATCGGCTCTATAAAGTAAAAGACGTGTACGGCGTCGTACCCGAATGGGCGTTAGAGTATAAAGCGATTTTGGAGATCGTGCTTTTTCACGATTTTTCCAAGTAAAGAGATTTATCCGTTTTCGCGGATGAAGATGAAAAACGAAAATAAAAAAATAAGTGATATATATTAAGGAGTTTTTATGGCTATACGTATTACCTCAGACAGTACTTGCGATCTTGGTGAATTAGTGGAAAAATATGGGATCACGACGATCCCGTTGAACGTGCTTTTGGGCGACGATAATTTCCAAGACGGGATCAACATTCAACCCCAAGACATTTTTGATTTCGTGGAAACGACGAAAACTTTGCCTAAAACGAGCGCGCGCTCGGTGGTGGACTACGAAGAATTTTTCAAGAGCGTGATGAAAGATTCAAAAGACGAAGTGATCCATTTTAGCATTTCGGCAAAGAGCTCGGTTTCGCATAACGTAGCGAAAACGGCAGGCGAATCGTTTAAAGGTAGAGTGTACGTTATCGATAGTAAAGCCCTTTCGTCGGGGCAAGGGTTGCTCGTGTTGAAAGCTTGCGAATTGCGCGATGCGGGCAAGAGCGCGAAAGAGATCGTAAAAACGATCGAAAGTATTCGCGATAAAGTGAATACGTCGTTTATTCCCGACCGTTTAGATTATCTTTATAAAGGCGGACGTTGTTCTAAGATGGAAATGTACGGCGCAAATCTTTTGAAAATCCATCCCATGATCGCAGAGAGCGACGGACAGTTGATTGTAAAAAGAAAATATAAAGGTCGCATGAAACATTGTATCAAGCAATACGTAGAAGATTTATATCACGAATACGGGAAATACGATAAAACCCGTTTTTTCGTCACTCATTCTTCGGCGGATCCCGAGCTTGTGGAGCTTGCGAAAAAGCAAGTCAAGGAATTGTTCGATTTTGACGAAGTAATCGAAACGGTAGCAGGTTCGGTGATTACGGGGCATTGCGGTAGAAATACGCTCGGCGTATTGTTTATTGCAAAATAATTATTTTAACGCATGGAGAAAATATGATTAAAGTATATTCCGACCAAGATTTTAACGCGGTTTACGAACAAAAAAGAAAAGTTTTTTGGGTGTTTATAGGGGTAACCGTCGTATATTTGGCAATTGCAATCGCTTGTCTAATTTATCATATGTCGTTGCCGTATGGCGACTCGTTGGACAACGTACCGAAAATAATCGTATACGTAGCGACGGCGCTTTACGTGATTTTTGTATTCCCGTTTATGGCGATCAAGCATCATCGTTTGCGTAAGTATTATAAGATGCTCTACTACGTTTCCGAAGGGATTAAGAACGATGAACAGAACTATTTCGTTGGGTTTGAAAAGTGTGATTTGCAAAAGGACAACGTAGACGTAATTTCTTGTGTTTTCTTAACGTATAACAAGAAAAAACAGGAATGGATGAAAAGGGAAGCGTATTTAGACGTTGAAAAACCGTTGCCGAAATTTGAGCGTGGAGATCTCGTACGCTATATTACGCAAAGCAACTTTATTATTCAATACGATATTTTGCAAAAGAAAGCGGTGGAGATTGAAGAGCTTAGTGGGGAGTATGAACCGTACGAAGATTACGAGTATGGGGATGAGGCGGAAGTTCCGCAGGAAGGCTTGGACGAAATTCCGTCCACGGAAGAAATAACGAACGAAGGAGAAATTCAATGAGAGCCGTAGTGACTGTAACGGGAAAAGATAAAAAGGGTATTATCGCAAAAGTAAGCACGTTTTTGGCGGAGAAAAACGCCAATATTTTGGATATTTCGCAAACGATCTTGCAAGATTATTTTGCCATGATCATGCTCGTGGACGTTTCGGATATTAAAGAAGAACTTTCCGTTTTGGCAAAAGAATGTTCAGAGTACGGAAAGTCGATTGGTATGTCCGTCTATATGCAACACGAAGATATCTTTAACGCAATGCACAACGTTTAATAGGTGAAGTCCATGTTTACGAATTTTGACGTACTCGAAACGATCGAGATGATAGAAAAGGAACACTTGGATATTCGTACGATTACGATGGGGATTTCTTTGCTTTCCTGTATTCGTGACAGCGCGGAAGAAACGGCGAGAAAGGTCTACGATCTCGTTTGTAAAAAAGCGGAAAAGATCGTAAAGACGGCGAACGATCTTGCAGGGGAATACGGGATTCCAATCGTAAACAAACGGGTTTCCGTAACGCCTGTTAGCATGATTTCCGCGGCGTTCCCTGAAAAAGCGCCGTTGATTGGAAAAGCGCTTGACGACGCGGCGCAAACGTTGGGGATCGATTTCTTGGGAGGATATTCCGCGCTCGTGCAAAAATCGACGGCGAACTACGAGAGAAAATTTATTCAAACCATTCCCGAAGTTTTGGCGACGACGTCCAGACTTTGTTCGTCCGTGAACGTCGGCTCGACGAAAACGGGTATCAATATGGAAGCAGTCAAAATGATGGGCGAAGTCTTTAAAGAATCGGCGAAATTGACTGCGGATAAAGACGGGATTGGCGCGGCGAAACTCGTAACTTTTTGTAACGCAGTGGAAGACAATCCGTTTATGGCGGGCGCTTTCCACGGCGTAGGCGAGGCGGATACCGTCATAAACGTTGGCGTTTCCGGGCCAGGCGTTGTAAAGAGCGCGTTAGAAAAGATTCCAAACGCGGATTTGACGGAGGCGGCGGAACTGATCAAACGTACTGCGTTTAAGATCACGCGCGTAGGACAACTTGTGGCGAAAGAGGCGTCGAAGCGGTTGAACGCTCTATTTGGAATCGTAGATTTATCGTTAGCGCCTACCCCTGCGATGGGAGATTCGGTCGCGCATATTTTGGAAGAGCTCGGTGTTGGAAAGGTCGGGGGACACGGTACGACGGCGGCTCTTGCAATGCTTAACGACGCCGTGAAAAAGGGTGGCGTTATGGCGTCTTCGAGAGTCGGTGGGCTTTCGGGTGCGTTCATCCCCGTTTCCGAAGATATCGGTATGATCGAAGCGGCGGAACAAGGCGCAATCACGCTTGATAAATTAGAAGCGATGACCTGCGTATGTAGCGTAGGATTGGATATGATTGCGATTCCCGGCGATACGCCTGCGACGACGATTTCCGCGATGATTGCGGACGAAGCGGCGATCGGGATGATCAACAACAAGACGACTGCGGTAAGAATTATCCCCGTACCCGGAAAAACGGTAGGCGAAGAAGCGAATTTTGGCGGACTTTTAGGCAGAGCGCCGATTATGCCCGTACACGGCGCGGATCCTTCAAAGTTTATTAACCGCGGTGGGAATATTCCCGCGCCCATTCACAGTTTTAAAAATTGATTGAAAATTAGGAGTATAAAATCATGGATAGAAAAGAGATTGCCGAAAGTTTAAAATGGGATCTTTCGGGACTTTATGAAAGCGACGAAGCTTGGGAAAAAGCGTACGCGTCGTTTGAAGAAAAATACGCAAATTACGATTATTCGGCTTTTCAAGGCAAACTTGCCGATAAGAAAGTCTTGCTTGATTTTTTCAAGATGGAAGAAGAATTTTCCCGTATGGCGGAAAAGTTGTACGTGTACGCGTCTATGCGTCACGACGAAGACGTAAGAGTATCGAAATATAATTCTTACTTGGCGAAAATGGGTAGCTTTCTTTCAAAAGTTTACGCGTCGATGGCGTTCGTAGAACCCGAACTTACCGCGCTTTCCGACGGAGCGCTCAACGCGTTTATTGCCGATCCTGATTTTAAAGATTACGATTATCGTCTTTCCCGTGTTGTGAGTTCCAAGGCGCACGTCTTGTGCGAAGGAGAAGAAAAGTTGTTGGCGCTTGCATCCGACGTGACGAGAGATTTCCGTTCCATTTTTATGATGCTTGACAACGCAAATTTGAATTTACCCAAGAACACGATCGACGGAGAAGAAGTGCAAATGAGCCACGGCTTATACGGCTTGGTATTACATTCGACGAACCGAAAAGAAAGAGAAAGTTGGTTTAAAAAATATTACGAAGCGTATATTAAGTTGATTGATTCCATCACGCAAACTTATTACGGAAACGTGAAGTCGGATATTTTCTATAAGGAGGCGAGAAAATATAATACTTGTTTGGAAAAGGCGTTGGACGGAGAAGACGTTTCGCCCGTCGTTTATAACAATTTGATCGAAACTATTCATTCGGCTCTTCCGACTATGCATCGTTATATTTCGCTTCGTAAAGAAATTCTCGGATACGAAACGCAACACATGTACGATATTTATGCTCCACTCGTTGAAAACGCGGATATCAAATTGCCGTTTGAAGAAGCGTACGATCTCATTATCAAAGGACTTGCGCCTTTGGGAAAAGAATATCAAGCGTTATTGAAAAAAGGGAAAGACGAACGTTGGATTGACGTTATGGAAAACGACGGAAAGCGTAGTGGCGCGTATTCTACGGGCGTATACGATTCCCATCCGTACGTCTTATTAAATTATCAAGAAACGACGAACGATATTTTTACGATTGCGCACGAAATGGGACACTCGATTCACACCTATCAATCGAACGAAGGACAGGCGTATGCGAAGTCGCAATATACCATTTTCTTAGCGGAGATTGCAAGTACGGTCAACGAAGTTTTGTTGATGAAGTATCTCTACAAGAACACGGACGACAAGAACGTGAAAAAGTATATGTTGAACTATTATATGGACATGATCCGCGCGACCATGTTCCGTCAAACGCAGTTCGCAGAGTTTGAACAAATCGCGCATGCGAAAGCGGAGTCGGGCGAACCTTTGACCAAAGAAAATTTGTGTGAAACGTACTACGAACTCAATAAACAATATTACGGCGAAGGGATCGAACACGATCAAGAAATTTCTTACGAATGGGCGAGAATTCCGCACTTCTATACTTCCTTCTACGTTTATAAATACGCGACGGGGATTATTTCCGCTATTTCGATCGTGAAACGTATTCTGACGGAAGGCGAAAGCGCGGTGAAGGACTATTTTGAATTCTTGCGTGGCGGTGGTTCTACCGATCCCGTTTCCATTTTGAAAAAAGCGGGCGTAGATCTCACGACGAAAGCGCCGTTTGAAACGGCAATGCAAGAGTTTGCGGAAACCCTTGCCGAATTTGAAAAGTTACTTTAATGGCAATTTTATAAACCAAAGATAGGGGTAGCACTATGGCGAACGAAACGAATACAATGCCTTATAATCGCGATGCCGAGATGGCGCTTTTAGGTTGTTTTTTAATCGACAACGAAATTGCGTCGGAGCTTGTGGAAAAATTGTCGGAAGACGATTTTTATCAAGAATCGCATAAATTTATTTTACGCGCGATGCGGAAAGTGTTTAACGATCGGAAACCCGTGGATTTAGTCACCGTTTCCGACGAGTTAGACAGCGAAGGCAATCTTGAAAAGGCGGGTGGAATCGGGTATTTGACCGAACTTGCACAAATCACGCCGTCGGCGGCGAATTATAAGTCCTACTACGATATTATTACGCGGGATAGCTTGAACCGTAAACTTATCCGCGCTTCGAGAAAGATTATCGAAACGTCTTTATCCGCAACCGACGGACAGGAGTCTATTGCCTTTGCGGAAAAAGCAATCTACGATATTTCCAAAGAAACTGAACGCTCGGCGCTTTTGAGTATGACGGACGGCGAGGATATTGTACAGTTGGTTTTGGAACGGTTTGAGAAATTGCAGTCCGATCCCGAATCGTTTAGAGGGTTGCCAACGGGATATAAGCGTCTGGATAAAATGACGCACGGTTTGCAAGCGGGGGCGTTGGTCGTCTTGGCTGCTCGTCCCGGTATGGGGAAAACGTCGCTTGCTATGAATCTCGTTGAACACGCGTCATTACGTTGTGGAAAGACTTGCGCCGTGTTCTCGCTCGAAATGCCCCGTCACGAAATCGTGCAAAGATTGATTTGTTCGTATGCGAACGTAAGCATGCAAAAGGCGTTGGACGGACAACTTGGCGCGAAAGAATGGAAAAAACTCGTATTGGCGAGTGATCAACTGAAAAAGAGTAAAATCTATATCGACGACTCGTCGCGCGTCACGCCTGCGGAAATCCTTTCCAAGTGTCGCCGTTTAAAGACGACGGCAGGCTCGCTCGATCTTATCATGATCGACTATATCCAACTTATGTCGAGCGGAGATTCCAAAGTCGCGGGTGCAGAAAATAGACAACAAGAGATCGCGTCTATTACGCGTGACTTGAAGATTATGGCGAAAGAATTGAACGTACCTGTCGTTGCGCTTTCTCAGCTCCGCCGTATTCAAACCAAAGAACCGCAACTTTCCGACCTTCGTGAATCGGGAGCGATCGAGCAAGACGCAGACATCGTTATGTTTATTAATCGTCCGGAAGCGTTGGCGTCGCAGGAAGAATTGGCGTCGGGTAAAATCGTGAAAGGGGCGGCGGAACTTATCCTTGCCAAGCATAGAGGCGGTGAGCAAGGTCGCGTACAACTCAAGTTTATCGGTGAGTGCACGAAGTTCGTAGACGTGGACGAACAAAATCGTGACGAAGAACCACCGCAATATTCCGCGCCTGCGCCCGTAGACGAAGACGACGAAGAATACGTTGCGCCTCAGGACGATTACGGCGAAGATTACTTCCCGCCTGAACCGCCTACGCGGAAAGGGGAGTTGAAATCGACCGAAGACGAAGAATTGCCTTTTGATTGATTATGCAAACGAAAATAGAAAAAATTTCGCCTACAAGTTTACAATGGGCGAAAGAGTTGATAGAAAAGGGTGACGTCGTTGGGATTCCGACCGAAACGGTGTACGGGCTTGGCGGAAACGCGTTTAACGACGACGCCGTTAAAAAGATTTTTGAAGTAAAGGGCAGACCGAACGATAATCCGTTGATCGCGCATATCCATCGAGATTACGATTTGACGAAAATTATCGATTACGATCCGCCGTACGCGAAAAAACTCCGCGAAGCCTTTTTGCCTGGACCTTTGACGCTTGTTTATCCGTCTACAGGGAAGGTAAGTCCATACGTATCCTGTGGCTTGAATACGTTGGCGGTACGCGTGCCTTCCCACGAAGGGGCGCAAGCGTTTTTACGGTTGGTAGATATTCCGATCGTCGCGCCAAGCGCTAATCTTTCTAAACACGTTTCGCCTACGTCCGCAAACCACGTGTACGATGATTTCGCAGGGAAGATTCCCTTGATTTTAGACGGGGGGAATTCCACGGGCGGGATCGAGAGTACCGTTTGTGACGTGACGGGAGACTATCCTGTAATTTTGCGACCTGGTTTAATCACGAAAGAAATGATTGAAAAGGTTTGCGGAATTTGCGAAGTATATACCCCGAATTTTGATTCGGGAGAAAAGGTAAAAAGTCCGGGGGTTTTATATAAACACTATTCTCCCCGTTGCCAAACTTACTTGTTCGGCTTTGACGAGATAGACGGCGCGTTGTGGAAAGCTGAAATCTTGAAAAAAGAGAGTTTAAAAGTTGGAATTCTTTGCGAAAACGGTGTAAAAACCGAGTTTGAGAAAGCAGGATTTCTCGTTTTCGATTTAGGAACTACCGAACGGGAGATGGCGACGAATTTGTACGGACAACTCCGGTTAGCGGAAAAACTTGTAGACGCCTTAATTGCAGTCGAACCAAAAAAACAGGACGGGGTGATGACGGGCGTAATGAACAGATTGAAAAAAGCTTGCCTTTCGACGGACGTTCCGCGCAAAGGATAGGGGCAGGGTTGAGATGAACGAGTCAAAAACAAAAAAAATTATATTCGTTTGTACGGGTAATACTTGCCGTTCGCCCATGGCGGAAGCGGTGTGCCGATCGGAACTCAAAAGACTTCGTGTTGAAGGCGTGGAAGTTTCTTCGGCTGGTACGTCGGCTTCAAAAAACGGCGGAATTAATCCCAATTCCGCGATTACGCTTGCGGAAAACGGGCTTACGCTTGAAAATTTCACGTCTACCCAATTAACGTACGAGCTTTTGGATAGCGCTTACGCTGTGGTTTGCATGACGGAAAAGCAACGATTAGAGATCGAAGAAAAGCGTACGTTGGATTTCTTTATGAGCGGTGGGAAACGGAGCGGATGGAACGAAAATATTCATTCCTTTTATTCGCTCGTCGGCTACGACGTGCCCGATCCTTACGGCATGGATATTTCTTGTTATCGTATCGTCTTTCAAAAGATTTCGGAAGGAATGGGTACGATCTTGGAAAAACTCGGTGTAAAGAAGACGGAAAAGGCGCAAGAAGTTGCGCCTGCGCCTAACGAATCGCCTGCGCCGAAAAAGCGCGGTAGACCGAAAAAACAGGCGACGATGGACACGGTGAAATCGACGCCGAAAAAACGGGGTAGACCGAAAAAGAAAGTTGAAACAAAAAAGGAAGAATAAATAAAGAAAATAAGGAGAACGGTATGAAAATTGCAGTAGCTTGTGATCACGGCGCGTTGAATTTGAAAAGAGCAGTGATTGCGTTTTTGGAAAAGAATGGACACGAGGTAAAAGATTTCGGTACGCACACGACGGATTCGTGTGATTATCCCGATTACGCGTTGCCTGCGGCGGAAAGCGTTGCAAGCGGTGAATGTGAGCGTGGGATCGTCGTTTGTTCGTCGGGGATTGGCGTTTCGATCGTGGCGAACAAAGTACCGGGGATTCGTTGCGCGCATTGTCACGACGTATATTGCGCGAAATATACCCGTTATCACAACGACGCGAATATGCTTGCGCTCGGCGAAAAAGTCGTTGGCGTCGGCTTGATGGAAGAAATCGTAACGGCGTTTTTGACTTGCGAATACGAAGGCGGAGAACGCCACGACAGACGTATCGCTAAAATTAAAGCCATTGAAGAAAAATATTGTAAATAAGTGGCGATTGCCCTGAATAAAATAAAAATACTTAAGGAAGGAAAAACACTATGGAAAAGCACGAATTTTACAACAATCCACGTTTTCATCACGTACAACATCCGCTTATCGAACATAAGTTGGCGCTTTTGAGAGACGTCAATACGACGACGAAACAGTTCGTAGAACTTGCGGAAGAAATCGCGATGCTTTTGACGTATGAAGCAACCAAGGATTTGCCGTTGGAAACGGTGAACGTAGAAACGCCGTTGGAAACCGCGCCCTGTCAAATGATTTCGGGGAAAGCCGTGGGTATCGTTCCTATTTTACGCGCAGGATTGGGAATGGTTTCGGGGATGCAAAAACTTATCCCGAACGCGAAAGTCGGACATATCGGTTTGTACCGTGACCACGACACGCATGAACCCGTAGAATATTATTGTAAGTTGCCTGCGGATGCGGAACAAAGACTTTTGCTTGTCGTTGATCCTATGCTTGCGACGGGTGGTAGCGCGTCCGACGCGATTAAAATGATTAAAAAACGTGGCGTTACGCGCATCAAGCTTTGCTGTCTTGTCAGCGCGCCCGAAGGGATTCGTCGCGTACTTGCCGATCACCCCGATATCGATTTATACGTAGCGTCGGTAGATCGTTGCTTGAACGAAAACTGCTATATCTTGCCCGGTCTTGGCGATGCAGGCGACCGCTTGTTCGGTACGAAATAAGGCGATTGTTCGATAGAATATGAGAAAGATTATAGCGATCGGTGGCGGAGAACTGCGCGAACGCACGACCTTAAAAATTGACGAATATATCGCAACGCTTGCAAAAGAACGGGCAGGGGAACGTCGCGCAAACGCGCTCTTTATTCCGACGGCAAGTCACGATTTTATGCCTTATTATAATACCTTTCATAAGGTTTATACAGGAGTATTCGATATAAAAACGGACGTTGCGTTGACGGTTTTTAAAGATGTTGATCTTGAGAAAATGCGTTTAAAATTTGAAAAAGCGGACGTTATTTACGTCGGTGGCGGGGATACCGTTTTTATGATCGAGCATTGGAAAAAAACGGGGATATTACCGTTGATCCGCGAGGCGTACGAGCGAGGCGTAATTTTATGCGGACTTTCTGCTGGCGCGATTTGTTGGTTTGAAGATATCTATACCGACTCGTTGAAAACGGAAGACGGGAATGAATACGCTATGTTCAAAGGCTTGGGCTGGGTGAAGGGCGTCGTATCTCCCCATTACAACCACCGTGTAAACGAGTTTGATAAAATAGTTGCCGAGAAATACGCGCTTGCTTACGGTATTGAAGACGACGCGGCGATCGTGCTTGAAGACGAACAAATCGTAAAAAAGGTTTCGTCGGGTGGGTGCGTGTACGCCTTGAACGGCGCAGGCGAATTAAAAAAGAAATTGCTTTAACAGCGAACACAAGAGAGAAATCACCGAAAAATACGGTGGATTCTCTCTTTTTTATGCGGATTTTCGCCTGTCATAAAAATTAATTACAAAAAAAATTGAGATTGAGTATTGACAAAATAGTATTTTCATGTTATAATGGGGACGAAATAGGAAGAAAAACCTATTGAATCATTGAAAAAGGAGATGATTATATGAAGCAATTAAGAAAAATTTGCATGATTTTAGCAACGGCTTTAACCATGGTTTTCCTTGCGGGATGTTACGTGGTGCAAGCGCAACCCATGAAGAACGTAAAAGGAACGTATCAGTTAACGAAATATACGTATACGCGAGCATACGATCACGGTAAACCGAAACCTACGGCGATTGATTATATCGTAGATCGTGGATTTGAAGAATATCTCGTCGTAACGGGTACGGGCGCAGGGTATTTCGTACATAAAGATAACGAAACTGAAGCGTATTGCTTAAACGTTAATTTAGCGTATCAAAACTCTGAAGAAGATTCTTCTAAAATTGATCGATTTAAATACCAAATCCCGTTGGATAATTCTTGGAGTGAAGATTTTGGGGTTACCAAAGGCGGACTGAATTATTATTTGCCGTCGGTGAATTGGGGACAATGGTTAGGTCATTCGAAAGAAGTGGATATCGATTGGAAAAAGGTTAGCGATGCGACCGACCTTTCGTACGTAGAAACGAAGTTCCCGAATTTGACGAAATATACCAACGAAGAATGGGCAATGAACGTCGTATTTGAATTATCGAGTACGAAAAATATAACCACGCAAGAATGGGTTCAAGAAGAAGATAACCCGTACGAATATTATTATATTGCCATCAATTCGATCGAAAAACAAGCGACGACCTATTACGCTTTGAAAGAAAATTTAATTCAACAAAAAGAAACGAAGTCGATTACCTTGGTTGACGGTTGGAATACCATCCAAATTGATGGGGTAGAATGGACGAAGAACGACGGTAGTTATACCTATAAGAGAACGTGGACGGAAGGCGACAACGAATACGAAGTAGAGCTTTGGCAAGCGCAAAGAGAATGGACTGAAAATAGTATTGCGCAGATGATCCAAAATAGAATACCGAAAATTCTATATGAAATAACGAACTACGAGAATATGTCGTCGGATAAAGCGGTCGTTGAAACGCCGTATCAGTATTACTTTATCGCATTTGATCCGAATCTTGGTAACGCAATGGTATATTACGCGTTGAAATCGGATATGCAAAGACAGTTTGAATCTCGTCCCGTTACGCTCGTAGACGGTTGGAATAAGATCAAGATTGGCGAAGAAGAATGGACGAACGTACAAGATACGTACACCTATCAAAGAACGTGGACGGAAGGGGAAGGCGAAACGGCGATTACCTATAGAGCGCGTCTTGAAATTTTACAAAGAGATTGGGACGTAGACGGTATTTTTGAAATCATAGAACAAAGAATGCCTGCGACGCAAGAATAACCGTATAACAGATAAAGAAATAAGCGGAGTGGAAACACTCCGCTTTAAAAATTCCGAAATAATTTAAAAAGGAGATAAAAGATTGCTTGACAATTAAGGGGGCGTATGGTATAATTACGAACGACAATAAAATTATGCGGATGTGGCGAAACTGGCAGACGCGCAGGTTTCAGGTTCCTGTGGGCGACCGTGCAGGTTCAAATCCTGTCATCCGCACCAAAAAAGGGAACACCTATATGGTGGTCCCTTTTTTGGTATGTGAACCGAATACTGACAGGATTTGAGGGTGGGAGCCGTTTTGCGGGAGCAAAACGCTTTGCCACGATTAAAAAGAGTTACGAATAAGCGCATGGCAAAGTCGGCAATTGAGAATTGCCGAGCGGGGCGCGCCGCTAAAGGCGCAAATCCTGTCATCCGCACCAGGAAAGAGCCGTGATTTTGTATCAAAATCACGGCTCTTTCCAATGAAATTTATGCCTAACGGCAAAAGTGAAATAATAGGATTATGAAATATCCTACGGATATGAAATATACTTCGTATATGGTGGCATGAATTTTATATCATTTTTGCTTTGCAAAAATTTCATATTGCTTGCAATATTTCATTAGATATGCTAATATAAAACTTAATAGTTATAGTGAAAACTAATTCAAGAAAATAATGGCAAGGTTGAGATAACCTGCAAACGTTACCCAAAGCAGGTAGGGGAGTTGTAACCACGCCGAGACTTTGTTGATTTTATAATATTGAATTATTGTAATAAGAATCGACAACCAAAGCGCGACGAGTATAATAAAAGCTACGATAAAGGATAAGAGATTAAAGAAAAAGATACTCCATGAAAAATTGAGTACAAGACTGACGGCATAGATAAACAAGGCGTCGTCTTTTTTGGGAGAATCGCTCGTGAAGATCATTCCCGCGCTAACTCCCATTAAGATATACAGTATCGTCCAAACGACGGGAAAAAGCCAGCCTGGGGGAGAGAGTGGCGGAGTCTTGATCTTATCGTAAATGTTCATATTATTCGCCGTTGCTAAAGCTGACAAACCGCCGACTGTTAATGCAAGTAAAATCGAAAAGATATAGGGTTTTGCTTTTTTCATAAAACTATTATACGCGCGCGTCGTTTCAATTATGCAAAACCCCGTCGTGGAACTTCCACGACGGGGTTTTTAACGATATAAGAAAATTATTCTTGTTCTTTTGCATTGTCGATTTGTTCGTCTGCGTTCGTGCCTGTTTCTGTGTTTTTCAAGAACAGGAAGTAAACAGCTACCGCTAGTCCGATTAAGAATAGCGAAGCGCCGATTATCCACCAATAGGACGGGTTGACGCGAATTTTCGTAATGATGCCCATGATATCCATAAAGAAAATAATTAAAGGCGTTACGTATTTAAGCATAACGACGTAGACTTTTTCGAGTTTTCCAAGGGATAAGCCTTCTTCGCGTAACGTTTCCAAAGTTTTCATGGGGTTTGCCGTGATTTTTTTATCCAATAGCCAGCCCATAGCGATACAAGAACCCATTGCGCCAAGGGGCATTAAGACGGTGTTCGTCATTTCGTCAAGGAAGGTGAGAAGATCAAACCCAAACACCGAAATTGCGCCGTCGAACGCACCGCCGACCGACCACGTAACGGGGATAGAGAGCAAAAAGCAAACGAGACAGACGGTAAGCGTAGCTTTAATACGGTTAAGTTTGAATTTTTGAATGGCAAACTGCGCGGATACTTCGACTAAAGAAATAACAGACGTGAGCGCCGCAATTGCGACCATGGCAAAGAACAGGAAGGAAACGATTGTCCCGATTCCGCCCATTTCTTGAAAAATTTTCGGTAAAATTACGAATAAAAGGGAAGGGCCTTGCGCTTTGGTTAAACTGTCGGGATCGAGCGCGCCGAGCGCGGAGAAAATGGCAAGTCCGCATAAAAGGGCGATAATTGTGTCGAATACGCTAATCATGACGGCGGATTTACCGAGGTTCATTTGGTTGCCCGTATACGATCCGTAACAAACCATAATACCCATACCGAGAGAGAGTGAGTAGAATGCCTGACTCATAGCGGCAAGTACACCGTCAAAGCCGAGTTCTGCAAAGTTTGGGTTTAAATAGTAGTTCAAACCTTTTGTAACGCCTTCTCCAAGACAAAGGCAAAAGATCGTAATAGCAACCAAGATCAAAAACAGGGTAGGCATTAACACTTTGCTAGCCTTTTCAATACCGCTTTTTACGCCCGATTTGATGATGATAGCGGTAAGCGCTAAAAAGAGAAAGGTGAAAAGTACGGGTTTGAATGCGTTTGAAGTGAACGAGCTGAAAGAAAGAGCGTTTGCGTTGTCCCCCGTTGCGAACGAGTTGACTGCGTAACGCAACGTCCAACCACCAAGCACCGAATAATAACAGGTAATCAAAAAGGGAATCGCGATCATAGCGACGCCAATCCAACCGATTTTAGGGTGTATTTTCTTGAAGGCGGTTACCGTGTTTGCTTGCGAACGTTTTCCAAGCAATATTTCCGCGATCATGGCGATTAAACCGATCAATAAAATACTTGCGATATAGACGAGTACGAACGCCGCGCCACCGTTGGCGCTTACCTTGTAGGGGAACGCCCAAAGATTTCCAAGTCCGACGGCGGAACCTGCCGCAGCGAGAATAAACCCGATAGCGCTGGCAAAACCGTTCTTTTTCTTTTCTTGTGCCATAAAAAATTCTCCAAAGCTTTTGCAATAAATTAAATGCTTTTTTAGTATATCAAAAAAAAGGGGATTCGTCAAATAAGTAACGTCGTTTTTGAAAAAAAAGAAGTCTCTTCACTGGAAGAGACTTACAATTCTTTTCGTTGATTAACGAAGCTTGCGCGGGGTTAAACGTCTTCTCGCTGCCGTGTAGGGGATAGCGAACAAGACGAGCGCGATCATGCCGATAAATGCAAGCCAACCGCAAGCAAAGATCGATACGGACAAGGTTTCCGTAAACAACGTAATCGTCGCTTCAGAGAAAAGTTTATTAATTGCGTCGCCAGCCAAATAAGCTAAGAAGGAAAGGAACTTAGGCGTAGACCAAAGGAATCCGGGAATAGCGCCGAAAATGATTGGAGCTTTCAGCTTCACGGCGTTGTTGCGACCGAACAATTTACAAATAATCTTAAGCATTAAATAGATCCAAGAACCTGTTGCAAGTAAAAGGATAAACGCGAAAAATTTTAACGTTCCGTCAAGACTTTCGTTTAATTCTTTCGGTAGTAATTCGGAAAAACTTGCTTTTACGTTCTCCGTAAATTCGCCGACAAGCGTTTCTTTGGCTTCTTCAACGGGAACCGTTTCGGTTGCGACCAAGTCCGCAATATCTTCGATGACAGGCATTAAAACGTTTACGATAACGTCTACGTTTTTATCGATATTTTCACTTGTTAAAGCGTTCGTATAAGCCGTCGTGTCGATGTTCAAATTAAAGTTTTTGATCAATTGCTTGAGCATTTGCGCGTTGACGTCCCAAAGCATAGACGTGGGAATTGCAACGTGCATTTTTTCTTCGCCGTATACGTCGGGGTTTTGGGTGGGGACAACGAGTTTTCCGTTTTCGTCAAAATTGGAAGCAATCGTATTTCTAAGCGTCGTTTCATCTACGTCATAATCGCTTAACGGAACCATTTCGACGATATCGTCTTCTGAAAGTGTAAGTTTCATTTCGAAGCCGAAGAAAGTATCGTTTTTCCATTCGTTATTTTCATCGTGATAAGCGCCCAACGCGCCACAGTAATTAAGCGTTACGCAAAGCGACAAAATGAAAATCAAAATATTTAAAACGAATACGACGGTACGATCGCGTGCAGTGGAAGAATTACTCATGAAGATCTCCTTGTAAAAACTTTAATCGCAAACAATTCTTGCAATATATAATTTAACATATAATAGTTTACTCTATTTTAAGAGAAAAGTCAATAGCTTTTTCCTTTTTATTTCGTTTTTATTTAAAATATTTTTTTTCTGAAGGATAAAAGTGGGAAAATTCCGCAAGTTAAAGATATGAGACGAATAAAAATAGAAACTTCGATCCGAACGAGAGACGAAAGGGAAACGTTTTATCCCGAAAATAAAAATTTGGAAACGAAAAATCGTAAGGAGCTTTGAATGACGGGAAAAGACAAGGAAAATTTTAATAAAAATTATATCGATTACGTACATTCTTTCGATCCGCCGACGCAACACTTTAAAAACTGTTTTCGAGCCTTTATCGTGGGGGGCTTGATTTGCTCGATTGGGCAATTTTTTCGAGTCTTTTTAGAAAACGTTTTCGAACTTTCCGGGGACGAGCTTTCCGGCGCGACGAGTATGCTACTCATTTTTTTGGGATGTTTATTGACGGGGCTTGGCGTATACGATAGAATCGGTCGAAATGCAGGCGCAGGTTCGATCGTACCGATTACGGGCTTTGCAAACAGCGTTGCTTCTCCAGCAATGGAATTTAAAACGGAAGGGTATATTTACGGCCTTGCCGCAAAAATGTTTATCGTAGCAGGTCCGATTATCGTTTACGGCGTATTGGCGGGTACGCTCGTCGGTGTGATTTATTGGTTAATTGGATAAAACGTGAAAATGAAGGGGGCAGGTATGCGACAAAGAACGATTCGCTTTCAAAACAAACCGCGAATTATAGCGACGGGAACGATTGCAGGTCCGAAAGAATGCGCGGGCGTAGTAGGCAGGTACGTGGATAAGGCGTTGCACGAAGATACTTTCGGGGAAGCTACTTACGAAAAAGCGGAATGCAAAATGTTGACGTACGCAGTACGTCGGGCGATCCAAAACGCGAATCTTACGGAACAGGATATCGATTTTTTGATTTCAGGGGATTTGCTCAATCAAATTATTTCCGCGTCGTTTACCGCTAGGGATTTCGATATCCCGTTTATGGGGGTGTATAGCGCTTGTTCTACTTTGACGGAAAGCTTTGCGCTCGCTTCTATGATGATCGATTCGGGATATGCGAAGAACGTCGTCACGGCAACGGGGAGTCACTTTTCTTCCGCGGAACGGCAGTACCGTTATCCACTTGAGCTTGGTAATACCCGTCCTCCGCAATCACAATGGACGGTTACGGGCGCAGGGGGAACGGTGATTTCGTCGTCGGGTAGTAATATTGCAGTCACGGCGGCGACGATTGGAAAAGTCGTGGACTTTGGGATCACGGACGTGAATAACATGGGCGCGGCAATGGCGCCTGCCGCGTGCGACAGTATTTTGAAACATCTAAA
>JAFTKR010000056.1 GCA_017453165.1 Clostridia bacterium | reverse complement strand
GCTTGAAATCCAAAAGGATTTGGAATCGACGGCGGCGAACTTGAAGCGTCTTACGGGCGGTCAATTTGAAGACTTCGGCTCGATTGCTATGTACATCAAAGAAGGGGTACAAAAAGCAAACGAACAGTTGGAATATATCGGCACGGCGAACGCGGTTGCGGATGCGGAAGAAATCAACGTCAACAGCTACTCTGGTTCGAGCGCGGTATATACCGACAGAACGGACGCAAAAGACGAAGACAAGTACAGCGCGTTGGAACAAGATCTCGGCTTGTCCTTTTAATTAAAAACAAGGGGAAACGGTTATGGCAGATTATTTAATTGAAGCCGCCCAAACGATGGCGGCGAAAGGGGATCGGGAAGCGTCTTGCGGTATGCCGTCCGCTGTACAAAGCTATAAGGCGGCGGCGCGGAAATACCGTCAGGCGGCGGAACAATTCCCGAATAGAAAAGCGGAGTTTATCGCGCTTGCGGAAGACTATGAAGCTCGCGCGGCGAATTTTAAGCCGAACGAGCGTCCTGCGCCCACGTCCAATCAACCCGCAAATTCTTCCAATTCCTATCAAAACCAAAGACCGAACGCTCCGCAAAACGGGTATAACGCGCCTGCGCAAAAGCAAAACGGCGCGCAAAACAACGCGGTGGAAGACGACGGCGAAGCGCCGACGGTAGAAGAAGCGCTTGCCGAACTCAATTCGTATATCGGTTTGGGTAGCGTAAAATCGAAGGTAAGTTCTTGGATTGCGTTGGTTAAAAATATGCAACGCCGTCAAAAGGCAGGGCTTGCCGTTTCGAAAGAATTCTCCTACCACTTGGTATTCGTAGGGAATCCCGGTACGGGTAAAACTTCGGTTGCGCGGTTCATGGGACAAATCTATCGTGCGCTTGGCATTTTGAGCAAAGGCCACGTCGTCGAAGTCGCTCGTAACGACGTCGTCGCAGGCTATATCGGTCAAACGGCGATCAAGATGCAAGAAGTGATCGACAAAGCCATGGGTGGGGTACTCTTTATCGACGAAGCGTACACCCTTGCCAAAGACGACGGAAAGGACTTCGGTGTGGAAGCGATCGATACCCTTTTGAAAGCGATGGAAGACAAACGCGACGATTTCGTCGTAATCGTCGCAGGATATCCGAAGCCCATGAAGAAATTTATCAGCGCGAACGCAGGTTTGGCGTCCCGTTTCAATATCAAGAACACGAAACGGGATACGGAAACGGAAGAAATGGAAGAGTTCTTGCATAGCTCGAATTTGATTTTCTTTGAAGATTACACGGGTGACGAAATGCTCAAGATCTTCAAACGTCTTTGCAAGAAATCCGACTACGTGTTAGACGAAAAGGCGGAACGACTTTTAAGCGCGCGTTTCGATTACTTGTTCGCTACGCGTGACGAGAACTTTGGTAATGCCCGTGACGTAAGAAATATGTTCCAAGAAGCGGTCACGAACCAAGCCAACCGTTTGGAAAAACTCGGCGATTACGACGACGACCAAATGACGCTTATTTGCGAAGAAGATATACCGATGAATTAAACGAAAAAGCGAAACGAAAAGAGCGAACTTTTGTAGTTCGCTCTTTTTTTTGTCTATACGGTTTATTTTTCCTTTTTTATAACGAAGTCGTTCACGTCGAAGCTCCAAGGTTCGCGTTTACGGAATTTGTCGTGAAATTTCTTTTTCAAAACGCCTTTTTCTTCGAGATGTACGTAGCAGGCAATATCGCAAGCCCGACCGCAAATCGAGCATTGATAAGCGTGTTGGGCAGGGGGATAAAAATAAATATTATCCAAAATTTTTCTCGCCGTTTCGGGATCGACTTTCGCTTCGCCTGCGATAATCTCCAACCGATTTTCAAACGCCAAAAAGGCGTCGGGGTTCATAAACGGGTTTTTTGTGCCGTTCGCGCCGTTGTAATACACCGTGCATTGCCAGTTGTCCACTTTGCCGTTTTCGTCGATCGCTTTCCCAGGGCAAGCCTGAACGCATTTCCCACATTGATCGCAAAGGTGGGGGGCAGGTATGAGAGTTTCGTCAATTTCCGCATCCGTCAAAAGGAAACAATACCGTACCATGGGCCCGTATTCGTCAGTCAACAACGCGCCGTGGAAGCCCTTTTCTCCAACACCGCATTGGACGGCAGTATCGATAAAATTCATTTGCGGTTCTTGGGTTTTACCCCGAAAAATGGCGTCGTAAGCAACTTCGGGATTGGTATCGTTTTCTTCTGCCATAATCGTTTGGTGACGGCGTTGGGGAAGCGCAATAAA
Source organism: Clostridia bacterium (assembly GCA_017453165.1). Classification (GTDB taxonomy): domain Bacteria; phylum Bacillota; class Clostridia; order Christensenellales; family Borkfalkiaceae; genus Scatosoma. Next base: position 24,572 of record JAFTKR010000056.1, on the reverse strand, counting down.
CCCTTGGCTTTCGATCAAATTCGCAACGCGGATCTGCGCCATAGGCATAATCGTTTCTTCCATATTTTCGACTGCCATCGTGGTGTACTGATAATAAGTAGAGCCTTCTTCGATACCACGATACATACCGCGAAGCAAACGGAATACAAGACAAATTACCGTCTTGGTTTCGGGCATAATCTTAAAGATAGGATCGTCCTTTTTAAAACGATTGACGGAAGCGAACCCGACGGCATCCGCCCAATTTGCTTTCGCAACTTCTATAATTTTCGCTTTTAATTCTTGCGCGTTCATATCTTCCCGATCTCCTTTAAATGGTTATAGCACGCAATATCGCATTTTTTTCCGCAAAGGCAGGGAGCGTAACCGCTTTGCGTGTTGGGCAGAAATTTCATTTCCTTATACAGTTCTCTCGCGGAGTCCGCGTTAAACCTTTTTTCCCCGTTTAAAATCGCTTCCCGTTCGGGGTGACCTTTTAAAAATTCGTCCGTCATAAACGGATTGGACTTGTGCGCACCCTTATAATATACCGCGCATTGCCAAGTATCTAACCCGTTTTCGCTGATCGCGTTTCCGGGGCAAGCCTGCGCGCATTTTCCACAACGGTCGCACAGCGTTTCTTGCAACGGTTCATCCGTTTCCAAGGGCGCGTCCGTAATAATGAACGCGTAACGCATATACGGACCGTGGTTTTTAGCGATAATTTTTCCGTTCAAACCCATTTCACCGATCCCACAAGCCTTTGCCGCTTTGCCGAAATCAAGGATGACGTCGGGGGCGGGTTTTCCATCCGCAACGGGATCGGAAATTAACTCGAAAGTGTCTACGACTTCGGGGTTAGTCGTCTTATCTCCCTTGACGCGCAAGTTGGGAATACTGCGTTGTAAACAAGCGTCGTAGCCTGCGTTTTCTATCAAATTTCCGATTTTGAAAAGGAAAATGAGCGCGAGTTCGTCGTCGATATATTTCACCCCTTCGGTGGTGTAGGTGTAGTATTGTCGATTTTCTTCCATGGCTTTATATAACCCTCTAGGTACGGCAAAACCAAACCCGATCACGCATTTTGCGTTGGGCAGGATCATTTTCGGATCTCTTTGCGGATCGGATTCTTCGTAAATTTTTCCAATCCCGCAAACGCTTGCGCCGTACTCAATCGCTTTATCTTTAATAAATTGAGCAGTTAACATACCTTTCTCCTTCGTTACCGATCTAACTTCCATGGCTTTTGGGTGCGAAGCGGTTCTTTGAATCTGCCTTCCATACATCCGCCTTTCTTTTCAAGCATACTCACGCAACCGCGGATACACCCACCGCATTTCGCCATATTATAGCCCACCCAGCTCGGAAAATATTTTTGGAGAGCGGTGTAGACTTTCATAATCTCTTTCTCGTCCGCAATTTTCGTTTTTCCTTCCAACAAATCGAGCGCGCCGTTCTCGTTCTTGTCGAACACTTCCTTAGGCACGAACGGATTATAATACCGACCGGCGTGAGTGTAAAAGGCGTAGCAACGCCACATATCAATGTCCCCCCATTCGCAAACTTTGCCGTCGAGCTCGACGGTAATTTTCTTGCCCGACTGAATAGTAGGGATACATCCGCCGGGACATTCCCGTACGCAAAGCCCACATTTCCGACAAAGCGGTGGACCGGAATACATTTCGTCGTATTCGAGTTCCGCGTCCGTGAACAGGAACGCCACCCGTTGCAAAGGCCCGAATTCGGGCGTTAAAAGCATTTTACTCCAACCGATTTCCCCCAATCCGCAGGCGACCGCCGCTAAACGGAATTGAAACTGTAAATCGGGCGCAACGTTTCCCTTTCTCGTCGGACGGGTAAATTGTACGCTTCTATGGTGGGCGGTAGACGTTTTCGCGTTCTCGTTGATTTCAATTTGTTCTTCGGGTGAGATGGAATTTCCGGGACTTCCGTCCATATCCGAAACGATCCCACGCGCGCCCGTATTACGGTAAACGAACGCTTCAAACCCTTCGTCTTCTATGTATTTTCCAACTTGGTAAAGCACGGCAGGCGCAAAAATTTCGTTGATACCGCCGTACGCCATGGACGGGTATTGATAAAATTGCGTACCTTCTTCAATCCCACGTTGTACGCCACGCGGAATACGGAACACGAACCCGATACAGCTTTTCGCTTCAGGAAATAAAAATTGCGGATTCATTTCGTCGGGCGCGCCGTTGAATCTCGACATCGGCGCAATCCCGCATAGATCCGCGCCTGCCGATAAAGCGATTTCTTTGATGCGTTTACTCGTCAACATTCTTCTTTCTCCAATATGATCGTTGATTTTTTTGAAATTTCTTCGCAGTACCCACAGGTAGCGCAATCCTTGTCGCAGGTAAGTACCTTGCTGAAATATTCTTTCGGAATTTTTCCGTTTTCAATAACTTTCGGATAGAATAAACCGCTGTGGTTAGGCTCTAATAGGTCGGGAATCGAGCCTGAATACTTCCCACGTAAGTACGAATCAAGTACGAGATTGGGGTTGGAATTCACTCTCGTAGCAAGCTTGATACCGTCGAAATATTCCTCCACGAGCGGTAGATCTTCGGGGCGTACGAAGTTGGTTCTTTCCAAAAATTTTTCAGACCGTTTTTTCAAAAACTCCGTACATACCCCGTCGAAAAGGTAGGCGTTGTCGTATTTTGCAATCTCTTTTTCGTGCGCTACCAAGTTGTCGTGAAAGTTATGCGCCGAGCAGTAATTCAAACAACCGCTGTTTGCAAGCAGGTATAATTCTTTCCCGTTCTCGTCGCAGTATTTTCTCGCCCGTTTTATATCGGCAAGACTTTTATTCAATTCCCGTTTTAAATAAAACCCGTCGAAATAGTCGAAAAGATACTCCATGCCTTCTTTCGTGCCAATTTCCATATTCACCGACGCGCGGGTTTTTAAGCTCGGAAAATTCGCTTTAACAAACTTTGCGATCAAAGGCGAAGTGGTGGTGACCGATTCTACGCAAAAATTTTTCGTCGCGTATTCGATCGTGTCGCCAATCTCGTAAAAAAACGAACGCGCCAAACTTTCTTCGCCGTAACAGTTCGCGTTAAACAGTAAATTAAAGACAATTCCGTGCCGATGTAAAAGTCGCAAATTCTCTAAAAATCTTTGTTGGGCTTCCCAATAGGGCAGTTGCCCGTTCTCGGTTTGCGCGCTCCGTCCGCTTTTAAATCCGCCCCAAGAAAAATAAACTTCCTTGATACGGTCTTTGTTTTTGATAACGTTTTCGAAAAATCCCGACTTTTCTTGAATTGGCAATCCTACTGAAAATTTTTTCATTTTCTTCTCCATGGTATTGACATTATATCATAAATACAGTATAATTGATAGGAGCAACGTAGCAAAAACTATAACAAATCAAACATTTTAAGGAGAATAACTATGACGGTGGAAGAAATCAATCCTTTTCTTCGATACGCAGGCGTAATCGAATCGTCGAACGTGGAGCAGGGGGAGCGTTGCGCGCCCGATTGTCGCCTATTTTACTTTTTTGACGGAAAGGGCGTTTTACGGGTGCAAGGAAAGGAATATAAAATCGAAAATAATTTGCTAATCTACGTACCTGCTACCGTCGTTTACGATTTTCATTTCCCTGACGAGAAACTACGCTTTATCGCGTTAGACTTTGATTTTACCCAAGCCGATAAAGACAAAACACAACCCTATCCGTCCTTTAAGCGATTACCGATCGAACGTACGAACCCGATCCCCGACGAATTTTTAGAACCGATCCTTTTAAAGGAAGGGTACGAGTTTGAATCGTCGCTCAATAAAATATGTTCGGGCTTTTTTAGCGAAGAACCGTATTATTTAGCGTTTGCGTCGTCGAGATTGAAGTTATTGCTTTTGAAGATGATCGCGAAAGAGAATTTCGGAGTAGGGGACGGGATCGTGCAAAAGATTATCGAGTATATTCAAGCAAACTATTTAGAACCGATCAAAAACCAAGACGTAGCGGACTATTTCAATTACCATCCCAACCACGTAAACAGACTAATCAAACGGCACACGGGTTTGTCCTTTAAAGAATTCGTAATCCGTTATCGCGTGAACGTGGCGAAAGGCTTGCTTTCTTCGACCGACTTTTCCATCAGTCGAATCGCGCAGGAAAGCGGATTTTCTTCCCCGTCCTATTTTGCCGAACAGTTTTTAAAAGTGGAAAAGCTTACCCCGAGAGCCTACCGCGAAAAAATGAAAAACAGTATCTAAACCGTTCACTCCCGTTTCAAACGGGAGTGTTTTCGTTTCACGGAAATTGTTGTATGATTATGAGAATTGCGCATTTATAAGAGTGAACAAGTGTAGAAATGTGAAAATAACCATATATCAACGGGGTGGTTTTTGCTTGACTTATTAAAGGATAGCGGGTATAATGGGAATAATATACAATATAAAAAGTGCACGTCTTAAAAATAACATATTTGGTTGAGAACGAAAGATGATTGGAGAACAAGACTATTCGCAAGAAACGCTAAAACTTTATAATATAATGCTAAGAATAGGCGAAAATTCAAAGTTGGGAATGCAGGAGTTTTACGACGAATACGGACAATTTATCTATAACGTAGCAAACGTGTATAAAAAATCCGGAATACAGGCGGACGAGATCGTGCAAGAAGTCTTGATAAAGATTTCAAATCTTTCCAAAAAATGCCCGAAATATATCGAAAACCCCAAAGGTTGGCTGTATATAATTACGATAAATTTCGGGAATAGTTTAGCGAGAAAGAATCGGTTCCATTATTCTTTAAAAGAAGAAATGGTCGCGACGAAAAGCGATATGGAAGATTTTATCGAAAGAGATTCTTTCGAGTATATGATCCGTGACTTATCCCTAAAAGAACAGGAAATTATCATACAAAAGCTCTTGGTAGACTTGACTTTTGAAGAAATAGCGAAAGCCGTCCATCGTCCACCGAGCACGATCGCTACGATCTATTATCGCGCGATCAATAAGCTAAAAAAGGAATTTGGAAAAAATATAGAAGAATTTTTCAAAAAATGAGCAAAAAACCTTTCTTGGTTGCGTTTATTAGGTACTAATACCAAGGAGGTTCTTTATGAAGAACAAAAAATTTTTAACAGCAACTCTCATTTTAGCAACCTTGCTCTCGTCCCTGCCTACGCTGGGCGCGTTGAGCGCAACCGCAGAAGAGCTTTCCCCCGTGGACGCCTACTTCTTGGACTTCGTAGCGGACGATATCGGCAACAACCCGATCTCCTATCAATCAACGCCGTTATACGACGAAACGTTGACGGCAACGGGCTACGAATACACCTTTGAAGTGAACGGCGTGAACGGTTACGCGCTTTTGCAAGAAGTACAGGTCGGCGAAGAAAGCTTCTACGAAGTAGAAGAAATGAAATTCAACGGCGTTTCCCCGTTCTCGCAATGCGACGGCTTGCCCGTATATATCACCTTTCATTTGTATTTAGACTACGTGGACGGCGTCCTTTACGACCTTGAAACGGGCGATCCTGTCAGCCAAGAAACGCTCGCTTTGGCGGCGTCCAAACGCTTCGGCTACTTCGGCGGTGGTTCGTATACCCACCAAACCTATACGATTACATACGACCATAAAACGAGCGACACTTATATTATTCAATACGGACTTCCCGTTTACTATCCTACTACGGGGACGAGTTGCGCGAACGCCGCAGGAACGATTGTCATTGGCTATTACGACCGTTTTTATGAAAATTTGGTGCCGAATGAGTTAAGTTACATCGTCCTTGGGAATAATTTGACTTATAGAAGCCAATCGTTTAAAACACAAGAGATTTGTTTACAATTATACGATTTGATGGGGACGACGGATACGGGTACGACGTTTGCAGGGTTTAACGCAGGAATGTCGGCGTACGTACAACAACAAGGATATTCCTATTCCACGACGAGCGTATTTACAAGCGGTAGCTTTGATTTTAACAAATATGAAACGGCGGTGGAAAGCGGAAAACCCGTCGCCCTGTTCTTAAATAATTATGCGATTTATAACTATACGGCTACGGATGGGAACGTAGATACGATTAGTAACGACGTATCTCCCTATACCCACGTGGCAATCGCTTGCGGATATAAATGCGACACCTATTACGACGCGAACAATAACGTGATATCTACCCAACGGTATTTGCGCGTTTCCAGTGGGTTAGCGCTTTACGATTTGTGTTATATCAACGCAACTGCCTATACGACGATTAATAACGCTATCGCAATCACGATAGAATAAAAAAGGATATTATGGAAAGAGAAGAAATCGAAAAAAAATTACAAGAAAAAGCCAACGAAACGAAAATCCCCGATTTTGAATCGGTATGGGAAAAGATCGAACCGCGGATTACGGAACAAAAGAAAGAACCTACCCGTTGGCGTAAATTTATCCGCCCGTTGGCGGTCACCTTCGCCTGCGTGGCGATTACTTGCGGAATCGTTTTGCCCATCGTGTTGCAAAAACCGCCTGTCGATCCACCCCCCGTTTACTATTTAAACGACGATTTAACGTCCGTATCTACGGTGGAATCGGAGCTTTTAAATGCGTTACAAAATTCGACGATACAAGTTGTGGATTTGTCGAGATTTAAACTTGATAGATGTTTTATATTAAAAACGGACAATGGAATTGTGAAAGGCGGTAGAGCTGATTTTTTAGATAATCAAGAAAATCCAACTTGCCTTATTCAATTAAAATTCTACGATAAAGACGTACAAGTATCTGATAACCATTACGAAAATTTAGAATCTTCGTACGTAACGCAATCGGGCGCGATTATTGAATATAAGCACGAAAGCGCGTTTAATAAATTTTATATCAAAGCGGAGTATAAGACGGTGCAGTATTTTATGGAATACATGGGCGCGACGGAAACGGTAACGCAATTTTTTGAAACGTTTTTTCTCTAAATTTAATTGAATCATATTTTTTAGAAAGAGTTTGAACAATCGAACTCTTTCTATTTTTTTATAGAAAAATTTTATTTTATAAAAGTTCCGCAAATTATTCCAACAAAATAGCGCAAATATTCCAAACAAAATAGCGCAAATATTCCAAACAAAATAGCGCAAATATTCCAAACAAAATAGCGCAAATATTCTAAATAAAATAGCGCAAATATGTCAAATAGGATTGACTTTATATTTAATATAGGGTATAATAAGATCGTGAGGTGTATCATGAAATATAAAAAGAGAATTGCAGATGATTTACTTGATTTAAAAATGGAAGCGTTTGGAGCTACCCTTATCGTTGGACCAAAAGGTTGTGGAAAAACGACTACCGCCAAACAAAAGGCAAAAAGTGTTGTTGAATTTCAAGATGAGGATAATAGGGATAAATATTTAGCAGTAGCAAACAACGTACCGTCAAAACTACTTATTGGTGATAAACCCAGATTGTTTGATGAATGGCAAGATGCGCCTAAAATTTGGGGCGCGATTAGAAAGTCTATTGACGACGAGCAAGAAAATGGCTTGTATTTATTAACGGGTTCTTCTTCTCAAACAGTAGTTACACCACATACGGGTACACTTAGAATTTCTACGCTTAAAATGTATCCTATACCCTTCAAAAAGTGATGGAGGACGTCAAGAGAATAAAGTCGTGGGGGGTGGACTTGATAAAACACGATTTCACGACGATAGATATAACGGGGATTCAACCGCTTACCGCCGAACAACAATCCGCGCATTTTATTGACGGTAAAAGAAATTTTTACGATAAAACGCGGACGTTGGCTACGATTATCAAAGACTTGTACGGCGCAATACAAACGGCGGCGGGAGAAATCGACGTAATTGGTTGTAATACGATTGGGCATTTGACGGCAGGGATTCATTCCGTTTATCGCGTCGGTAACGATACGAGCGGACAAAACTTTGAATGGACGAAACGTCACGGGGTTAATTCGATTATGCGCTTACCGCTCAATAACGCGTTTTATAACGTTGATCCCGATTGCGCCGCGTTCACCGATATGGTTAATGCGGAGATAAATTTGGATTATTTAGAGCTTTGCGCCATTACGGGTATGACGACGCTTGCTTCGGTCACACCGCATATTCTCAACGGGGACGAGTTAAAGCGAATTCGGGGAATTTTTCAGTTAGCCGATAAAAATCAAGGGAATTACGGCATTAAAAACTATGATAAAAACAGTCTGCCCGATACCTACGTTGACGCTTTGGGTAACGAAAAGAAGTACGATTGGGATAAGATTTACGACGGATCAAGAACGGTTTTGATGTGGGCGAAATAATCGCTTTGGAAAAGGACCAAGATAGAGTGTTTAAAGGAAATAAAAAAGGAGAAAAGTATGCAACTTGCAAATATTTTTTGTGATAATATGGTTTTTCAAGCGGAAAAGCCGATTCGTTTTTTTGGGGAAGGTCGCGGAACCGTTGAGATTACTTTGAAAAATAATACGTATAAAGAATCGTTCTTTGGGGATACGTGGGAAATGGAGTTGCCTCCGCAACCCTATGGCGGTGTGTTTGAGATTTTAGTTCGTTTGCAAGAGGAGCGTATCGTATTAAAAAACGTAGCGTTCGGCGACGTATTTTTATGCGCGGGACAATCGAATATGCAATTTTCTATTGGCGAAGAAACGGGCGCAACGGAAGAGAGCGACGATGGAAATATAAGATATATCGTATCGAGTGGAATGCAAAAGGCGAGATCGAGCGGTTGGATGATATGCAAAGAAGGGGAAGTATCTTCATGGTCGGCTTTAGGGTTACATATCGCGCAATATTATCGTAAGAAAAAGGACGTGTACGTGGGGATTATCGGTTGTTTTCAAGGGGCGTCCGTTATTAGGAGTTGGCTTCCGAATCGCGCGCTTGATCAAGACGTGTACCTTCCAATGGAAGAAAGGCATGCGGATAATTGGCACGAGGAATACGGTTTATGGAATGGGGATTCTTTCTTATATGAAAAAAAGTTTTTGCCGATCATTCCGTATTCTATGAAAGGGATAATTTGGTATCAAGGCGAGAGCGACACAACGATTTCAGAAGGCAAAATATATACGGAATTGCTTACGCGTTTAATTACTTCGTGGAGAGAAGACTTAAAGGATCTGGAACTTCCGTTTGTCGTGATAGAGATTTGTGATTTTGACGGAAGAAACGACGAAGGATGGAAAGTGATTCAAGATTGTCAACAAAAAATTGTGGATTGTTGTAAAAACGTAAAAACCGTAACGAGTAAAGACGTTTGTGAAAGCGCAAACATTCATCCTGCGAATAAAGAAAAATTGGCTGAAAAAGTATCGGCGGTATTGCGGACGTTTTAATTGTAAAGATACGGTTTAAAAATCAAAAGGAGAAAGGATATGTTAAATATGAAAACGCATGGTAAAATCCGTTTTTTGGAATATTTGCCGGATAATAATACGAAAAAACCTTTGATGATTTATTTGCACGGCGCAGGTGAACGTGGGGACGATTTATTAAAAGTAAACGTTCACGGACCAATAAAAGAAATGCTTGCAGGAAAGATTCGGTCGGATTTTGTGGTTTTAGCGCCACAATGCGGAGAAGGGAAAACTTGGTGGGATTACGCGGAGAGTTTATATGAATGGCTCGTGGAATATATCAAAAACCCTTTTGTTGATGAAAAGAGAGTATACTTAACGGGGAACTCAATGGGCGGATACGGTACTTGGGCTTTGGCAATGGCGCATCCGGAATTATTCGCCGCCGTCGTTCCAATTTGTGGGGGCGGATTGTCTTGGAATGCGGGAACGTTAAAGGACGTAAACGTGTGGGCGTTTCATTGCGTTGGAGATAGAACGGTTCCTTGTAGCGAAACGATTGATATGGTGGAAAAGGTCAAAGAATATTCAAACAAAGACGTGAAGATTACGATTTACCCGATTTGTTCGCACGACGCTTGGACGGAAACGTATCAAAATCAAAAAGTTTACGATTGGTTGTTGGAAAAAGGAAAGAATATATCGTAAAAGCAAAAGAAATAATGCCTTAAGGGAAAAATTTTATAAAAATTGTGTAGAAGCATCAAAAAAGAGATAGGCATAAAACCTATCTCTTTTTTGGCGCAGAAGACGGTATAACTCGCTTAAGGCTCGTAGTGTCGAAACGCGCAAGACAAAGTGAAAAGGTTGAAAAAAGCGAGGCGACGTTTCTCGCGCGAACTCGTGTTAATTCACGATTTCGAGCGACTTATCTATTGCATCAAAAAAGAGATAGGCATGGAACCTATCTCTTTTTTGGCGCAGAAGACGGTATAACTCGCCTAAGGCTCGTAGTGTCGAAACGCGCAAGACAAAGCAGAAAAGGTGGAAAAATGCGAGGCGACGTTTCTCGCGCGAACTCGTGTTAATTCACGATTTCGAGCGACTTATCTATTGCATCAAAAAAGAGATAGGCATGGAACCTATCTCTTTTTTGGCGCAGAAGACGAGATTCGAACTCGTGCCACCAGTTAAGATGCTACTCCCTTAGCAGGGGAGCCCCTTGAGCCTCTTGGGTACTTCTGCATAGCTCAATTAAATGCTATAATACTATACCATATTTTTTTTATGTTGTCAAAGCTTTTTGCAAGGAAAATGAAATTGTTTTTTGAAAAAATTTTGATTTTTTTTGAAATCTATCGAAAAATCACTCCCGAAAATACTTCGCCTACTTGCAGAATTTGAAAAAATATGCTATAATACTCCAAAACTATCGTTGTAAGGAGTACGAAATGAATATTTGGCACGATATCTCTTCAGAGCGTATTACTACGAAAAAATTCGAGGCGTTGATCGAAATTCCCAAAGGGTGTAAGATGAAATACGAACTCGATAAGGAAACGGGACTTTTAATGCTCGATCGGGTATTGTATACTTCTACCGTGTATCCCGCAAACTACGGGTTCATTCCCAAGACGCTTGCGGAAGACGGCGATCCTTTGGACGTGTTGGTACTTTGCGGAGAAAGTATTTATCCCATGACGCTCGTTAGTTGCTATCCCATCGGCGTGATTAAGATGGTGGACGGCGGTTCGCTCGACGAAAAGATTATCGCGATCCCCTACGGCGATCCCACTTACAATAATTATTACGATATACACGAACTTCCCAAGCACGTATTTGAAGAAATGATGCACTTTTTTGAAGTGTATAAGTCGCTCGAACACAAACAAACCACGGTGAAAGAAATTTGCCATCGCGACGAAGCGGTGGATATTATCAATAAATGTTTGGCAAACTATAAAGAAAAGTTTGAAAAATAAAATAGCCCAAGGAGTGGAGTATGAAAGAAGTATTGATCGTAATCGATATGCAAAACGATTTTTTAACGGGTTCGCTCGGAAATGCGGACACGGCGTCGGTCGTCGGCGAAGTGGCGAAAAAGATTGAACTCGCAAGAACGGCGGGCAAGGAAATCGTCTTTACGCGCGACACGCACTTTGATAATTATTTGCAAACCCAAGAAGGGAAACGCTTACCCGTCGCGCATTGTATAAAAGGGAGCGACGGTTGGCAGATTGCGGACGGACTGTATAAAACGGGTGAGAAGATTTTCGACAAACCCACGTTCGGGAGTTTGGAGTTGGCGAAATATATTCAAGACGGCGGTTACGATACGGCGGAACTTTGCGGTGTGTGTACGGATATTTGCGTCGTTTCAAACGCTTTGCTTTTAAAGGCGTTTTGTCCTGACTTGCGCGTGGTGGTATCGGCGAGCGCCTGCGCTGGCGTAACGAAAGAGAGCCACGAATCCGCGCTCAAAACCATGTCGGCTTGTCAAGTGGACGTGCTTAAATAAAAAATTTGAACTTTTTTGTAAAAACCGCAAAGAAGTATTGACAAATGCGAAAAAAGGGTTTATAATAGAAAAGAAATATAACGTGCAAAAATACGTCAAGCGTGTTACGTTTGGCGTTTTACCGAAATAAGTTTGGAGGACGAAGGCAAATGAGCAAAAAGGAGATCGGTACCGAATCGATCCAATACCGAATCAAGAAAAATCAAAATAGAGCGTTTTTCGTAGGACTGATCTATTGGTTCGCTACGCTTGCCCTTACCGTTCTTAGCGTATTTCCTTACGTAGGACAATTTACGGGTTACGGTACGGACGGACGAGTATGGATCGTTTCTTGTTTAGACCCTGTTTTAGCGCTCATGGGCGGAACTTTGACGGGGAAAGTCGTATTGCACGCAATCGTATCGATCGTGTATTTATTGACGTTTGTATTCACCGTTTGGAACTTTATTGTTACGACTTGTAAACTGTTCCGTATTACGAAAAAGAATCCGACCAACCGTCACGGTTACAATCGCGCTTCGGCGGCGATGCGCGCGATGTCGAAGCGGTACGCGCGTTCCTTCTTTTGGGCGGTTACCAGCGCCGTTGCAATCGTGCTTCTTGGCGACGGATCGTTCACTTTATTCTTCTACATAGCCTTGGCGTTGGGACTTTTCTTCCATTTCCTTGGCAATCTTATCGGTTGTAAAGTAAGCTACTTTAAGACGACGGACGATAAATTCCATCCCGAAGAAATCAAGCGTGGGTTCAGTAGAAAACTTTTTGCGCTCCGTAACGTCGTACAATTCGTTGCGATTGCGGTCATCGTAGTTTTGATGGATCGTTTCGGCTTACTCGTTGGTACGCTCTTTAATATCGTGGAAACGGGCGCAATGGCGTCGATTATGCAAAATAATTTGCTTGACGGATTGGTGTTGCCCGTGATTCTGTTCTTGATCATGGTTTGCTTGATCGTATGTATTCGTCACGCGACGGGAATTACGGAATACAATTCTCGTGGTATGAAGGGGAAGGGCATGAAGACCTGCCGTATTTTTGCTACGGTGATTGCGGTATTGGCGCTTATAGGCGCGGTCGTCGTATTGCTCGTACCTGAAGGAACGATCGTTCCGAAATGGGCGTTCCTCGGCATCTTTGCAATCGCGTTGCTTTGGGCGATTTCCGAATATATGGTCGTTGCGCTCTTGCTTGGTGAAGAAGAAAAGAAAGTTGTAGCGGAAGGCGATCTCGACAATAAAAAAGAAACGGTTGAAGAAACTGAAGAAACCGAACGACAAGAGCAAACGGAAGTTACGCAAGAAAACGACGTGGAAGAAGTTTCTGAAACGAGCGAAGTCGTGGAAGAAGTAGAAGAATCTAACCCTTTGGACGCGCCGAAAGAAGAATCCGAGAAGAGTTTGGACGAATTGCTCGACGAAGTGGAAGAAACGCTCGACGAAGTAGAAGGCGAGAAAAAATCGCAAACGGAAGAAACAGTTGACGCGGAAGAAAAGGTTGACGAAGTAGAAACGACGGAAGAAGTCGAAGAACCCGTTGTGGAAGAAGAACCGTACGACGACGGACTTTCGGAAACGGAACGGAAATATCGCAACGAACTTAAACAAAAATGGATGGATATGGCGACCGTGGAATTTGAAGAACCGAGCTATGGTGACGACGAAGAGCGGGATAAGACGGTGAATTGTCCTTGTTGCCAAAGGAAGTTGCGCGTGAAGTTCGGTACGGACGTAGCGAAGTGTCCTGCTTGTCAAAACATGTTCGTATTGAAGATCGTAAAATCGAGCGAAGAAGTATTTCCGCAAAACGTTGACGGAAAAGAAGATTTGCAAGAACAAGGCTACGACGTAAAAGACGCGGAAGCGTTCGACGAATTTGAAGAAGAATTCGAAGAAAGAGAGTTTGACGGATACGTTTTGGACGAACCGTTCGATTGCGGTAACAACGAAGAGTTATTCAAAAAACGTTATGCGATCAACGCGGAAAAGAAAGAATCGGAATACGCTAAAGAAGAAGACGAAAACGAACAATACTTAAAAGAAGCGGAACAAGAATTGCGCAAACTCGTATACGGCGACGATTCGGAAATTGAATAAGAAAAACGGATAATAAAAACGCAGGTTGGAACGACCTGCGTTTTTTCATGCGTAATTTTACAAATGCTTTTCTTCGGACGGGGGATAACCGAATCGGTTTTTATACGCGCGACTGAACGCGTAAATGGATTGGAAACCGAGTTCTTCCGTAACGAACGAAACGGACGAAGTTTTTAAAAGCTTTTTAGCGTAATTTAACCGTTGTTCATTTCGGTATTTTATTAATCCGACGCCGTATTCTGTGCGGAACATTTTTTCTAAATAGAATTTATCGTAGAAAAACATATTTTCAAAATCGTCTAATTTCATCGTCAATCCTTGCTTGGAATCGATAAAATCTTTCATTTGTTTTGCAACGGAAAGACTTTTTTTCTCTTGAAAAAAGGTGGGGAAATTTTCTTTGATAAGAAAGGCTAAAAGTTGCGTAAGATAGCCTTTCGCGAGAAGTTTTTCACCGTTTCCCGTCAAAGTAATGATTTGATAAAATAGTTTTTGAAAGGTTGATTTGTCAGATACGTTTAAAAGGGGGGAGCGAGAAGAAGCGGAAAAATAGTTTTCGTGAATCCAAGTTACTTCCGTTTTCGTCATAGCGGATTTATCCTTAAACGAGATAGGGATCTGCTCGCTGTTTTCTCGATAAGTTATATCAAAATGGATATGCGGTTGTCGTAACGGCTCGTTCGACATATGAAAGCTGTGCGGAACGCCCGGCTCGATTAAAATGACGTCGCCGGTTTTACAGTCATTCGCTTTGCCGTCGTAAACGAAAGTAAATTCGCCTTGTTCGATAAAAATAAGTTCGTAATCGTAAATAACACGAGTTTTAATTTCGCTATTCGCGCCTAACACGGAAGGAATCGCCACTCGTATATAAGGATTGATCAAAGAAATATCCATAGTATACCTTTTTAGCATAACAAGAAATGTTAAATCAAAACCAATAAATTATATTTCCATTATAACATAAACCTGTTATAATTGCAATACAAAAACCTTAGGAGTAAAAAAATGTTAAAAAATCTCACGATCAAAAAAGACTATGAAACTTTTTCGATTTCTCCTGAAAATTTCAGTGGGGAAAAGGGCAAAGGTGGAATGGCGGAAGTTGGTGAAGGAACGGCGTCGCATCAAGCGGGCGAGCTTGGTCGGGGTTGGAAAGTTAATCCTTATATAAAGATATGTGGCGGACAAACCGTCGTTCTTGCCGACGTGAAAGGACGAGGCGCAATCAAGCATATTTGGATCACGGATAGCGCGGTTGCGGGAAGATTGTTGATTTTAAAAATTTATTTCGACGGACAGAAAAATCCTGCGGTGCACGTACCCTTATCGGATTTCTTCGTGAATGCGGATTATAGAGAGTATCGACAAATCAACAGTTTGCCCATTTGTTTTAATCCCGGGAAAGCGATGAACTCCTATTTTGAGATGCCGTATTTTAAAGGGTTTCGAATTGAACTTGAAAATTTAGGGGAAACTTGCAACGTCTACTATCAAATCGATTGCGAGAAAAAGACGATTGATCCAAACAGTTTATATTTTCACGCGCAATTTAGAAGGGTAAACCCGTTGCCGTATAAAGAACCGTATACGATTTTAGACAATATAAAAGGGAACGGCGTATACGTCGGCACCTATCTCCATTGGGGGGTAAGAAATAACGGTTGGTGGGGGGAAGGTGAAATCAAGTTCTTTATCGACGGCGATAGTGAATTTCCTACCATTTGCGGAACGGGCACGGAAGATTATTTCTGCGGAGCGTATAACTTCGACGTCGGCGGACGTTACGTAGAGTTCAGTACCCCTTATACGGGGCTTTCCAAGGTGAGTTCAACGGACGGAACGTATCGTTCACAACGTTATTTTGATATGTACCGTTGGCATATTACTGATCCTATCTATTTTAAAAAGGATCTTCGAGTAACGATTCAAGCGTTAGGTTGGCGAAGTGGCGGAAGATATTTGCCTTTGCAGGACGATATTTCTTCCGTGGCGTATTGGTATTCGGACAACTTGGACGACGAATATCCCGTGTTTCCGAGCGCAAACGATTTAGAGATTATTTGATTTATGGAAAAGAACACGATAAAAGAAGTAATGCAAAAAGAGCGTGATGCGATCACGCAAATGATAGAAGAAACCAACGATCAATACGACGAAATATTGGAACTGCTTGCGAGCTGTCAAGGCAAGATCGTGTTTATGGGTGTAGGGAAAAGTGGTCATATTGGCAAAAAACTTTCCGCAACGTTTGCTTCGCTCGGGATTCCGTCCTTTTTCGTACATAGCACCGAAGCCATGCACGGTGATCTCGGTATGATTGAACCGAAAGATATTGCCGTTTTAATCTCCAATAGCGGAAACACCCAAGAAGTCGTACAAAACGTAGAACCTTTGAAACGAAACAGGGTAACGACGGTGGCGTTCACGTCGGGGAAAGAAAGTAAATTAGCAAAGGCTTGCGATTATTTACTCGCCTATCCGAAAATCGAAGAAGCGGACGCGCTTCGTTTAGCACCGACGGTATCGAGTACGTTAACGCTCGTGTTGGGGGACGCAATCGCTTGCGAACTTTCGGCAAGAAAGAATTTTACAAGGGAAGATTTTTATAAATTTCATCCCAACGGCGCGCTCGGCGAAATGTTAAAAAAGGAGAGAAACTAAGTTGGCAAAGATAACGGTCGTAGGCTCGTTCGTTATGGATAACGTCGCGAAAATGCAAAAATTCCCCGAAATAGGCGAAACGATTTTAGGTGAGTCGTTAGAATTATTTCCAGGGGGGAAAGGGGTAAATCAATGCGTATCCGTAGCTCGGCTCGGCGGAGACGTAGAAATGATCGGTATGCTAGGAAAGGACGGAAATGGCGACGTATTCCGTCAAATCTTGAAAGATGAAAATATAAAATCGGAGTACGTGTTTTCCTGCGATAAACCGACGGCGGTGGCGCAAGTGCAAATCAACGCGGACGGACAAAACCGAATTTGCGTAATCCCGTCGGCAAACTATGAATTTGGCTTTGACGAGCTTGAAAAAATAGACGAAAGACTGAAAACTACGAAGCTTTTGATCTTGCAACTTGAAATGCGGTTGGACGTGACGAAAGAAATTATTCGTCGCGCGCATAGCTACGGCGTAAAAATCCTTTTAAATCCTGCGCCTGCGGTGAAGTTGGAGAAAGAAATTCTCGGGATAGTTGACTATCTCACGCCGAACGAAACGGAACTTTCTATATTGACGGGAATGTCTACGGATACGGACGAAGAAGTGTTACAAGCGTCGAAAAGGTTACTTTCTTACGGGGTAAAAACGGTGGTTGCAACGCTTGGAGGTCGTGGCGCGTTAGCTGCGACGGAAGACAGCATAGAATTCATAAAAGGATATAAAGTAAAAGCGATAGATACGGTGGCGGCAGGGGATAGCTTTAACGGCGCGCTCGCCGTAGCGTTAACGGAAGGGAACCCCTTAAACGAAGCGGTGAAGTTTGCGAACGCTATGGGCGCGCTTACGGTCACGAAACGGGGTGCGATTCCGTCTTTGCATACCCGTAAAGAGATAGAAGAATTTTTAAGTTTTTAATAAAAACAAGGGAAAAGGCTCTTGCGATTCGTTTAGAATCCAAGAGCCTTTGCAACTATTTAAAATCGTTTAGTAGTTTTCGTTTTGTTCTACCGTTTTCGCTTTCTTTTTCGGACCTTTATAGATCGAATAGGCAATCCAAGCGATCAACGCGCCGACGAGTGAGAACCCAAGCGCGTAAATGACGAAGAATACAACCCAAGGTACAAGCGGATAAATCATGCTCAAAAGGGGTAAGGTGCAAGGTTCGTTCGGTCCAATATAGAACATATTAAAACCTACGTCGGGTAAAATTTTGTTCCCAATGGTATTGAATCCAAGCGCGAGAATCAACATTCCCAAAAATACGATCCCTGCGCTCAAAAAGAAGTTCAAGGAATATTTTTTTCTTTGGTGTACCGCAAGGAAGATCCCTAAAGTGACTTGAGAGCCGTGGTGGATCATGGTTTGATAATTGATTCCGATAGTGGAAATGAAAACGTCACCGGGGTAAGCCATAACGCAAAGCCCTGCGAACAGGGAGTAGGTCATGGTATACGCGATCATGGCGTCCCGAATCTTACCGTCTTTCATAAACGCGACGAACGGCAAAACGTAAAGGGGCGTAGAACAGAATTGGAACGGGAAGTAGAACCAATTATACTCCCACGTCAAATCGTCTTCGTTGAACGAGAAAACAAGTTGCTTGTAAAGTTCCAAAACGACAATAATCACCCAACTGACGCCAATAATCCAACGCATCGTTTTATCTTTGCAGTTTTTGCATTTCCAAATCAAAAACGCGGTCAAGGCTGCGCAAAGGATTAAGGCAACGATATGGAACGCGCCGTAGCAAAGCGGTGTTTCCATTTCCGATTCCAAAAACAACATGAATTTTTCAAAAGCTGTCATAAAGCCCTCTCTTTAGTATGTATTGAACGGCTAAAAATCCGTTCTCCCCAAAAGATAGTCGGTAGAAACTTCAAAATAATCGGCAAGCTTCATAAGATTGGGCGCAGTCGGCTCGCTTCGGTCGCTTTCCCAATAACATACTACCGAATAACTCACCTGCAACGCCCTTGCAAGCTCTGCTTGACTGATCCCTTTTTCCTTTCTAAGTTCCGTTAATCTTTCTGCTAATATCTTCATACTTCTATTATACCTTTTCCTTATTGATAAATTTTTAAACATTCAATAAATTGAATGTCATGAAATATGCAGACAAAATATTAAGCAGTAAACAAAAAGAATGAGTACGGAAAAAGACCGTGACTCACTCTTTTCGTTTTAATCGACGTTTTTGACGACGAGTTTTTCGAGCAGGGCGACGAGCGCGTACATGACCGCCGCCAACACGCATAAGATCAGTACGGACGACATCACGAGATCAAGCTTGAATACTTGACCGCCGTATACGATCAAATACCCAATCCCTGCTTTCGATACGATATATTCGCCCATGATCGAACCGATCCAAGCCATGCCGACGTTGATTTTCAGCATGGAGATAAAGGTCGGGAGCGACGACGGGATCACAAGTTTCGTCAGCGTTTGCCATTTGCTTGCGCCCATGGAACGAAGGAGTAAGAGTTTGCTTTCGTCCGTCGCCATAAATCCGCCGAGCATATTTAAAATTGCGACAATCAAGCCGATTAAAACGGTCATGAACACGATGGCTTCGCTACCCGTACCGCACCAAATAATGATGAGCGGGCCGAGCGCGATTTTAGGCAAAGCGTTCAATACGACGAGATACGGCTCGGAAATTTTACGGAACAGCTCGCTCCACCAAAGTAGAAGCGCGACGGAATATCCAACGACGACGGCGATAAAGAAACCGACGAGCGTTTCCGTAAGAGTGGTGTTGATGTGGTAAAAGAGTGTACCGCCCGTATACAAGTCGCCGATCGTCTTGACGATACGGGACGGGGAGCTAGTGATAAACGGGTTTACCCATTCGAGCGCCGCCGCCAATTCCCAAACGGCGAGAAGGAACGCTAAA
Source organism: Clostridia bacterium (assembly GCA_017453165.1). GTDB lineage: Bacteria > Bacillota > Clostridia > Christensenellales > Borkfalkiaceae > Scatosoma. Next base: position 5,127 of record JAFTKR010000056.1, on the reverse strand, counting down.
AACGCGATACGAACGACGTTAACGAGAATGGAGCGGTTGCGCTGTTTTTTCAAATATTGTAAGTGTTCGGTAGAGAAATTGCTTTTGTTTTTCATGCGTTCAGTTCCCCCCAAAGAATTTCAAACCACTTGGAAAATTCCTTGTTTTCCCGTCGTTTCAACGGTTCGTCTTCAAGAAAGACGACGGAATGTTCCGCGACGATTTTTGCAGGGCGTTTCGAGAGTACGAAAACGGTATCTGCGACCGAGATCGCTTCACTGATATCGTGGGTGATGAGTAACGCCGTCTTGTGTTCTTGTCGAATGATCTTATACACGTCGTTGCAGACGTTGAGCCTCGTCTGGTAATCGAGCGCGGAAAAAGGTTCGTCGAGCAAAAGTACGTCGGGGTTTAGAGCTAATGTGCGAATGAGCGCGGCGCGTTGTCGCATGCCCCCCGAAAGCGAGGAGGGATAGCTTTTCAAAAACTGTTTCAATCCGTACTTTTCGGCAAGCTCCAACGCCTTGTTTCTCTGTTCCAAGGTGTTCGTTCCTTTGATTTCGAGTGGCAGATACAAATTCTTTTCAATGGTACGCCAAGGAAAAAGTTCGTCACGCTGTAACATATATCCGAACGAAACGCCACTTGTGACGATCTTGCCTTGGGTGGGTTTTAACAGTCCTGCGGCAAGGGATAAAAGGGTAGTTTTTCCGCATCCCGACGGGCCGATGATCGCCGTGAATTCCCCTTCCTTGACGGAAAAATTTAAGTTTTCTACGGCGACCGTTTCCCCCTGTTTGCTATGGTAACGCATACAAACGTTTTCAAATCGTAAAACTTCTTTCATTGCGGTATTTCCTTTGCGTGTAGTTTTTTTTAACTGTAAATTTCGTTATAGACGGCGTTCGCGTAACTTACGTTAATGAGTTCGTTGAACGCAACTCGTCTGTCGAGTTCGCCTGCGTTGTCAATAACGTCTTGTAAGCGGGTAAAGCTGTCTTCCGTCATTGCCATATTCGTCACCCAAGCGTCGATATCTTTGTACCGTTTCACCGACGCGGAAAGTGAAGTGGCGCTCGTACCTTCAAAGTAGGCGGTGAGCTTTTCGCCGACGACCGTTTCGCTCGTTTCGTTTACGTATTTGATGGCTTTCGTGACGGCGCGTAAGAAACCTTTGGTTTCCGTTTCGTGTTTCTTAATCCAAGACTCTTTCGCCATAAAACAGGTATAGGGGATTTCGCCCGACGCTTCGCCGACGGACGCGACGACGTAGCCCTTGCCCGCCGCTTCGTATTCGTACGCCACGGGATCGAACATGGTGCAGTAATCCGCCGTGCCACCTTCAAACGCGCTCGTCATTAAGTTGAACGCGACGTCGTAATTCAAGGTCAAATCCTTGCCGTCGAAAAGATTGTTGTTTTTAAGTACGTATTCAAAGGTCATGGCAGGTACGCCACCACGACGTCCAGCAAGGATTTCCTTGCCTTGTAAGTGCGACCATTCAAAGTCGGGATCGGGGGTTCTTGCGACTAAAAACGAGCCGTCCCGTTTGGTGAGTTGACCAAAGACTTTCGGCACGTCGTTCGATCCGCCGATCAGTACGTATAAGCTGGCTTCAGGCCCGCAAAACCCGATATGGGAATCCCCGGAAAGGACGGACGCCATAACGTTATCCGCGCCACCGCCGTTCGTGATTTCGATTTTGAGTTTTTCTTCTTCAAAATATCCGAGCGCGTCGGCGAGATAGAAGGGAGCGTAGAAAACGGAGTGGGTAACTTCGTTGATTTTTAAAGTAGTATATCCGTCCGTTTCTTTCGGCTGACAGGCGGAAAGGGGGACGAGCGTAAGGAAAGCAGTAAGAGATGCGCAGACTGCGCGACGAAAAATTTTGTGCATGACAATCTCCCGAGAAAAAATTTTTTTGGAATAATATATTATATGAACGGGCATTAATAATTGACAACGCTCGAAAAAAGTAATATAATAGTGAAACCTACCTTTTCGGGTGGGCGTGGTTTTTTACGCTTTTTCGGGGGAATTTTAGAAAAAACGGGTAAAACAGGAAAGATCGAGAGTTCGTAAGAATAAACAAGAAGGAAATTATTTTTTATGGAAATGCAAAAGACGTACAACCCCAAAGACTTTGAAGATCGTATTTACGCCGATTGGGAAGGCTCGGGCGCGTTCCGCGCGGAGATCGACGAGAACAAAGTTCCGTTCACGATCATGATGCCACCGCCCAACATTACGGGACAATTACACATGGGCCACGCTTTGGACGCGACTATGCAAGATACCCTGATTCGTTTTAAACGGATGCAGGGATATAGCGCGTTGTGGCTTCCCGGCTGTGATCACGCTTCGATTGCGACGGAAGTCAAGATCGTAGAAAAAATGAAAGAAGACGGGCTTACGAAAGCCGATTTAGGGCGCGACGGGTTCTTGAAACGGGCTTGGGATTGGAAGGAACAGTACGGCAACCGTATCATGCTCCAACAACGCAAAATGGGTACGTCTTGCGATTGGTCCCGCCAAGCGTTTACGATGGACGAAAAATGCTCCAAAGCAGTACGCGAAGTGTTCGTCAATCTCTATAACAAGGGGTTAATCTATCAAGGGGATAGAATTATCAACTGGTGTCCTTGCTGTAAGACGGCGCTTTCGGACGCGGAAGTAGAATACGCGGAAGAAAACGGTCATTTCTGGCATTTAAGATATCCTGCTTCGGACGGTTCTTGCGAAGTCGTGGTAGCGACCACCCGTCCCGAAACTATGCTCGGCGATACGGCGGTGGCGGTACACCCCGACGATAAGCGATATAAAGACCTTGTCGGCAAGACGTTGATTTTGCCTTTGACGGGTAGAGAAATCCCCGTCGTTGCGGACGAATACGTAGATCCCGAATTCGGTACGGGTTGCGTAAAGATCACGCCTGCGCACGATCCGAACGACTTTGAAGTGGGCAGACGTCACGATCTCCCCGTCATTCGCGTAATGAACGACGACGGCACGATGAACGAGCTTGCAGGCGCATACCTAGGCATGGACCGCTACGACGCGAGAAAGAAATTGGTTGCCGATTTGGACGCGCAAGGGTATTTGGTGAAGATCGAAGCGCATACGCACAACGTAGGGCATTGTTACCGCTGTCATTCGACGGTAGAACCGATCGTATCCAAACAATGGTTTGTCAAGATGGAACCGCTCGCAAAACCTGCGATTCAAGCGGTTATGAAAAATAAAGTAAAATTCGTGCCCGAACGTTTCTCAAAAATCTATTATAATTGGATGGAGAACGTACGAGATTGGTGTATTTCCCGTCAGCTCTGGTGGGGGCATAGAATCCCCGTATGGTATTGTTCGGACTGCGGACAAGTCATTTGTTCAAAGGAAGATCCAACGGAATGTACGGCTTGCGGATCGAAAGCGATTCGCCAAGACGAAGACGTTCTCGATACGTGGTTCTCGTCCGCGCTTTGGCCGTTCTCGACCTTGGGTTATCCCGAAGAAACGCCCGACTATAAGTATTTCTACCCGACCGACGTGCTCGTCACGGGCTACGATATTATCTTCTTCTGGGTTTCGAGAATGATTTTCTCCGGCATCGAACACACGGGCAAAGTCCCGTTCCACGACGTTTTGATCCACGGTATTATTCGTGACGAACAGGGCAGAAAAATGAGTAAGTCGCTCGGTAACGGGATCGATCCTTTGGAAGTGATCGAAAAGTACGGTGCGGACTCGTTGCGCCTTTCCCTTTTGACGGGTGTTGCGCCGGGGAACGATACCAGATATTCGGACGCGAAAGTGGAATCCTGCCGTAACTTTATCAATAAGCTTTGGAACGCGACGCGGTTCGTGCTCATGAACGCGGAAGGGAAGAAGATTCCTGCCTTTGAAAGCATTAAACTCGCGCCTGCGGATAAGTGGATTATCTCCAAACTTCAAAACTGTATCCGTGAAGTCACGACCAACTTAAATAAATACGAACTCGGCGTAGCGAGCGAGATTGCGACCGATTTCGTTTGGGATAATTTCTGCGATTGGTATATCGAACTTTGCAAGCCTGCGCTCTACGGCGAAGACGAAACGAGAAAGTCGGAAGTGCTTTCCGTGCTCTGTTTCGTGCTTGAAAACGCGCTCAAGCTCTTGCACCCGTTTATCCCGTTCGTAACGGAAGAAATTTATTCCTATCTTCCCCAAACGGAAGGCAGTATCATGACTTCGGCTTTCCCCCGTTACAATTCAAAACTCGCTTACAAAAAGGAAGCGAAAGCGTTTGAAGGGGTAATGGGAATTATCAAAGCGGTACGCGCTATGAAAAAGGACGCGGAATGTCCCCCGTCGAAGAAAGTGGAACTCTATATCGTCACCGATTCCAAGCGTCTGATTCAGCTCAATAAGGATTGTATCGCAAAACTTTCGGGCGCAAGTACGATCAAGCTCGTGGAAAGCGGTAGCGAAGTAGACGGCAAAACGGTATCGTCGGTTACGGAAATCGCGCAGATCTACGTACCTTTGGGCGAACTTGTCGATCTTGAAAAGGAAAAGGCAAGACTCAAAGCGGAAATCGAACGGATCGACGGCGAAATCGCCAGAGCGCAAGGGAAACTGAACAACCCGAATTTCGTCAACAAAGCGCCGAAAAAGCTCGTGGAAGACGAACAAGAAAAGGTGAAAAAGTACCAAGACATGAAAGAAAAGTGCGTCGCGCAACTTTCGGAATTATAAGAAAAAACACGAAGAAAATCCGCGTTAACCGCGGATTTTTTTTGTCGTTTCGGGCATTTTTGCGAGATTACCACACTTCGCTAACGCTCGTTCGCAATGACAAACGCAAAAACGCGCAAAGCCACCCACCTGTTATTGCGAGCCGTTAGGCGTGGCAATCTCTTGTATATTATTATCAGGTGGCAATTTTTTTCGTATAGGCATTGACAGGAATTGGTAAGAATGATATAATAAAGAAAATTAGGTATCGTAAGAGAGTAGATTATGAAAAAAATAAAAAGATTGTTAACAATCGGGGTAGCAGTTGCGCTTATGTTTTGTGCTTGTATGGTGGTAACAGGCTGTAAGCCCATAGAGCAGGTAACAAAAGAAGATTTGATCCCCGAAACTCTTGGAGCGCCAGAAGGGTTGTATTTG
>JAFTKR010000055.1 GCA_017453165.1 Clostridia bacterium | reverse complement strand
GGCGGGGTGGCGAACTCGCCTTTTGAGAACGTCAATTTGACCGAATACAGTTTGGAAGCGCGAGATAGCGTATACTGTTCTTCCGAAGTCGTAATTGCGGAAATTAAGCATTTAAAGAGTTACGTTGCGTTGTTCTTGGAATTGTATCGTCAACGGATTAGTACGTTAACGAGAAAGAAACTTGACGGCTTATATACGGTTGCGAAGATTTTGGCAAGCGGTGGCTTGAATAAGTATTTTAAATCGGGCGAAGAAGAATTTTTCGCGTTCTTTAACGCTAATCGCCGTTTGGATCAATGCTTTGAAAACTATTTCAAACGCTACAAAAAACTCGTCGATATTTCAAGAGAATATAAGGAAATCAATAAATGGTTGGAAGACGGGAACGTTGATTACGAAAATAACCGTACGGTCAACGCCGTGGTGAAGAAACTGTCGCGCGTGGCGATCTCGCCAAAGGATAGCGAAGACAAGTTAAAGGATTTAGAAACGTTGACGGAAATCTACAAGGCGATGGAAGTCATTCGTTCCAATACCGATCTTTCCGCATATTTCACGCTCTCGTTCGGTCGAGTGGATTTCTTTACGGCAAGAGAAAACTTCTTGCAAGATTTGTATAAGATTCACGACCTTTGTTCGGGGGTATTTATGGACTATAACCCCGACAGCTTTAATAGTATGTGTATTCGCGCGTCGAACGGTTATACTGCGCCCGTATTACAAGGTTTGTTGCGTTCGATTGAAAGTTTCCGCGTGGCGGAAAATAGCTTTTTGCAGATCACGAAAGGGGATTTGAAGAAAGTACCCGAAGAAGAATTGCTCGATTATTATTCGACGAAAGCGTCGTCTTTGATCGACAATATCGACATGCTCGCCAACTGGTGTATGTATAAAAAGACGGCGACGCGCATGAACGAATCGGGTTTGACGTTCATTACCGACGCCTTGGAAGACGGTTCGGTTACGAGCGAGAATTTGATAGACAGTTTTGAGAAGAATATCTATAAAAATTTCTTGCAAACGAACGTACCGCTTGATCCCGTGCTTTCGCATTTCTCGGCAACCCTTTTAGAAGAACACACCGAGTCTTTGCGAAAGACGTTGGACGAATTTGCGAAATTGACGAGAGATCGGATTCGCGCGAAACTTATTTCGCGTCTTCCCACGCCGAATACGGAAGGAAATTTGAGTTTGGAACTCATTAACTTCCAGCGTCTTGCAAAGACGAATTTGCGGGGCATGGGGCTTCGGAAACTCTTTGAAGAGATACCCGAACTCATTAAAACGGTTGCGCCGTGTATGCTCATGAGCCCGATCACGGTCGCGCAATATTTGAAAGCGGAAAGCGGACTTTTCGATCTCGTAATTTTCGACGAAGCGTCGCAAATGCCGACGGCGGAATCGATCGGTTCGTTGGCGAGAGCGAAGAGCGCGATCGTCGTAGGCGATCCCAAGCAACTTCCGCCCACGACTTTCTTCAACGCGAATTACGTGGACGAAGAAAATTTGGAAAACGAAGACATGGAAAGTGTTTTGGACGACTGTCTTGCGCTCGGCGTACCCGAACGGCATCTTTCGTGGCATTATAGAAGTAAGCATGAAAGTTTGATTGCTTTCTCGAATATCATGTATTACGGGAACAGACTTTGTACTTTCCCCTCCCCCGACGCGCTCGGCAGTAAGGTTACCTTCCATCTCGTAGACGGGGTATACGATCGCGGTGGTTCTAAACATAACAAGGCGGAAGCGGACGCGTTGGTGGCGGAAGTCGTGGCAAGGTTGTCCGATCCTATGAAACGCAAATCGAGTATCGGGATCGTCACGTTTAGTAACGTGCAAAAAGAATTTATCGAACGTAAACTTTCTTCGGCGATTGCGGAAAAACGCTTGGAAAGCGTGGCGTACGATACCGAAGAACCGCTGTTCGTCAAGAATTTGGAAAACGTGCAGGGGGACGAACGGGACGTCATCTTTTTCTCAGTCTGCTACGGACCTGATAAGTACGGTAGAATGTCTTTGAATTTTGGACCTTTGAATCAGGCGGGCGGTTGGCGACGACTCAACGTTGCGGTGTCCAGAGCTAGGGAGGAAATGGTCGTGTTCTCGTCGATTACGTCGGGTATGATCGATCTTGCGAAGACCAATTCAAAAGGGGTGGCAGGCTTGAAAGCCTTCTTGGAATTTGCCCAAAAGGGTAGAACGACGTTAGCGATTCCTCAAGGTAACGTGACGGCGAACAAGTACGGCATTGGGAAATATATTGCGGAAGAACTTTCTTCGTACGGCTACGATTGTAGAGCGGACGTGGGTGTGTCCGATTTCAAAATCGACGTTGCGGTCGTCGATCCTAAGAATAAGCATCGGTTTATCCTTGCGATTATGTGCGATACGCCGAACGGGTTCAGTATTAAGGATCGAAACGTCTTGCAAATGCAGACTTTGAAACGGAATAATTGGAACGTAACCCGCGTGTACGCCATCAATTATTATAATAACCCCAAGCGTGAAATCAAACGAATCAAAGACCTTTTGGATCGTTTGACGGGCGCGGATAAGAAGGGCGGGAACAATCTCGTTCGGGCGAGAAAGAACTATAAAGTCGCCGATCTTCCTTTGCGGGTGGAAAATTCGCTGTTCGTGACCTGCGGTGAGAACGACGCGGAGATCATTTCTCGTTTGAAAGCGATCGTGACGGCGGAAGAACCGATTTCTTACGATTTCTTGATTAAGCGTTGTTTGAACGGATTGGGAATTTTGAAATACGGCTCGAAAGTGGAAACGCGTATGCAGGCGTTGATTGCTCTTTGCGGTTTCAAAACGGAAAAATTGCTCGGCACGATCTATTATCGTAAGTCCGATCGCTATTTAGAATTTGACCGTTACCGTGTGGAAACGGGCGAAGTGTTGCGGAAAGTAGAAACCGATTTCACGCCGTACGAGATCTTGGCGATGATCAAAGGCGCGCTCGAAGATAAGGTCGCGTTATACGTGGACGAGATCGTAGCGCTTACGGCAAGCATTTTACGGATTATGCGCCCGACGGAGAAATTTTCGTTGTTCATTAACGATTGTATCACGCTCGGCGAAGACAAGGGATTATTCGTGCGTTCGGTGTCCGATCGAATTACTTTAGCGTAATGGAAAAAGAATTTGTGAAAACGGAATACGGCAAGCCAAGCGGAAGAATTTTAAACTTCCGCCCTTGCTTTTTTACGGCGGTTTTTCTTGCGTTGGGAATCGTTTTTGCCGATCTTACGATCGTTTACGCCGTACCCAAGTGGTGGGGGATCGTTGTACCGATTTTGACGTTCGGCTCGTACCTGCTATCAAGAAAACGTTCGGTATTGGTGGCTTGCGCGGTATTGTTTCTCGCCTTTACCGTCGGTTTTTTCGCGTATAGCGAGAAAGCGACAGCCTTCACGTCTAATCCGTATATAAAAAAGAAAACGAGCGTCTACGGACGGGTGGTGAGTTCTTGCCTTTTGAGCGAACACGCGCAAATGATTTTAGACGGCGTCACCGTTGACGGTGGGCGCGTAGACGGAAAGATTTGCGTACTCTTCCCAAAAGATTTTTTCGACGTCGTCAATGATTCCGATTACGTGTTCGTGGACGGGGAAGTAAAAACGGATAACGCGCTTACGGGAAAAGAGAAAGTTTTTCCCAATCAATTTGCGGAAGATATCCGTTACGTTTGTTTTTCGTACGTTTCGCCAAGGACGGTGAAACGGGCGTTCGATCCGTTCGCCTATTTTCGGGAACGCATGGAAAGGGTGTTGTACGCAAGTATGACGGAAGATTCGGCGTCGGTGGCTTACGCGATTTTGACGGGCGAGACGTCGGGGATCGACAACGGACTTTTAGAGAATGTACGCGCAGGCGGAATTGCGCACGTGTTTGCCGTTTCAGGATTACACGTCGGCACGTTGTTCGGTGTGGCGACGTTTCTAATTTCCAAAAGCAAACGCTTGAAAAGGAAAAAATGGTTGCGCTTTACGCTGGTTGCCTTGTTTTTGGCGTTGTACGGCGGTGTGTGCGGATATTCGTCGTCGGTGTTGCGATCGGGAATAACCTGTTTAGTGGGGTATGCGACGACTCTTATCGGCGTAAAGTTCGATAAGATTGAGAGTTTATCCCTTGCAGGGATTTTACTATTACTGCTCAATCCCGTGTATTTATTTTGCGTGGGATTTCAGTTAACGTTTACGGCGTGTTACGGTATCTTTTTTCTCGCAAAGCCCATACAGGTATGGCTTGAATGGGGGTATCGCTCAATTTCCCACGCGACGACGGAAAGGGATTTGCCTTGCAACTATTCCTTTGGAAAACGGGAAAAACTCTTTTCCTTTCTCTCCGTAACGCTTTCCGCGCAATGCGCGACTGCGCCCATCTTGTTGAATTCGTTCGGTTATCTTTCTACGTGGGGTTTCCTTTTAAACTGTTTATTCGTACCGTTGTTTGGAACGTTGTATACTTGTACGTTTGCTTGCGTGGCGCTGTCTTGCCTGTTCCCGATTTCCTTTGCAAGCGTTTTGAACTATTTACCGAATTTGGTTTGGTCGTCGGTGTTGCTCGTTTTTGAAATCGTGGAGCTTTCGACGATATTAAACGGCGTCGTATTAAGTTTTTCTGCGTTTTTGGCGTATTATCTTTGCTTTCTTTTTTGTACGGATAAGTTTTGTTTGTCGAAAAAGTGGAAAGGCGGGTTTTTGATGCTCTTTCTTGCTTGTTTTGTCCTTTCGATTTTGTTTATTTTATAAATTCTCTTGCAATTTTTTTTTAGATGTGTTATAATTGTAAAAAATAAAAATGGGAGAGTGTACATGAAATACGTAGATTTTAAAAAATTTACCGAAGAAAACGGCGCTCAACCCATTTATTTACTCGAAGGGGAAGAAGGGTATTTCCGCGAAGGCGGGGAACGGATGATTAAATCCCGATTCGTACAGGATACGACTTTGGATTTCGTTTCGTTTGACGGCGGAAGTTTGAAAGGCGGAAAAATTCCCGAGTTGGTGTCGGCGGTGGAAGCCTTTCCCTTTTTAAGTCAAAAGCGCATGGTCCGCGTAACCGATTTTTATCCGACGGAAGACGAATATCAAACGTATTTGAAAGGTTTGTTTGAAAATCCGCCGAGCGATTCGATTTTAATGATTGTGAACGCGCCGAAAAAATCGGACGGAAAAAAGGACGAAAAGGGTAAAAAGGCGACCTTGCAAAAGAAACCGAACGTAACCTACGTCGATTGCGGACGCGCGGACGAAGAAACGATCAAAAAATGGATTTACGTGACCTGTAAACGGGCAGGCGTGTTTTCGGACGGGGTGACTTGCGGAAAGATTGCGTCCTATTGCGTAGGGGATATGTCCCGTATCGCCATGGAAACGGAGAAACTGCTCACTTATTGCAAAGCGAAAGGGTTGGAACGGTTGACGGACGAAGTGGTGGACGAAGTCGTCTATCCCGACTCCGAATATAAGATTTACGAACTCTCGAACGCCGTGTCGAAACGGAATTACGGCGAATATACGAAGATTTTAAAGGAACTTTCTAATAAGGGCTACGACGAAGCGTCTTTGCTTGCAACACTCGCTTCGCATTTTAAAGGGATCTACGAAGTGAGTCGGATGCGTGGTAGCGATAATGAGATCGCGACGGCGCTTGGAATGAACCCGTACGCGGTGAAAAAGAATCGCGAACAGGCGGGGAAGTTCGGCGCGGAACGGTTGGCGTTTTTATACGAGAGCGTATTTTTGGCAATCAGCGGATTCAAATGCGGAGAACTTACGCAAAGTTCGGCGTTGAAGTTGGTAACGGCAAAGATTTTTTTCTAAACGGCAAAATTCTAAAATAACGGAATGGTGGTAACGATGAACGGATTATTAACTTTTGAAGATAGCGTATTATCGCTCATAAACAAGGTAAGCGAGTTTTTTACGAACTTTACCTTTGCGTACGCGGTAGAGATCTTTTTGTTCTTTTGCATGATCTTCTACGTGTCGAAAATATTGCGTGATAACGACGCGACGAGATTGATGCTTTTGTATTGGGCTTTGATCGTAGTCGTAGGCGTGATGATCTACACGGTGGACTTGAACCTTTTCGATAAAGGATTTTTCTTGAACTTTATTATTATCCTGTCGATGTTCATACTCGTCATGTTCAACGTGGAAGTGAAAAAGAGTTTGTTGGATCTTCGTTTGAACCCATTGGCGGTAGAAAAGAACGCGCAGGGTGGCGTTGCGGAACATAAATCGCAAGCGGAAGTAGAAAAATGTATCGCGGATATTATCCGCGCGCTCCAAAACATGTCGAAGAACAACGTCGGAGGCTTGATCGTGCTTTCGAGAAACAATCTTCCCCGCCAAGTATTGCAAAGCGGTGTCATGGTAGACGCGGAAATTTCCACGCAAATGATTGAAGGGATTTTCTTCCCGAAATCCCCTTTGCACGACGGGGCGATGGTTATTAAAGGTCATAAGATACAGGCGGCGGGATGTTTCTTGCCGTTGACGCAAAAGACGAATTACCCGAAAGATTTCGGTACTCGTCACCGCGCGGGGATCGGCATTACGGAAGTTGCGAACGTATCTTCTATCGTCGTATCCGAAGAAACGGGGATTATTTCCGTAATCAAGCAAGGCAACGTACAACGCTACGCCGACTACGATACGCTGAAAGACGTACTCAAAGATTATTATTGGCACGAACTTCCGTTATCGGATAATAAAAAGAAATAAGGAGAAGGGCAGATGAATAAATTCGGACAATTTTTAAAAAACGTATTCATTTCAAAATTCTGGGTGAAGGCAATTTCTCTTTTGCTTGCCCTTTTCGTGGTGATTTTACTCAATCTTTAATCGTTTAGGGGGAAGTTGAGATTCGCGTTTCGAACGAAATAACCTTCGTTTCGCATAATTTATACTAAACGAGAACAAAGCTCTTTTTGGGAATAAGACGGCTTAAAAAGAGTTTACGGAGAAAACTTATGAGCATCAAAGTTTGTAAATTCGGTGGAACGTCCATGGCGGACGGCAATATTATGAAGAGAGTGGCGCAGATCGTAACGGCGGACGAAAAACGTCGGTACGTGGTCGTTTCCGCGCCCGGAAAACGGTTCGGCGGGGATATAAAGGTGACCGACCTGCTTTATCAATGCTATAAACAAGCGCAGGCTGGAGAGCTTTCGGCGTTTGACGAAACCTTTTCAAAAATTCGCAATCGTTTTTTGTATATCGAAAAAGAGATTGATAAAAATTTAGGGTTGGACGGACTTTTAAACGACATTAAAGAGAAGATCTTGGCGGGTGAAAGCGAAGACTATTGCGCGTCGCGCGGAGAGTATCTTGCCGCCAATATCATGGCGTCGGTTTTGGATATTCCGTTCGTGGACGCAACGGAGTTTATCCGTTTTAATCAAGACGGTTTATTGGACGAAAGCACGTACGAACTTGGCGCAAGTCTGTTGAAAAAATATCCGCGCGCCGTCATTCCCGGTTTTTATGGTTTAGACGCGAACGGAAAGATCAAGACTTTTTCCCGAGGCGGTGGAGATATTTCGGGCGCAATCGTGGCGAACGCGGTGGCGGCGGAACTGTACGAGAATTGGACGGACGTTAGCGGATTCTTTGCTTGCGATCCGAGAATCGTGCAAAATCCGAAATGTATTTCTTCTCTTTCCTATCAAGAACTTCGCGAACTCTCGTACATGGGCGCTAACGTTTTGCATAGCGAAGCGATTTTCCCCGTTCGCGTGGCAGGGATTCCTATCCGTATTTGCAACACTTTCCGCCCCGAAGACGCAGGTACGTTTATCGTGCCGAAAGTGACGGGCGTGGATTTGGATACCCCCGTTACGGGTATCGCAGGAAAAAAGGATTTCACCGTTATTTCCATCGAAAAATCTATGATGAACGCAGAAATCGGTTTTACGATGCGACTCTTATCCGTACTCGATCGTTACGGGGTTTCGTTTGAACATTTGCCGTCGGGGATCGACACCATTTCCTTGGTTATCGATAACGAATATTTGCAAAACGGGTTGCTCGAAAAGCTCGTACAAGAAATCAAGGAAACGGTACATCCCGATATCGTGCATATCCACGAAGATATTGCGCTCGTTGCAACGGTTGGACACGGTATGAAACAAAACGTCGGTACGTCGGCGCGACTTTTCAAAGCGCTTAGCGAAGCGGGAATCAACGTGCAAATGATCGATCAAGGTTCGAGTGAGCTCAATATTATCGTTGGTGTGGATGGAAAAGATTGTGAAAACTGCATCAACGCAATCTACCACGAATTTTTTTAAAAACTTGTACTTACGGTTTAAGGAGAAAGAAGAATGAAAGTATTTGATGTCGCATTGAAAGAATTATATCCGACGAAGGGCGGAAGTTTGCGTTGCATGGTGGCGCAACAACTTTACGATCCTTGGCAACCTGAAGCGGAAACGTGGCGTCGCCCTGCGGTGATCGTCGTACCCGGTGGCGCGTATAGTATAGTAAGTAAAAGAGAAGGTCTTCCCGTAGCGGCAGAATTTTTTGCGAAAGGCTATCAAACTTTCGTGTTGACCTACCTTTGTCAACCCCAAGGCGTAGCCTATCCCGAACAGTTGATCGAGCTTGCTTCGGCGGTCGATTACGTGAAAAAACACGCGGACGAATTGCGCGTCAATCCCGAAGAAGTGTTTGTCGTCGGTTTCTCGGCTGGCGGACATTTGACTTGCAATCTTGCGGTGGAGCATGAATCGGTATCCCAAAAAGCAGGCGTGGAATTAGATTGTAAACCTACCGCAGTAGGGCTTTGCTATCCCGTTATTACTGAAAAAGCGGGTTACGTAGGTACGCACAAAAACTTGCTTGATGGTTACACGGCAACCGCGAAAAAGGAACTTTTAAAGACTTTGAACTTAAACGAAGCGGTGACGGATTCGACTTCGCCTGCCTTTATTTGGACGACGGCGGGTGACAACGTCGTTCCTTCGGAAAACTCTTTGTTGTTTGCGTACGAACTTGCAAAACGTAAGATTCCTTACGAATTGCACGTATATCCGCAAGGCTATCACGGCTTATCGACAGGGACGCGGGAAGCGAATGTTCCGCCGTATGCAGGCGAATACGAACGGGTGACGCAGTGGACGGAAAATTGTATAAAATTCTTCCGTTCTTTCTGCAAAGAACCTTTCTAATAGTTGAAAAAATAATCAAAAAACTCGTCGCTCTAATCCCAAGAACGGCGAGTTTTAATATTGTTATTGAATTCTACCGATTAAGTAGTCTACCGAACATTCAAAATATTCGGCTAGGCGCAATAAGCTTTCGACGGACGGCGCGCTTTTTTCGTGTACCCATTTATATAGTACGGAGCCGGAAACGGGTAACTCCCGTTTTAATCGTTCTTGAGATACGCCACGCGCGTTTAATAAAGAAAGCAAACGCATGCCAAAAGGCAGTACTGGGTGTAAAACTTCTTCTACGTGAATTTCCGTCAATCCCAACAAATAGTCTGCGGAGCATTGAAATACGTAGAGCAGTTTAACAAAGTTTTCATACGACGGTAAATGATTTCCTAATAAAAAATCAGAAATGTTCGTGTTCTTAATTCCCGTTGCGTTGGCTAAACTCGTTTGATTATATCCACATTCTTGCATATATTCTTTCAAACGTTCCGCAAATTTTAACATATTCGACATTTTTCTCCAAACAAAGACATGATTCTACAAAATATGCTACTCTTAATTTAGGAAAAATAGTTGCATTTCCTAAATTAAGAGTGATATAATATTAGTACGATATATCGAAAATATAAAAAAGGAGAAGAAAGATGAAAATTGCAAAAGAAGAATTGTCGATGGAAATTGAAATATTGTTGAAAGATTATTTTGTCGCAAAAGTGGAATCACAACAAAACAAAACGATTTTGAAGTTTTTAAACGGACAAATATTTTTTGTTACGTTGGAAGAAGCGTAAAGGCAATTAAGGCAGGGAAATTCCCTGCCTTAATTATTGTCTATTTTTCCTTGCGCGGGTGTAGACACCGCCGATTCGTAAGGGGCAGGTATGGAGTTTCGAGAGTTGGGAAACGCTCGTAACTTGATAGCCTAACCGTTTGAGTGTAGGTAATAACCGCTTGACGGCGTGTACGGTGTTTTGCGGTCCGTCATGCATGAGTACGATTCCGCCCGATTCTAATCCGCTTAAAACCCGTTCGCAAATTTCCTCTACGGAGTTGTTCGTCCAATCGAGCGTATCGATCGACCAATTTAAAATGGGCGTATGCGCGCATTCCCTTACGAGCGCGTTAACGTTCCCGTACGGCGCGCGAAGTAGGTGGCGTTTCTTGCCGTCGATACTTTCTAAAAGTCGATCGGTTTCGTCGATTTCGTTTTGTAACTTTTCTTTAGCGAGATTGCATAGATTGAAATGTGAAAAGGTGTGATTCCCCATTTCAAACCCGACGGCGTACGCGATTTGCATAGACGGAATACTTCGGGTGTGAATGCCGACGCCGTTGAAAAACACGGTTGCGTTTGCGATACAATCGGGGTTGCGTTCGTTATATGCGGTAAAGACGCTAACGAGTTGTTCAAGCGTACGGTTGGGCGCGTCGTCGAAGGTAAACGCGATATGTTTTTTGGTTGGATCGAGTTTGGATATATCGACGTCCGAAACGTCCCAATAGGTGGGAAGGGTGGGGGTAGGTACGAGAGTTTCGTCCTTTTGAAATGAAGGGAATAGGGTTTCTTTGGGGGGGAGCGTGTTTGCGTTTTGCGTTAAAAAGTCGTCGCCTAATGGCGTTGGCGAATTTGACGGCGCAAGGCAAGATGGAAAGAGAGATAGGTAAAGAAAAACCGCGACGAGCGTCGCGAGCGTGGACTTTTTCATAAAGACAGTATTTGCGAGTTTAGACGGGTTATGCGGTTTTTCAATGGGATTTATAAAGAAAACAAATTATTGATTGACAATCGCTTGATTTTGTGGTATACTGAATTGGTGAGCACAAGATACAGGGTGGATTTCGCGGGGAAACGAGTATGAAAAACAAGATATTAGAAATATGCAAAGCGTTTCAAATTTCGGGAACTTTTTATAAAATGGAAGAAATTCATAGCGGGCATATTAATTCAACCTTTCGGGTGTATTTTACGGTAGGGGAAAACTTGAACGAATATATCGTACAAAAGGTAAATACGAACGTGTTCGTCCGTCCCGTGGAAATGATGGAAAATATCTCGTCGGTGACGGAATTTATCCGTGAAAAATTGGAACGGGAAGGCGCGGACGTGCGTCGATTCGTTATGCAATACCTTAGCGTAGCGGACGGACGGTACTACCATGTGCGAGAGAACGGCGAATTTTGGCGGTGTTGTCGGTTCATCGAAAATTCCGTTTCCTTTTTAAACCCCGAAAATACGAAAGTAGTGGAAGAATCGGGGGTAGCGTTCGGCGCGTTCCAAAAATATCTCTACGATTATCCCGTGGATAAATTGCATATCGTCATTCCGCATTTTCATAATACGATTATGCGATACGGCGCGTTTCGCGAGGCGATCAAAGCGGATTTAGTAGGTAGAAAATCGGGGATTGAAGACGTAATTGCAGGCTATTTTTCGCTTGAAGAAGTGGCGACTGAGCCGTATAAAATGCAACGACGCGGAGAACTTCCGTTGCGCGTGACGCATAACGATACGAAGATTAGTAACGTCTTGTTTGATTTAGAAACGTACGAACATTTATCGGTGATTGATTTAGATACGGTTATGCCGGGGCTTGTGGCGTTTGATTTTGGGGACGCAATCCGTATCGCGGGGAATACGGGCGAAGAAGACGAACGGGATCTTGCGCGCGTTGCGCTCGATATGGAAAAATACGAAGCGTTTACCCGTGGCTTTTTAAAGGAAGTACGAGGTTTTTTAACGGAGAACGAGAAAAAATCTCTGCCTCTTGGCGCAGTTGCGATGACGGTGGAGTGTGGCGTGCGTTTCTTGACGGATTATTTGAACGGCGACACTTATTTTAAAACGCATTATTCCGACCAAAACCTCGTTCGCGCAAAATGTCATTTGGCTTTGGCGAAAGATATGCTCCGTCGCTTTGAAGAAATGCAGGAAATCGTGGAAAAATATTGTCAATAAATTCTTATAGAAACGTTCTCTTTTTTGGGGAACGTTTTATACTTTGTATAAAAAATGTAAAAACTCTTAAAACTTCCAAAGAAATTTAGGACAAAGACTTGACAAAACAAACCCATGTTGCTATAATAATCTATGGAAAGGATAAAGGCGACGCGCGATATAGACGCGTGGACGCTCTTTTGGACTGTAAGTAGGGGGCGCGTATGACGGGACGGATACATTCGTTTGAATCGTTTGGAACGGTAGACGGACCGGGGATACGCTACGTCGTATTTTTACAGGGTTGTCCTTTGCGTTGTAAATACTGTCACAATCCCGATACGTGGACTTCGGGCGGGAAAGAGTATACCGCCGAACAAGTCGTTACGCAAGCGTTGCGTTATAGAAACTATTTCGGGGAAAAGGGCGGTGTGACCGTCACGGGCGGTGAACCGCTTTTGCAAATCGATTTCGTGATCGAGCTGTTCGCCCTGTTAAAAGCGAAAGGGATGCATACTTGCGTTGATACGTCGGGAATTACGTTCCGCGCGGACGACGAAAAAACGGTTGCAAAATTTGAAAAATTGCTGGAAGTAACCGATTTGTTTTTGCTGGATATCAAGCATATCGAATTGGACGGGCATAAAGAGTTGACGGGGCTTGGGAACGAGAACGTACTTGCTTTTGCGAAGTTTTTGAGCGATCACGGTAAGGCTACGTGGATTCGACACGTGCTCGTACCCGATATCACGGATAACGACGAACTCTTATACAAATTGAAAGCGTTTATCGACACGTTGCAATCGGTGGAAAAGGTGGAAGTGTTGCCCTATCATACCTTGGGCGTCGTCAAGTACGAAAAATTGGGGTATGAATATCCGTTGAAAGACGTCGTTGCGCCGACGAAAGATCGGGTGTTGAACGCGAAACGGATTTTGGGAGTGATCAAAGATGAATAATACGCTTGGTAAAAAAGATTATAAAAGTCAGTTGACGGGGCTTTGCGTTGTGGAAGTGAGCGGAGAATCGTGCGCGAATTGCTTGACGTTGATGCCGATCTTGGAAGAGCTTGTAGGGCAAAGAACGGACGTAAAACTCGTACACGTAGAAGCGGATTTTTCTACGACTGAATTGATGGAAGAATGGGAGATCGTAAAAGTGCCGACCATTCTATTGACGGACGACGGCGAGATTTTCGCTCGGTGTTCGGGGTTCCAACCGGAAGAGATTTTAGAGCTTTGGTTGGATGCAAAGATTGAAGAACGGAAAGCGTTAAAGGCGTAAGATCCGTTCGGGAAAAATTGAAAACTTTATAAATTTAACGAGAGTTAAACGTATAAAATTTAAGTATATAAAAATATATTTACAGGAGTTATATTATGATGCAATACAAAGGTTGGGAAGGTTTTGTCCCTGGTAAATGGTGTAACGACGAAGTAGACGTGCGTGACTTTATTCAACGCAACTACGCTCCGTACGAAGGGGATGGCAAATTCCTTGCTCCCGCAACGGAAGCAACGAAAAAACTTTGGGATATCGTTTGCGATCTTTCAAAGAAAGAAAGAGAAGCTGGCGGTGTGCTTGACGCGGATACGAAAATCGTTTCTACGTTGACGTCCCACGGCGCAGGTTATTTGGATAAGGATCTTGAAAAGATCGTCGGCGTACAAACGGACGTTCCTTTCAAGCGTTCTTTGCAACCTTTCGGTGGTATTCGTATTTCCGAAAGCGCTTTGCAAATCTACGGCTATCAATTAGACGAATCGGTAAAGGAAATCTTTACGAAATATAGAAAGACGCACAACGAAGGCGTTTTTGATGCGTATACGCCGGAAATGAGATCGGCTCGTTCGGCGCACATCTTGACCGGTCTTCCCGACGGTTACGGCCGTGGTAGAATCGTAGGCGACTATCGTCGTGTTGCGCTTTACGGTGTAGATTATCTTATCCGCAAAAAGGAAGAAGATAAGCTCGTTATGGGTGGCACTATGACGCCTGATAAGGTACGTGACCGTGAAGAAATTTCCGAACAAATCAAAGCGCTCAAAGCATTGAAAGAAATGGCTGCAACGTACGGTTGCGACATCTCTCAACCCGCAACGACGGCGCAAGAAGCAATTCAAGCGTTGTACTTTGGTTACCTTGGCGCAGTTAAAGATCAAAACGGCGCAGCTATGTCTATCGGTAGAAACAGCACCTTCCTTGATATTTATATCGAACGTGACCTTGCTAAGGGCCTTATCACGGAAGAACAAGCACAAGAATTTATCGATCATTTCGTCATGAAGCTTCGTATCGTGAAGTTCATGAGAACGAAAGAATACAACGAACTTTTCTCGGGCGACCCGACGTGGGTTACCGAAGTTATCGGCGGTATGGGTGTTGACGGTAGAACGCTCGTTACGAAGACGTCTTTCCGTATCCTTCATACCCTTGACAACCTTGGTCCTGCGCCCGAACCCAATCTTACCGTACTTTGGTCGAAGAGATTGCCTTTGGCGTTCAAGAGATACTGCGCGGAAATCTCTATCAGAACTTCGTCTATCCAATACGAAAGCGACGATTTGATGAGACCTGAAATGGGCGACGACTACTGTATCGCTTGTTGCGTAAGCTGTATGAGAGTTGGTAAAGACATGCAATTCTTCGGCGCGAGAGCGAACCTTGCGAAGTGCTTGCTTTACGCAATCAACGGCGGTAAAGACGAACAAATGAAAGACAAGAAGACGGGCAAACCCATGCAAGTTTCCCCCGAATTCATGCCGATCTTGGGCGACGGCCCGCTTGACTTCAAAGAAGTTACGGCGAAATTTGAAAACATGATGACGTGGCTTGCGGAATTGTACGTAAACACGCTCAACGTCATTCACTATATGCACGACAAATACTGCTACGAATCGCTTGAAATGGCGTTGCACGATACGAAAGTACGTCGTTTCTTCGCGACGGGTATCGCAGGTCTTTCCTGCGCGGCTGACTCTTTGTCCGCAATCAAGTATGCGAAAGTATACCCCATCCGTGACGAAGACGGTATCGTAGTAGATTTCCGTATCGAAGGCGAATTCCCGAAATATGGTAACAACGACGACAGAGCTGACGAACTTGCAGTTTGGCTTTTGAAGACGTTCATGAAGAAAGTGAAGAGCCACTACACCTATCGTGAAAGTGTTCCCACGACGTCTATTCTTACCATTACGTCCAACGTCGTATACGGTAAGAAGACGGGTAACACCCCTGACGGCAGAAGAGCAGGTACTCCGCTTGCCCCCGGCGCGAACCCCATGCACGGTAGAGATTCGAACGGCGCGTTGGCGTCCTTGGAATCGGTTGCGAAACTTCCTTATGAATATTCGAGAGACGGTATTTCCAATACCTTCTCGATCATGCCCGCATCGTTGGGTAAAGATGACTAATCTTTAAAACACTCGTACCTGCCCTATCGGAAAAGGTAGGGCAGGAGAAAAATCAATTAAAAAAGGAGATAAAATTATGTCGAACAGAGTAGATAACTTAGTTAGTATGTTAGACGGTTACGTCGGTGACGGCGGACACCATTTGAACGTAAACGTGTTTGATCGTGAAACGCTTTTGGACGCGCAAGCGCATCCTGAAAAATATCCCCAACTTACCATTCGCGTATCGGGATATGCAGTAAACTTCATTAAGCTCACGAAAGAACAACAAGACGACGTTATTTCGAGAACGATCCACGAATCCATGTAAGGATAAAAAATCAAATAACGAGAACGTGAATTCAAATATGCCACCTGTTTTTCGGGTGGCATACTTTGTATGGAGAAGTTATGGCAAGAAAAATTACAAAATCGCAACGCAAAATAATGAAAAAATTTGCAAAGAAACATCCTTTTTTAACCTTCGTTTCTTTTCTTTTGGTTGTTGCAATCGTCGGGGTATACCTGCATTGGAGTAGAACGTTCACCATTCCTTTTTTGGTAGGCGTCGTACCCCAAAAAACGGAAGAAACGATTTATACGGACGGGGAACTGCAATTCCATTTTATTGAACTTGGCAACGCGAACACGGGCGACTGTACGCTTGTAAAGGTAGGGGATACGGAAATCTTGATCGACGCAGGCTCTAAGAAAAATTCAGCGAAAGCGATCGTGCCCTACATTAAAAATCTTTGTGCCGATAATACGCTTGAATACGTAATCGCTACGCACGCCCATCAAGACCATATCGCAGGTTTCGTCGGCTTGTCGGATTACGACGGTATATTCGAAAGTTTTGACTGTGAAATTATTATCGACTATCCAAGAAGTAATTCTACGTCAGATATCCGCGCCGACTACGAAGAGCTTCGGGACGCGGAGGTTGCGAACGGCGCAACCCATTACACGGCTTTAGAGTGTTGGAATAACGAAAACGGCGCAAAGCGTAGTTACGAACTCGCTGAAGGCATTTCCATGAATATTTTATACCATAAATATTACGAACAAAAGGCAAGTACCGAGAACGACTATTCCGTTTGTCTATTGTTCACACAAGGAAATAATCATTACTTATTTACGGGTGATTTGGAATCGGGCGGAGAAAGCTCTTTGGTGGACGAAAATAATTTGCCGAAATGCAAATTATATAAAGCAGGACATCACGGTAGCCAAACGTCCAGCTCTACGAAGCTAATGCAAGTCGTTCAACCTGAAGTGGTTTGCGTGAGCTGTTGTTGTGGAAATATGGAATACGCCGACGATCCTTTGAACGATTTTCCGTCGCAAGCTTTCGTTGATCGTGTTTCACCGTATACGGAGCAAATCTACGTAACGACGATCGTTTCGAATAACGCGTTGGGTTACGAATCCATGAACGGAAATATCGTCGTAACTTCCAAGGGTGGAGAATTGACAGTGACTTGTTCAAACAATAATACGCTGTTTAAGGATACCGATTGGTTTAAAAACAACCGTACTTGGACGGGTGGACGATAAAGAAAAATTAGAAACGACGGGGGCAGGTATGCGAGAAAGCTTATCGAGAACGGAAGCGTTGATTG
>JAFTKR010000009.1 GCA_017453165.1 Clostridia bacterium | reverse complement strand
CTCATACCGTAGAAATCATCTACAATTTAGTTGGAGCAGTAGATTTACCCGATTTTGGTGATTTATTAGATGAAGAAAATTAAATAGCACGAGAAAAGGCGTGGCATCACGCCACGCCTGACTCTTAAAAAGGACAGCCTTCCCGAAAAAATCCCTTGTAGGGACTCGGTAACCGTTCTTTTTTTTCACTTTTTTTCAATTAGATATTGACAAAAATGATATTATGTTGTATAATAGTTATAATGGGGTAAAAAGTGGTTAAAAACCCAATTATTGGCAAAAATAATAGACAAGTAAACTTTTTTGGTGGTATTTATGACGGAAGAAATTATAAAAACGATAGCTGATGCGGAAAGTAAAGCGACCGAGATAAAAGCCTTGGCGACGGAACGCGCGACGGAGATGGTAAAGAATGCGGAAAAACGCGCGTCGGAGATCGAAAAAACGTCTGCGGAAGTTTGTAAAGCGTACAGGGAAACGTCACAAAAGAATGCGGAAGCGGACGCGCAAAATAAATACGTTGCAACTCTTGAAAAAGCGAAAGTAGACGCCACGGAATACTGTCGGAAAATTTTAGAAAAAACGGAAGCGCCCGTAAGCAAAATCGTAGGGAGAATTATCAATGGCGATTGCTAATATTTGCAAACTAAATCTCGTTGCGATGGCTTACGATAAGGACAAGATTCTAAACGCCTTACAACGTACGAACGCGGTGGAGATAAAGTCGCATAAGGAAACGGAATACGCTACGGTTCCCACGTCGAACGACGAAGAATTGCGCGCGTATTTAACGGCGATTGAATCGGCTTTATCCGTATTGACGGCGGAAACGGAGCGATACGAAAAACTTCGTGGGATAAAATCGGTAAAAGAACCCGATTTGGAAGTCCGTTATTCCGAGTTTATGTCTGCGAAAGATCGTAAGGAAGAGATCGACGCCGTCGTGAAAGAAATTAACCGTTTCATCGACGAAAAACAAGTCTTAAAAGCTACCTTGCAAAAAGGGGAAAAGCTTTTGTCACAATTGGCGGTTTATAGCGGATTGAAAACTCCTTTTTCCTGCTATTCCGACACCCGTTCGTCGCGTATACGGTTAGGCGTTATACCGATCAATGCAAAGCAAGCGTTGGAAACGGCGTTTTCTTCGATCGAGCTTGCCGATTACGAGATTTTAAACGAAACGGAAAAGGAACTTTTACTTTGTGTCGTTTTTCATAAATCGGCGATAAAAGAAACGGAAGAAGCGCTTTCCTTTTTAGGCTTTTCTGCTACCGCTTACGCTAGCGACGAAACGGGGGAAGAAAAATTTCAAACGGCAAAAACGGAAGTGGAAAATACGAAGCGCGCGTTAGAAGAAAACGCGGACAAATTCTACGCTTTAAAAGATAAAATAAAACCGTTAAAAATTTATTACGATTATCTTTTATTCGCTTTGGAAAAGGAAGAACTTTCGAATAAACTTTTGAAAACGGAAAGAACTTTTTTATTAGAAGCATTCGTCCCTGAAGACGAAGAAGAAAAGATTAAAACGGCGATAGAAAACGTTACGGATACCGTATTTATGGAGTTTTCTCCGCTTTCGGAGAATGAAGACGCGCCTACTCTTTTAAGAAATAATCGTTTGGTGGAAAACTTTGAAGGGATTACGAATACCTATTCCGCGCCGAACTATCGGGAGTTTGATCCAAATACCGTTATGGCGTTCTTTTATAGCTTATTTATGGGCTTTATTATCGGGGACGCTGGTTACGGTGTATTGATGCTTGGCGTAGGTTGGTATTTATGGTATCAAAAACGCAAAAAACCGACGGGTATGTCGCGTTTAGCGGCAGTTTTTGCGGTTGGTGGCGTGTTTGCGTTGCTGTGGGGCGCGCTGTTTAATTCCTTCTTTGGGTTTACGGTATTGCCGTACACGGTTATGCCTAATCCACAAACCGATCAATGGTCGCTTTTGGGAATCAACGTACCGAGCGTGCTTTTGATTAGTTTGGAAGTGGGGATTGTGCAACTACTTGTAGGTTATCTTTGTAAAGCCGTGCAAGAATGGCGACGCGGACGGCTTTGGGACGGTGTTTTCGACGGAGTCGTTTGGGCGATCTTTTCCGTCGGCGTAGGGCTTGCCATCGTCGGGTTTATCGATCAAGCGAATTTGCCGATCCTTGGCACGATTGGCGGAATTATTGCAGGCGTTAGTTTGCTCGTTGCGATGGTGACGGCAGGTAGACACGAAAAATTCTTTGGAAAAATCACAAAAGGATTCGGGACGGCGTACGGGATTATCAATTACGCGTCGGATATTTTGAGCTATGCGAGATTGTACGGATTGATGCTGTCGGGCGCGGTCATCGCGCAAATCGTTTCCACGTACGGCGGACAGTTCGTTGCAAGCGGACAAATTCCTATGATCGTACTTGGCGTGGTGTTGTTCGTGGTAGGGCACGGTTTCAACTTGATTATGAACTTGCTCGGCGCCTATATTCACGACGCTCGGCTCCAATACGTGGAATTTTACGGTAGGTTTTATGAAGGCGAGGGTAGACTTTTCAAATCGCTTGGATCGAGTCGAAAGTATACTTCGTTGGTAGAATAAAAAAGAAAAAATAAAAAGAAAAACAAAAATCGGAGGATTTTATTATGGGTTACACTATTGCTATGATTGGGATTGCAGTTTGCGTATTGCTTTGCGGTATCGGTTCGTGTGTGGGGCTTTACAAGACGAGTACGGCGGCTGCCGGCGTTTTGGGCGAAGATCCCAACAAGTTCGGTAAAGTTATGGTGCTCGTGCTTTTGCCTGCAACGCAAGGTATTTACGGGTTCATTATCGGGATTATCGCATCTGGTAGTTTAAATGCAACCATGACGACGCCTGCAGGATGGGCTATTTTAGGAGCGGTATTACCAATGGCGATTTCCGGTATCGTATCCGGCTATTTCCAAGGTAGATCTTCGGCGAACTGTATTTACGCAGTAGGCAAGCAAGAATCTCTTTCGGGTAAATTGATCGTTTATCCCGGTATGATCGAGTTCTACGCTATTTTGGGTTTGATCATTTCCATTATGCTCGTAGGGCAAGTTCCCGTAGCGTTATAAGATAGGAACAATCGGTTATGAGCAAAGAACGGATACGGGATCAAATCCTTTCCGATGCGGAAAACGAAGGTCGTTTGATAGAAGAAACCGCGAAGAAACGTGGTGAAGAAATCGTTTCGGCGGCAATGGAACGCGCGGAGAAAGAACGCAAAGAAACGGAAAGGGAAGTAAAGGAAAAAACGCAATCCGTATATGAAAAGAAAGAGGCTTCAGCGAGATTGGAGTCCGCAAAAATTCTGCTTTCGGAAAAGAGAAAGGTCATAGACGGAATTTACGCGATTGCAAAAGAGCGTTTGGTTACGATGGAAAAGGAAGAAACGATAGCGTTGGCGTCCAAGCTTTTAACGCGTTACGCGGAAGACGGGGACGAAATCGTATTCGCTACCAATTATAAATACGTAGCGGAAGTAGCGTTGCTTCCGATTGTGGAAAAGAAGAATTTAAAAATTTCAAAAGATCGCGTAAAGATTGACGGCGGTTTCCTTTTGCTTGGCAAAAAAGCGGATAAAGACCTTTCGTACGGCGCGCTCTTGAACGCGGATCGCGAGGCGCATCAAGCCGAATTGGCTCGTGAAATTTTTTAAGACGGAGTGGAGTAATGGCAATAGACGTAACGTATACGAACGGCGTAATCGCCGCGAAAGAAAAGTATTTATTAAAAGATAAAATCTTCCGTTTCGCCGAAATGACGGCGGAAGACGCTTTTCGTTCGCTCGTCGAAAGCGGTTTTGGAAACGGCGTAGCTTGTTCGAACGCGTATGCTTTTGAATCGTTGATCACAGCGGAAGAATCTGCGTTGGACGAATTTATCCGTACCTACGCGCCGAGTCTGTCGGAACGGCGATATTTGCTTTCCCCTAGGGATTTTCATAACGCCAAAGCGCTTTTGAAAGCGACGTATTTAAAATCGAATGTGGAAAAGATGCTTGCGCCGAAAGGTGAAATTGATATAACGGTTTTGGAAACTTGCGTAAAAAACGGGGAGTTTTCTCCGTTAAAAGAAAACCCCTATTTACAAAAGGCTTGCGAGCAGGCTTGGGAACTTTTGCAAGGTGAAAACGTTTCTGGCGCGGAGATCGGGTTGATCTTTGAAAAATCGGCGTACGAATACTATACGACGCTCGTAAAGAAAAATTCGGTATTGAAAAAGTTGCACGCGTATCGCGCGGATATGACGAATATTTTAACGGCGTTTCGCGCTGTCAGCCAAGAAGAAGCGGAAAAGAAATATCTTTCGGGTGGAAAACTTTCTATAAAGCAACTTTCTAAGTTGTTTTTGGAAGAAACGAAAGCTTTGGAAGAATTTTCTACGACGGAATTTAAAGATTTTGTTGCCGATTGTTTTGATGCAAAGAATAAGGGATTGCCCTATTCGGTAGCGGAAAAAATGCGCGACGGTTACGAAGTTGCGTATTTTAATGAAATTAAGTACGACTTAAAACGAAACGAACCGTTTTTATATTACGTATTTCGGCGTAGAATGGAAAACGTAAACGTACGGATCTTATTCGTTTGTTTATTGGCGGGGTTAGAAGAATCAGAGATTAAAAAGCGTTTGCGCGCGGTGTAAAGCGGAGAAAGGAGAAGTTATGACGGGTAAAACGGCGATCGTTGGAAACGGCGACGGTATCATGGTTTTTAAAGCGGCTGGCGTGGATACTTTCCCTGCGGAAGACGAAAAGACAGCGAAAGAGATCATTCGTAAGATAGCAAAAGAATATCAAATCATTTTCCTAATGGAAGAATTGGCGTTGTCCTTGACGGACTTTTTAAAACGTTTTGACGAAGAACCCTATCCTGTGATTTTGCCGATTCCTTCGGCGTCGGGTTCGACGGGATATGGGGAACAAACGCTCAAAAGCGCGATGGAACGCGCGCTTGGCGTGGATATTTTATTCAACAAAAATTAAGGAATAGAGAAAATTATGGCAGGTAAGACAGTAAAAATATCAGGACCTTTGGTCATAGCGGAAGGCATGGCGGATGCGAAACTGTACGACGTCGTACGCGTATCCGAAAAAGGATTGATCGGGGAGATTATCGAACTCCGTGGCGACAAAGCTTCGATACAGGTATACGAAGAAACGTCTGGGCTTGGTCCGTATGAAGACGTGTTTTCGACGGGCGAACCCCTTTCCGCAGAGCTTGCGCCGGGACTTATTACGGGGATTTTCGACGGAATACAACGTCCCTTGACTTCCCTTTATTTAAAATATGGGGAGCGTATTTCTCGCGGGGTTTCCGTAAATAATTTGAACCGTGAAAAAAAATGGGAGTTTATTCCTACGGCGAAGGTTGGGGATATCGTTAGCGAAGGGGACGTGCTCGGTATCGTTCAAGAAACGGAAATCGTAGAACACCGTATCCTCGTTCCCAACGGCGTGAAAGGAAGAATCCTTACCATTTCGGCGGGAGAATATACGATTGAAGAAACGATAGCGACGATCCAAACGGAAGCGGGCGCAATTCCCGTTTGCATGCTTCGTAAATGGCCCGTTCGTAAAGGTAGACCGTATCGGGAAAAACTTTCCCCGAAAATGCCTATGGTCACGGGGCAACGGGTTATTGATACTCTGTTCCCGATCGCTAAAGGTGGGGTTGCCGCCGTACCCGGCCCGTTCGGAAGCGGAAAAACGGTCGTACAACACCAACTTGCAAAATGGGCAGACGCGGATATTATCGTATACGTTGGGTGCGGAGAACGCGGAAACGAGATGACGGACGTTTTGAACGAATTTCCCGAACTTAAAGATCCGAAAACGGGTGAATCGTTGATGAAACGTACGGTCTTGATCGCGAATACTTCGGATATGCCCGTTGCCGCGCGTGAAGCTTCTATTTATACGGGGATCACGATTGCGGAATATTTCCGGGACATGGGATATAGCGTTGCTATTATGGCGGATTCGACGTCCCGCTGGGCGGAAGCGCTTCGTGAAATGAGTGGTCGTTTGGAAGAAATGCCGGGCGACGAAGGTTATCCTGCTTACCTTTCCAGCCGTTTGGCGGAGTTCTACGAACGCGCAGGGATTGCAAAATTGCTTGGTAAAGAAGAAAAAATCGGTTCGGTTACAGCGATCGGCGCGGTTTCCCCTCCGGGTGGGGATTTGAGTGAACCCGTTTCCCAATCTACGCTTCGAATCGTAAAAGTATTCTGGGGGTTGAGCGCGTCGCTTGCGTATAAGCGCCATTTCCCTGCAATCGATTGGTTGATTAGTTATTCGTTGTACGCGGATAAAATGAAAGATTGGTACGACGAAAGCGTCGGTCGGGAGTTCTTTAAATACCGTCAATTCGTAATGACGATTTTACAAGAAGAATCTGCGCTCGACGAAATCGTTCGACTCGTCGGTATGGACGCGTTGTCGTCCAAAGACCGTTTGACGATGGAAACGGCGAAGATCGTCCGTGAAGACTATTTGCATCAAAACGCATTCCACGAAGTAGATACGTTTACTTCAATGAATAAACAGTTCCTTATGTTAAAACTCATTTACGAGTTCAATCGTCTTGCTTTGGAAGCAGTGGAAGCTTACGCCGATTTAGACGACGTATTAGCTTGTTCATGCAAGGAAATGATCGGGCGCGCGAAGTATATATCGGAAGAAAACCTTTCCGAATTCGACGGAATTTTCGCGACGATGAACGCGGAGTTGAAAGCGGTCAAAGAAGGGGGGAACGAGAATGTTTAAGGAATACAAAACGATTAGAGAAGTTGTCGGTCCTTTGATGCTCGTAGAAGGCGTAGAAGGGGTAAAATATAACGAACTTGTCGAAATCGTCAATTCAAACGGCGAAATTCGGCTCGGGAAAGTGCTTGAAATCAACCGTGATAAAGCGGTTGTGCAACTGTTTGAAAACTCGCAAGGGCTTCAAATTTCAGGCGCAAAAGCTCGCTTCTTGGGGCATAGCCAAGAACTTGCCGTGTCTGAAGATATGCTTGGTAGAGTATTCGACGGTATGGGAAATCCTCGTGACGGCGGTGATCCCGTCATTCCCGAAAAGAAAATGGATATCAACGGCGAGCCTATCAATCCCGCTGCGAGAGATTATCCGAACGAATTTATTCAAACGGGTATTTCCGCTATCGATGGATTGAACACGCTCGTTCGTGGTCAAAAATTGCCCGTGTTTTCCATGAGCGGGTTACCGCACGCGGAATTGGCGGCGCAAATTGCCCGTCAAGCAAAGGTGCGTAGCGGAGATTGTAAGTTTGCGGTCGTGTTCGCCGCAATCGGTATTACCTTTGAAGAATCGCAATATTTCGTGGAAGACTTTAAACGCACGGGCGCGATTGAACGGACGGTTTTATTTACGAACCTTGCGAACGATCCTGCGGTAGAACGTATTGCAACGCCCAGAATGGCGTTGACTTGCGCGGAATATCTGGCGTTTGAAAAGGGCATGCACGTGTTGGTTATTATGACCGATATCACGAACTACGCGGAAGCGTTGCGTGAAGTTTCGGCGGCTCGTCGCGAAGTGCCGGGGCGTCGTGGTTATCCCGGATATTTGTATACCGACCTTGCGAGTTTGTACGAACGTGCGGGGCGTATCCGCGGGAAAGAAGGATCTATTACGCAAATTCCTATTTTGACGATGCCAGAAGACGATAAAACCCACCCGATTCCCGACCTTACGGGGTATATTACGGAAGGACAAATTATTTTGTCGCGTGATTTGTATAAGAAAGGGATTAATCCTCCCGTAGACGTGTTGCCTTCTCTTTCGCGTTTGAAAGATAAAGGTACGGGGAAAGGTAAAACTCGTGAAGATCACGCAGACACGATGAACCAATTGTTCGCGGCGTACGCGCGTGGTAAAGAAAGCAAAGAACTTTCCGCGATCTTGGGGGAAGCGGCGCTTTCTGCTACCGATAAGTTATATGCAAAATTTGCCGAGGCGTTTGAAAAGGAATACGTAAGCCAAGGATTTGAAAAGGATAGAACGATAGAAGAAACGCTAGATTTGGGTTGGAAACTTTTGAAGATTTTACCCAAGAGCGAGTTGAAACGTATTCGTAAAGAATATATTGAAAAATATTTAGACGGAGAAAAGAATGGCGAGACTGAACGTTAACCCTACGCGAATGGAATTGAAAAAATTGAAAGCGCGTCTTTCTACGGCTGTTCGCGGACATAAACTTCTAAAGGACAAGTCGGACGAAATGGTACGTCGTTTTACGATTATCATTCGGGAAAATAAACGCCTTAGAGAAGAAGTCGAAAGCTCTCTTTCTTCGGTAATGAAACAGTTTTCGATTGCGCGTTCAGTGACGAATGCGTGTGAGGCGGAAACGGCGTTTTCCATGCCGTCCGTATCGGTAAACGTGGAGTGTGAAACGGAGAGTGTAATGGGGGTAGACGTACCGAAAGTTTCTTTGCTTTCCAAAAAACGTACGGACGAATTGCCGTATACCTATTCGGAAATGACGGGGGAAGCGGATTATTCCGTGAAAATGGTATCCGAACTTTTGCCGAAAATGGTTGAACTTGCGCAAACGGAAAAGACGGTGCGGATGCTTGCCGACGAAATTGAACGCAACAAGCGTAGAGTGAATGCGTTAGAATACGTTATGATTCCACAATTAGAAGAAACGATTAAATATATCAAAGATAAACTTGACGAAAACGAGCGCGCGGCGGTCGTTCGGTTAATGAAAGTCAAGGGGAAAGCAAATTAAAAGAAGAGCAACCGAGTTTATTGAAAAAATATCGGTTGCTTTTTACATTATAGAAAGGCAAAATCAAAGAAAAAAATAAGAAAAAAGTGTAAAAACCATTCGTTGTTGTTGACAATTATAGTTAAAATGTATTATAATAAAATATCATAAAAGGAATAAAAATTCCTGAAAAATATTTTTGGAGGATATAATGGTACCCCTATCTATCACAATTGTCGTATTGATCATTCTTTCTGCATTTTTTTCCGCTACGGAAACGGCGTTTTCGTGCGCGAATAAAATCAAACTCAAGAGCATGGCGACGCTCGGTAAAAAGAATGCGAAAGCCGTCGCGAAATTTGCAGATGAAAAGTACGACAAGTTGATTACGGCAATTCTCGTAGGCAACAACATTGTGAACTTAACCGCGTCCGCGCTTGGCACGATTTTGTTTTCAAAGTTAATTCAGGACGCGTCTTTGGCAACGACCGCTTCTACGGCGGTCTTAACGATTGCAGTGCTTGTATTCGGTGAAATTACGCCGAAATACTTTGCGAGCGTCTATCCCGAGCAAGCGTGCTTTTTGTTGTATCCCTTGATGCAGTTCTTCTATTGGATATTGACGCCCATTTGTTGGATTTTTGATGGGTTTAAGCGGATTCTTGCCAAGATTTTCAAACTTAAAAAGGATGAAACGGTCACGGATGCTGTATTGCGTTCGCTTGTGGACGAGGCGGAAGAAGACGGTACGCTTAAAGAAGACGAATCGGAACTTGTTCGTTCCGCGCTCGGCTTTGACGATTTGAAGGTGGAAGACATTCTCGTACCCCGTGTAGACGTTATTGCAATCG
>JAFTKR010000054.1 GCA_017453165.1 Clostridia bacterium | reverse complement strand
CAATACGCTTACGCTCACGGAAGACGATCTCTATTTCGGCACGACGACGTTCAAGAACGGTACGATTATCGTAGATCCTTCCGTAAAACCGAGCACGGCAGTATTCTGGATGTTTGCGAACCAAACGCTTACGTTTGACGGTGTTAAGATCGTTGCTACGGGAGTAACGGGTACGTATTTGATTGGTCTTGACGGCAATAATTCCGACTTAAACCTTTTGAACGGTTCGGAAATCCTGGTCGAAAACACGACGGCTCTTGACCTTGACATTGTTTGCGTAAACTCTTCTTCGGGCAACGATATCGTTATCAAAGACTCTAAAGTTAACGTAACGAACCTTGATGGACGCGTATTGTTCCGTGGTAACTACACGATTAGCGGTACGTCTGAAGTGAACCTTGCTGGTATCACCAAGGCAGGTATTCGTATTGAAGCAGGTCAAACGCTTAAAATTGAAGATACGGCTTCGGTTGTGATTGCGGGTGAACCCCGTGACGGCGGTATTCACCTTACGGACGTAACGGCTACGTATACGGTAGCGGAAACGGCTACGGTAACGGCAACGGTAGCGAAACCCATTGTATACGTTGCAAAAGTTGGTGAAACGAGCTACGAAACGTTTACAGAAGCGCTTGCGGTTGCGAAGACGTTGACGGGTGACGTTAGCGTAGAAATTCTTGATAAAGTTACGCTTAATCAAAGTCTTGCAGGTAGCTACGATAGTATCGCTTTCGTAGGTAAGACGGAAAATGCGGAAATTTATCTTGACGTTCAAGGCTATATTACTGCTACGGGCAAGAA
Source organism: Clostridia bacterium (assembly GCA_017453165.1). Lineage (GTDB taxonomy): Bacteria > Bacillota > Clostridia > Christensenellales > Borkfalkiaceae > Scatosoma. The sequence goes on along the minus strand of JAFTKR010000054.1, from coordinate 22,794 downwards.
AGTAAGCTTTACGAATTTGACGTTGTCTAAGTCCCAAGGCGGATATATTACCAATGCAGGGTTCATGAACGTTGCGTTTGGTGTTTACGAAGTAGCAGAAGTTACGTATACGAATTGTACGTTTGCAAACGGCGCGTACGCTTCTTCGGGCAACGTAACCTTTACGGAATGTACGTTCTATCGTTCTTGGGATAAGTACGGTTTGTGGGCGTACGGCGACGTAAACGCAACGGTTGACGATTGTACGTTTGCCGATTACCGTGGTATTAAGATGTACGCGGAAGGCGCGGCGAAGACGACCGATCTTACGGTTAAGAACACCGACTTTAGCGCGGTGGACAATAAACCTGCAATCGTATTGACCTATGGTGAAAGCGTTACGCTTGAAAGCAATACGTATTCCGCTACGGGCGTATTTGAATTGGATTTGGACGGCGCGCCGAACGGTACGACGGTTACGTCCGATACGAATGCTATCGCTTGTAAGAACGACAACGGCGTATGCGGTGTGTTGGTAGACGGTAAGATCTACACGACGGTAGCGCAAGCTGCGGAAGTTGCAACGGAAGATTCGACGGTAACGCTCTTGCACGCTTCGACGGAAACGGTAGAATTACCTGCAGGCGTTACGCTTGACAAGAACGGTTACGAAGCAACGGGCGTAACGGTAGCGAAACCCATCGTCGGCACGATTACGTATTGTTATACCAGTGCGAGCGCTTTCTGGGGTGAAGGTTCGTCGAATGCGACGGAAAGCTACGTAGTAGAACTTTACGAAGGCGAAACGAAGATTGCTTCCGCTACCCTTAACAATATCGACAATATTATCGACGGTACGTATAAAAACTTAACGTGGAATATTCCTTTCGCTGGTTCTAATGATCCATATTGGACGGTAGAATGGGCGGAAAGCTATCCTAAGTATGATATGTACCCCGATACCGTAAAACTTGTTGTTGACGGTGTAACCGTTTCCACGTGTGCTGTTAAGTGGAATGCGCCCGACGATTTGAATAAGATCGTTGCGCTTGCAGAAGGTTTCACGGGTGGCGTAGTAGCTTATACTAGCCTTGCGGATGCCGTGGGCGATTTTAATGGCAGAAAGGTCAACGTAATTCGTGACGTTACCGAAAGTATTGAAGCATTTAACGGTTGTACCCTTACCACGACCGTGGAAGGTGGCGTAACCATTACGAATACGTATGGCGGTTGGGTTAACGCGAATGATTTCAATATCGGTAAGGGCGTGAACGTAGTTGTTAACGATATCTTCTATGAAACCGACGGCGTAAATAGCGTTGAAGGTACGTTGCAAGTAGTTGATACTTTCTATCACGGTTATAACGCTACGACGACCGTACAAAACGGCGGTAGCATTAAAGTATTAGGTACTACGATTCTTCGTTATAACACGGAAGCTGACGCAGGTCTTTATATCTATGGTGACGGAGATAATACCACTGTTGAATATGATTGCGATTATTACATCGGCGCATATTCGGGTACGTTCTATGCGGAAAATGCAACGATCGAAACGGGTTACTTCTTATTGAAGAACTCTTACGACAATAGCAACTATGCAAACATCGATATGACGTTGGATAACTCCACGTTGACGGTTGTAGGGACGACGGATACGCAAGATTCGTTTATCATTGACGATCAAGCTACGCTTACGCTTAAAAACGGTTCGAGCGTTGCGGACGTTCGTGATTTCAACGTTCTTGCAGGCACGAATCTTACGTTGAACATAGACGAAACGAGTTCAATTTCGGCAACGTACGTAAACGTTGCGGAAGACGTTCCTTTTGCGGCGGAAAAGAACGAAGACGGTACGGTTTCTTTCGTTAAATACGTTGCAAGCGTAAACGGTACTAACTACGGAACACTTGAAGAAGCTGCTGCTGCGGCGCAAGCAGGCGAAACGATTACGCTCCTTGCAGACGTAACGTTGAGTGCTGATCTTACGCTTCCTGCAGGTATTACGTTCAACGGTAACGGATTTGAAGTAAGCGGTGCGACCATTTGGGCTAGTGGCGATCTTACGTTCGTAGGTTATAACAAGGTTAAGATGTTTAACGCAGGTTACAACAAGCCTACGATTACCATTGGCGAAGGTGCAACGCTTGAATTTACGACAGGCAGAATGGTTATCGGTCACGGCGCTACGTTTAACATTACGGGTTCTATCGTAGACGCTAAGACGACGGATAAGACGACCGTTCAACCTTCGTTGATAGCTGCAGGCGCATCCTTTACGGGTGCAGGCGTAGACTTTAACGTGACGAACGCGTACGTTAAATTTACTGCATATTGTTCTTCTAAGAATAATAATGCAAGTAGTACGTTTAACTTCAACGTAACGAACAGTATTTGGGATCAAACGGGTAGCCTTGTATTCTCTGAGCCTACCAATGGTAAAGATCCTACGATTAACTTCAACTTGAAAGATAGCGTTTTGGAGAGTACGTCTCACCTTGTATTTGCTGTAACGAAAGGTGAAATCGTATTCGATAATTCGCTCGTTAACAATGAAGTTAATATGCAACAATTAGAAAACCGTAGCACCTTGACGATCAAGAACGGTTCTATTGTTTACGCAAAGCACGCAACCAGCTCTAACGCTAAGAACCCCGGTACTACTATCGTTGACAATGCAACGTATATTGCAACGGGTGAATTTACCGGATCTGACGTTGGCACAGGCACCCTTATTGTAAAGGAAGGCGCAAGCGTGACCATGGGCTCGATCACCAAGGCCAATATCGTTATTGATGCAACCAATATGAATGCAGGTGACGTTATTGATCTTACGGCTACCTTGTCCAATTTGACCGGTACTCTTGAGGTTACGGGCAACGATACGCTCGAAGCGAAGATTGTTGATGGCAAGATTGTTCTTGCTGTGAAGCCTGTTGCTTCTATCGGTGATATTACCTACGAAACGCTTGCAGAAGCAGTTGCTGCGGCGCAAGTTGGCGAAACGGTTACGCTTCTTCGTGACGTAACGTTGGATACAGTAATTACCATTGAAACGGCGATCACGCTTGATTTGAATGATAAGACGATTACGGGCGCGGACGGCGCAATCGTATTCAACGTGAAAGCGGATACGACGATCAAGAACGGTACGATTCTTGGTAATAAGAGTGGTACGACTTCTGGGCTTATCGATATTTACAGCAATTTGACGTTGAACGGCGTAACGTTGGAAACGGCTAAGATCAATGCTTTGAGATTCAAGGCAGGCGAACTTACGGCGACGCTTAAAGATTGTACCGTTACGGGTGCGTTCAAGGGCTATGGCGGTTCCGTATGGGGTATCGAAAGCGGTATCTATAAAGCAAGCTCGACGGCTATTAGCGATCAATTGAACGGTTCGGCTGCGATCAGTGGCGGTACGTTCTACTATGCAATCGACGTTACGGAATGTGCGCCTGGGTATGCGGTCGTTGACAACGGCGACGGTACGTACACGGTAGAATATGCTCCCGTATGTTTCGTAGATACGAACAACAACGGCGTACTTGACGACGGTGAACTCGTTTACGGTTCGTTGGAAGCAGTATTTGATATCTATCAAACGGGTGACGTTTACGTGGTACTCACGGATAACGTTGTAATTGAAAATCAAGTAGATACGGACGTTGACGCGAAGTACTATTTGAATACGAACGTAGCGGAAGGTGTAACCGTTGAATTTGCGTTCGCGGATGATTGGAACTACGTACAAAAGATGTACGTTGGCGAAAACGTTACGTTGAAAGCTCCTTATCTCCTTGTTTGGACGGAACTTGTAGTAGATGGTACGATCGTAACCGATTATCTCTACATCACGGTTGCTAACGTTACGATTAACGAAGGAGCTAAAGTTACCGTTAACACGGGCGACGCTACCGTACAAGTTAAGAACGGTGCAACGCTTACCGTAAACGGTGAATTGAATACGGCTATTTTGAATGTATGGGTAGGCGAATCCAAGTTGATCGTAAACGGCGCGAATGCGAAAGTGAATGCTTCTTGGATCGATATTTGGGACGGCACTCCCGTTGTAAACGTAGAAAACGGCGCAACGTTGGAAGTAGATTCGATCAAATCGAGCCGTGGCGGTGAAATCACGGTAGACGGCGCAACGCTTGACGCAGGTTCGATTGAACTTGGTCATAACGGTGAAAGCGCAGGTAAATTGACGGCTGCGAATAACGCTGTGGTCAACGGTGAACTTAAGTTGACGGCAACGGGTTCTACGGTTGCTGGTGCAGGCTTGAACGTTACGACGGATATTCCTGATCATAAGGTTGTTTATGATGAAGAAACCAAAGAATATAAAGTTGTAGCGAAAGTATACGTAGCGCAAGTAGGCGAAACGAAGTATGAATCGCTTGCAGAAGCAATTGACGCAGCGCAAGCAGGCGAAACGGTTACGCTTGTTGCAGACGTAACGTTGGAAGATACGTTGCATATCGTAGCAGGTAAGGTCGTTACGCTTGATTTGAACGGTTATACGATTAGCCAAGTAAAAGAACAAACCGCTGGTTATCAAATGATTCTCAACGATGGTAAACTTACCATTAACGATAGCGTTGGTACTGGTTTGATTAGTTACACGGATAGCGGTAACGGTGGGGAATATATCTCCGACACGATTTACAATAGAAGCGTTCTTGTTATTAACGGTGGTACGATTGAAAATATCAGTTCTGCAACGGTAGCAAGAAACGGTTATCCCCATGCGGTAGATACCTATTCGGGTATTCGCGATACGTCTGTTACGATTAACGGTGGTGTGATTTACTGCAAAGAATATTCGGCGATCCGTATGTTCTGTGTAAGCGCAACTTATGAAGCAGATCTCGTTATTAACGACGGCGCGACGATTAAGGGCGCAATCGATATGCAGAACGGAACGAAGAATTCTGCGCTCGGTTCGTTGACGATTAACGGCGGTACGTTTGAAACGACGGCGAACGCAAACAACGTTCGTTTTGCGAACTGGAATGGTGGCGCAACCGAATACGGCATTGAAGCTGAAATTACGGGCGGTACGTTCAACGGTGGATTCACGACGGCATACGTTCCTGCGGCTGCGAACTTTAATAAGAAGTTTGTTAGTGGCGGTACGTTTGCGACGGATATAAGCGAATATTGTGCAGAAGGCTTTATCGCTGTTGAAAATGAAGACGGCACGTACGGCGTAGAACTTTCGCCTGTAAGATTTACGGGTGTGAACTTGACGATCGCTGCGGATCTTAGCGTAAACTTCTACGTAACGGTTGACGATGCAAATCTTGATCTTACGAATGCAACGGTAACGTTTAGCTTCTATACCAATGCGGATAAAGTGAAATCGTTTGCAGATGCAAGCGTAGCGGCAGACGGCAGATACGTATTCCGTTTCGAACACGTTGCTCCTCAATTGATGGGCGAAGTAATCACGGCAACCATGAACGTTGGCGATATCACGATGGTGAAGACGTATAGTGTGAAGCAGTACTGCGACGAAGCGCTTACGAAAGATGCGACTTACTTCGGATATAGCGAAGCGAAGTTTGCAACGTTCAAGACCTTGATTGCCGACCTTCTCAACTACGGTGCGGCGGCGCAAAATTACGCTGGTTATAATACGGATGCTCTTGTAAACGTAGGTGTGACGGGTGGTTCGACGTATACTTCGTTGAAGAACGATTCGACGCTTACGGGTTCTATTGACGGCGTAACTGTTTTGAATGCAACAGTATTCTTCAGTAACACGGTTTCGCTTAGAATCTACTTTGAGGCGGAAGACGTTTCGAATTTGAATATCGTTATCGACGGACCTCATACGTGGGTTGCTCATGCGGATCATTTCGTTTCTGTTGGTAATAATACTTACTATGTAGAAACGGGTGACCTTTTGGCGACGGAGCTTTCCGAAAACTATTCGATTCACATTATTGAAGGAAATAGTATCGACGCGCTTACGGGTGGTATTCAAATCCACTACGGCGTAGGTGATTATGTGGCAGACTACGAAACCGAAACGACGGATATGGCAAATTTGGCTAGAATGTTGTGGCTCTACGGTCAATCGGCGGAAGCTTTTGTAAAAGCTAATTAATTAAGGAGGAATTCTTATTATGAAAAAGAATTTTGAAAGATTAAAACTCGTTATTCTCATGATGAAAGAAGATGTAGTTCGTACGAGCGAAAATGGCTTCCCTGGTGATATAAAACCTATTACACCTGGCGGTAATAGCGGTGAATTCGACACTGGTATTAATGGCAGTAACTAAGCTATGAGAAAATTGATTAGTATTTTGTTGTGTGGTTTTTTGTGCCTAGCAGCGGTTAGTTGCAAGGACACGGGAACCGAAGACCCCTTTCAGGGAAATGACGGTGTGATCGATACGCCTATCATTGACTTTTGAACTACAAAAAACGGAGCGTTATCGCTCCGTTTTTTCGTATGGTAAAATTTTCATTTTTATTCAAAATGATTGGCGAGAATATCGGCGGTTAAGCGCACGAGATTTAAAAGGTTGGAATCGAGCTTTTCTCCGTCCGATTTTGAGAGAATAGCGACCGCGCCGATACAATCCCCGTTGGAGACGATTGGAACGATAATTTGGGCGGTTACGCCGTCGATAGCAGGGTTTGTCACGGGGACGATGCTTTCCTGATCGGAAAGGTTTGCGACGTAGCTTCTACGTTCTTTTAAAATTCTATCCATTTCGGGGGAGAGCAAGCGTCCTTCGAGATCTTTTTTCCCTTCGCCCGAAGCGTGCAACACGCCGTCGGTATCGCAAATGATAGAGAGTTTACCGCTTAATTGATTTAACGATTTAGCGGTGGCTTCGCTAAAGCCTTCCAAGGTAGCGATTGGGGAATATTTTTTGAGCATCAATTCGTCGCGATCGGTAAAAATTTCGAGTGGATCGCCTTCCTTGATGCGTAAGGTACGCCGAATTTCTTTTGGTATAACGACTCTACCGAGTTCGTCGATTCTTCTAACAATGCCAGTAGCTTTCATAAAGATCCTCCATTTACAAACATTTTGCGTAGGAATAGGAAATAATATACGGCATTTTAGGAAATTTTTGCACAAAAAAGAAAAGGCAGGGAGAGAAAGGAATGCAGAGAGAAACATTTGCAAAAAATTTTAAAAAAAATGGTAAATAGGCTTAGAAATGAGTTGACAAATTATTTTGAGTAGTATATAATAATCACGTTAACGCGGTCGTGGCGGAACTGGCAGACGCGCAAGACTAAGGATCTTGTGGGTAACTCCATGCAGGTTCAATTCCTGTCGACCGCACCAGCGTAAGGCATTTATGCAAGAAAAGTTGCATAAATGCCCTTTTTCTTTGTGTTTTTGCATAAATATTCATAGCAAAATGGCTAAAATTCACGTTTTTTACCCCGATTGGTACCTGTTTTGGAACCTGTTTTGCAAAAAACAAGAACCACTCAACCGTTTTGTTGGGTGGTTTTGCTCTTATGCGTAAAATTGAACGAGATTCATTTGTTCGCGAAGGAATTTATCGGGGAAGTGCGTATATACTCGCCCGACGAGTCGTTCGCTGCTATCGCCCATCCATATATCTACGATATCGGGGCGAACGTATTGTTGGCAAGTCGTTGAAAACGTATGCCGCAAGAAGTATTGCGTAACTTCTTCGTCTTGCATAATGCGCTTGAATACTCGGTTGATAACGTCCGTTCTATGTTTGCAAACAATCTTTTTCGTTGTGTCTATTCTTGCCTTTAATTGCGCAGGGATAGGTATTTTTTTATAGACAGGTTCTCCGTCTTCTTCATGTTTTGCGTTAAGAGCTATCAGAAAGTCGCCTTCAAAACGCACGTCTTTTAACTCCCAAGGACGAAGCCCGAAATAGTATTGCAATAAGAAAAAGTCCTTATAAGGCTCAAATTCAGGCAGGTCAATTCGTTTAAAAAAACGTTTTTGTTCTTCTTCGGTTAAGGCGCGGCGTTTCTTTCTTGCAACCTTTTGGAATGTAACGGCTTGCATAGGGTTAAAAGTAATATCGCCGTTTGCCATAGCGTATTTCATAATAAAATCATATAAGCAGGAGTATTAAAAAATGAAGAAAGGTAGAGTAACCATTCCCACGGATGAAAATTTCGTGGAAGGGACGAAGAAGTACGTAAAAGAATGGGGAGCGGACGCCGTGCGTGATTGCGACGGTACGGAACTTCCCAAAAACGTAGGCGAGCTTGCGGAAAAGGTATATAAAACCTATTTTATCGTGCGGGGAGATAACGATTTTGCCTACGAGAGCGACGCGCATATGCAAAATATCGCGATGATTTCCGAACGGGCGACCGCGTTTTCCGAAACGTTAGAAATTGATTTATTAAAGAGCTTGTTTGAAGAACAAATCAAAGTGAATTTGACCGATTACAAAAAATATTGGCAGGTATTCGACCGTACGACGGGACGAGAACTTTCCGTGGACGAATGGGAATATATCGGTGACAATAAAGTGTTGGTGAAAAAAGCGGAGAAAATGCACGAATACACCGTCAATTATTTTGGGTACAGTCTTTGGGACGCCACCCAAGTTTATAACTATACCTGTAACGGTTGGACGATTACGAAAGATAGGGATTACGATCCTTTGTATCCCGACGTGTTAGAACATATTTTGGAAAATCTCGATCGTTGGATCGAAGAAAATCCCCAAGTCAACGTCGTTCGTTTTACTACCTTTTTCTATCACTTCTTTATCTTATACCATAAAGGGGATCAACAAAAACTCTTCGATTGGTACAATTACGCCATGACGGCAAGCCCTGCGATGTTCGAAAAATTCTTCGCGGAATACGGATATGAAATCAAGCTCGAAGACTTGGTTACCGAAGGATATTACGGAAACCATTTCATTTTGCCAAATAAGGCTCAGCTCGACTATATGGATCTCGTACAACGTTTCGTGTCCAAAACCATGAAAAAGATTATCGACAAGGTACACGCGTCGGGCAAAGAAGCCATGATGTTCTGGGGGGATAATTGGATGGGCGCAGAGCCGTACGGAAAATATTTTTCCGAAATGGGCTTGGATGCGGTGGTCGGTAGCGTTTCTTCAGGCGCAACCCTTCGCGCGGTCAGCGATATTCCTAATTTAAAATACACCGAAGTTCGTATGATGCCTTATTTCTTCCCCGATTCTTTGTGGAACGAGGATGCGGCGACCGAATCGTTGCTGTATAATTGGACGATTGAAAGACGGGCAATGCTTCGCAAACCGGTCGATCGAATCGGGTTCGGTGGATATTTGAAACTTGCCGATCAGTTGCCGAAATTTTGCAAATCGGTGGGGCATATATGCGACGAATTTAGAACGATCTACGATACGGTCGCGAATAAATTGCCGTACTGCACTTTAAAAGTAGCGGTTTTGAGCTATTGGGGCAAGGAAAAGTCTTGGATGACGAACATGGTTATGCAAGACGCGCCGTTCGACCGTACTAGACCGTACTTGGGATTTTTGGAATCGTTGGCGGGACTTCCCGTAGAGATTGACTTTATTAGCTTTGCAGACGCGAAAGCGGGTAGATTGCAAGAGTTTGACGTCGTCATTAACGCGGGCTTGGAAGGTACGTCCTTTTCGGGCGGAGAATGTTGGAAAGACGGCGAGTTACTCGTTGCGGTTCGCGAATATATCGCGAACGGTGGTGGGTTTATCGGGATCGGCGAGCCGTCGGCGAACTTGTACGGCGGTCGATATTTCCAACTTGCGGACGCGCTCGGCGTGGACAAGGAAATGGGATATTCCGTTTTATTTAATAAGTACAATACGCAAATCCACGAACATTTCATTACGGAAGACAAGGACGGCGAGATCGATTACGCAGACGGGACGGATCACGTTTATGCGCTGGACGGGGCGAAAGTCTTGGACGCAAAGTGCAAATGGGGAAAAACGAGCATGAACAACTGTCACGTAAAAATGGCGGTAAACGAATACGGCAAGGGCAGATGTTTCTATTTAGCAGGGCTTCAGTACAACGCTGTAAACACGAGAATTTTGTATCGCGCAATGCTTTGGTGCGCGGGCAAAGAAAGTTTGTTGCGTAAAGCCTTTTCGAGCAACGTGCATACGGAATGTCACTACTATCCAGACAGCAAGCGTTACGCGCTCGTCAACAATACTTCGGAAGAACAAACCACGACGTTTTTCGATATCCAAGGCAAGACGACGGAATACGCGTTACGCCCCAATGAAATCGTTTGGATCAACGAGTAAATAATCATAAAAGGAGTTTTAATTATGAATAAAGTAGGGCGTTTTGATAACGCGAAAAAAGAATATATTATCGAAAACATGTATCCCAGAAGACCGCTTAAAAACTTCCTTTGGAACGAAGGTTTGATCGTTGATCTCAATCAGTTCGGATTCGGACTTTCCAAGGCTTGTATCGATAAAGTTTTCCGTCCGCTCATATACGATTGCCGTATCGTGTACGTACGCGACGACGAAACGGGGGAATTTTACGACGCGAACAGAAACTTTCAAGAAAAGGATTTCGAGCTTTTCCAAACTCACGTGGGAATGGGGTATCATACCGTTGAAAGCAAATATAAGGGCTTGTATGCTTCGTTTACCGTGCTCGTACCCGAAAAGGATTTCGTGGAAATGCACCGTATCGTTTTGAAAAACGAGTCGGAAAAACCCAAGAATTTTAGCGTATATACCTATGTCAATCCGTATATTAACGTGACCGAACATCAAGCGTATACCAGAGCGAAGTACGATACCGATCTTTGCGGTTTGTACTACGCGCATAGAGCCGACCAATGTAAGCAAGAATACGTAGACGTGTTCTATTCGGCAAACGAAAAGGCGAACGGCTACGCAATGTCGAGAGACGCGTTTTGCGGTACGTACGGGAACGTGGAAAATCCGCAGGCGTTAAAGCAAAAGAATTTGCCTTGCGATACGGCGATCTTTGAGCCTTGCTATATAGGTTCGTTACAGTTCGACGTAAGTTTAGCGCCCAATGAAACGAAAGAGTTGTATTTTGCAGTCGGGACTTGCCGTAACTATGAAGAAACGTCCGTTCTTGCGAAGAAATACGCAAATAAAACGGCGTTCGATTGCGAAATGGAAAAGCAGTTCGCTTTGAGTGAAAATTACGCGAAAACCTGTTTGATTGAAACGGAAGACGAGTATTTGGATACAATGGCGAATCTTTGGTTGAAACGACAAATGTCGCTTGGGAAAACGTGGGGCAGAGTGTACGGGAAAGGTTTCCGCGACGTTTTGCAGGATATCACGGGCTTCGTTTCTTTGGATAAACCGCTTGCAAGAGAACGATTGTTATATACGTTGAAACATCAATTTATCAACGGGAACGCTATTCGTATGTTCGATCCGATTTTGGACTATCCTTATCAAGACATGCCTGCTTGGATTGCGCCCACGGTACTTGCGTATTTGAAAGAAAGCGGAGATTTCTCCGTATTGAACGAGCAAGTCGGTTATTACGACGACGAACGCAAAGAAAGCGTATTCACGCACGTAAAACGGGGTATGGACTACCTGTTCAATACGCAAGGAAAACGCGGTTTGAGCCTTTGGGGCGGTGGGGATTGGAACGATTCCTTGGACGCTTGCGGTTTGCAAATGAAAGGGGAAAGCGTGTGGCTTTCTATCGCGACGATGAATTGCTCTCGCGACTATATCGAAATTTTGGAAAACGCGCCCGTAGAGAATAAGGCGGAACTTATCGCCGATACCAAAGCAAAGAGAGAAAAACTGAAATCTGCGATTTTGGAACACGGCTTTGAAAACGGCTATTTTCTTTACGGCTTTACCGATTGGGACGAAAAGGTCGGCGCGAAAGGGAACGAAGAAGGGGAAATCTTCTTGAATCCCCAAACCTGGGCGGTCATGTCGGATATCTTACCCGACGTAGAAAAAGGCAAGGTCATGGATATGGTCGAAAATCGCTTAAAGTGTGATTACGGCTACGTTCTGCAAGATCCCCCGTTCAAAACGGCGAGCGATCATTTGGGCAGAGCCAGCTATTTTGAACAAGGCGTTTACGAAAACGCGTCGGTGTATAACCACGGCGTAATGTTCAAAGTTGTTGCGGATTGCTGTATCGGCCGTGGCGACAACGCTTGGAATACGTTGAAAATCAACCGTTACGACAATCCCAAGAATCCCGATTCGGGGGTAGAACCGTACGCGGTGTCGAATATGTATTTCGGACCGTCCGCCGTTAGCAAAAAGGGGTACGCGCCCCTTTCCTGGATCACGGGTTCGGCAGGGTGGATGTACCGCGCTATCGTAGAGTATCTTTTGGGGGTACATCCAGACTTTAACGGCTTAAAACTCAAACCCTGCTTGCCTACGAGCTGGAAGGGCGCGAAAGTAGAACGGCTTTTCCGTGGCGTGAAATATTCCATTGAATATATTCCTGCCGACGAAAACCGTTTGGTCGTAGACGGTAAGGAAATGGCTGGAAACGTAGTACCCGTGTACGAGAAAGGTAGCGAACACAAAGTTATCTACTACTATGCGAAAAAAGTGTAAATAAGGATCTTGGTGAGCGTATGTCGCCGTATGTCTATTTAATAAGTTGCGTATTCTTCCTGTCTTCGTCGAGTATTTTCGGTTCGCTCTATAATCGAAAGAACGAAGGCAGGCAGGGCACGACGCCTTTTTATAACTTTTTGCAAATTTGTAGCGTCTTTCTTTGCTGGGTGATCATGTTTGCCGTAGACGGAAGTTTTTCGTGGGAAGTATTACCCTATTCGATTATCTTTGCCGTGGGGTATACGCTGTGCAATATTTTCGTGATTCAAGCCTTGAAATGCGGTTCAGTCGCGCTAACTTCGCTGATTATGCAACTTTCGTTGATCGGCGCTACGATTTGGGGATTCTTTTTTTGGGGCGATACCGTTACCCCGATCGTGGTTGTAGGGCTTATTTTAGTCGTATGTTCTTTAGCGCTTTGCTTATATAACGGCAAAGGGGAAAAAGAACAAAAAATCAATCTGAAATGGATTATTTTCGTGGCGATCATGTTCTTGGGCAACGCTTGCGGAACGATTGCGCAAAAAACGCAACAAATCGATTTCGTAGGCAAATACGGGAATTTTTTCATGGTCTTAGCAACGGGACTTTCCACGATTACCTGCTTGGTCTTGTACTTAAAAAGCGATAGAACGGATAATAAAGAGATTTTGAAAGGTTCGTGGTACTATCCCGTGTCGTCAGGCGTTTTGAACGCGGTACATAATCTTTTCGTCATTCTTTTGGCGACGTCGCCTATTTCGCCGAGTTTCGTCTATCCCGTGTTATCTGTCGGGAGCTTGATGGTTACGACGCTCTTTTCTTCGCTCGTATTCAAAGAAAAGATGGATTGGTGGCAATGGCTCGGCGTAGCGATCGGGAGCGTTGCAATCGTAATGCTTTCCGTATAAAACGGAATAAAACAACAAAAACACGCAAATGGGGATACCATGTGCGTGTTTTTTTAAATGTCGGTTTTTCCAATTAAATAATCGACGGATACTTCAAAATATTCGGACAGAGAAAGCAGTTGTGAGATGCTCGGTTCGCTATGTCCTTTCTCCCAATGCGAAATCGCCATTTTCGACGTGTTGACAAGTTTGCCTAATTCGCTTTGCGTAATATTTCGCTCGTGCCGTAATTCTCTCAATCTTTCCTTAAAGCTTATCATATAAAAATTGTAACACTTTTCGTTACTTTTTACTTGACAGTAACAAAAATTGTTACTATAATATATTTAAGGAAACGGTTGGATTGATTGTTTTTTGCAGTAAAAAACCATAAAGGAGAAAAAGGTTATGGTAAAAATAAAGAAAATTTTGTTAGCAATTTGTACGCTTGTGATGGGCGTGTGCGCATCGTTTGCGGTCGTGGCGTGCGAAGAAGAACTGAAAACGTTCGACTACGCAAAATTTGAAGACGCGACCTATCTTTACGACGGCTTGGAGAAGAATATTACCGTAAGCGGTACGCCTAGGACGGCGACGATCGTTTATTCGCCCGACAATGCCTATACGGACGTTGGGGAATACGAAATTACGGCGACGATCACCGCGGACGGGTATGAAACGCTTGCGCTTACCGCAACGCTCACGATTGAATATTCCGAGCAATATCTCCTTAAAACGCAAGTTGAAAGCTTAATTGCGGATTTACAAACGGCAGTTTTGGCGAATAAAACGGACGCGGAAAATAAAATTACGGCATTGAAAGCGGAATATCAAGCGGAAATAGACGAATTGGAAGAAAGCGTGACGGCGAACGGCTCGGCAATTACTGCGCTCCAAACCGCGTATACCGCGAAAGTAAAAGAGTTGGAAGATACGGCGAAAGCGAACAAAATTGCGCTTGAAACGGCGCTTGACACCGCCAAAACGGAATTGCAAGGCAAGATCACGGCTTTGGAAACGGAGTACGAAGGGAAAGTTGCCGAGCTTGAACAAACGGCAAAAAGCAACAAAGAAGAATTAGAGACGGACATTTCTGCTCTTAACGGTTTGATTAACGCTACCAACGAAAATTTGACGGCGTTGCAAATCGCCTATAATGCCAAGGTGGAAGAACTTGCAAAAGCCGACGAAGACAATAAAAAGGCGTTACAAGCGGAAATTTCTAGCCTGAACGACGAAATCGTTTCCACGAACGAAAATTTGACCGCGTTACAAAATGCTCATAAGGAAAAAGTGGAAGCGTTGCAAGCGGTGGATATGCAGTTGCAAACGGACTTGATTGCGCTTGCAACCGAACTTGCTACCGCGAAAACGAACTTTAACGACGAGATCGACAGAGTAGAAGCGGGCTATCGTACGGAAATCGAAACGCTTGAAACGGAAGTTACGCAAGCAATCAATACGGCAAAAACGGAAACGGACGGAAAAATAGCAACGCTCCAAACGGCAATCGATAGCGCAAACGAAGCGATCACGGAAAATAAAGCGGAGCTTGAAAATAAGATCACGGCATTAGAAACGTCAACGAACACAAAAGTAAAAGAAATTGAAAGCTTAATCGCCACCGTTCAAGCCACCGATACTACGCAAAACGAAAAGATTGCGGATTTACTCGAAAGAGTGATCGAACTCGAAAAGGGCATGATCATAACAGGTATCGGATTTGCGGAAAACGGCGATTTGGTCATTACTTTTGCGGACGGCACGACTCAAATGGTTAAAGCCCCCGAAAAGCACGTACATACCTTTGGTGATTGGACGAATTTCTCGACCGATACTATCTCTTGCGAAGACAGATTGTTATATCATATATGTGGTAGTTGTAGCACAATCGAATGGAGACAAGGCGTCTACGACGATCATATTTGGAACGATTCGGGGGTATGCGCGGATTGCGGTCAAACGATTGGCGTAAACTACGCCGTTTCCGAAGACGGTAGCTATGCGGAAGTCGTCGGCTATACGGGTACGGAAACCAACGTTCGTATCGCCAAAAGTTATAAAGGCTTACCCGTGCAAACGATTAGCGAAGAAGCGTTCGCGGGGAACACTACGATCGTTTCCGTGACGATCCCTTACACGGTAACGACGATCGGGGCGAGTGCATTTCAAAATTGTACTTCTTTGCAAGAAATTATCTTCATGCCTACGCCTGACGGCGAAGAAGAATTGCCTTTGGAATTCGTAGGTGGCGACAACGCAAAGCTTTTCAACGGTTCGAAGATCACGGAATTTACCTTCCCTGAAAGAACAAATAAGATTGGCAGTGGCCTGTTTAGGGAAAATAAGACGATCGAAAAGGTAACGTTCCCTGCGGAAGTAGAGTCGTGTGATACAAAATATATGTTCTATTATGCGACTGCGTTAAAGTCCACTATCGTTTTACCTGAAGGGACAGAGAAAATAGGCGATTGGGCATTCATGTATTCGACACTTCCAAGCATTGAAATTCCTTCCACTGCTAAGTCGATTGGGTATGGTGGTTTAGGTACAGCTTCGCTGAAGAAGATCAAGTTTGCGGATAATAGCCAATTCCCTGTAGCTGGGTTTAACGCTGCGCCTTCGACTTTGTCGAATGTTAAATTGACGCATCTTGAAAATATTCCTGCAATTTGGACGAAGTTGCCTGATAAGCTCGCTTCTATGATGATGACTACGCAACTTTCTACGATGCCTTTGGAAGTAGTAACGTTTGCGGAAGGCAGTATGTTGCAAGAAATTGAAGCGGACGTATTCCGAAAAGCAACGTTTACGAGCTTTACTTTCCCCGAAACGTACGTATTGAACGAGAACGGTCAAAAGGTACGCGGTTCGTTGGTGTTGGGCGCGAATATATTCAACGGTAATAAAAAGGTTACGTCGGTAAAATTGTCTTCGTCCGTAAGCTCCGTTTTGGGTACGTTTAACGATTCGGCGTTGACTTCGATCACGATTGATCCCAATAACCCGTATCTTGCATTGCACGAAACGATGCCTATCTTCACGAACGTTGTGAAAGACGGCAACGGTAACGTGCTTGCGCCTGATACGTACTTTGGCGCATGGAAAGCGTTGGATTTGACTTCGACGGAAGGGGTTTTGACCATTCCTGAAGGGATTAAGACGATTTCGGCAAATGCGTTTGAAGAGCAAACGGAGATTGCGAAAGTGGTTTTGCCCAAGACTTTGGAAACTCTTGGCGCGAGCGCGTTTGCAGGCACGGCGATTACGTCGATTGCGATTCCTGAAAGCGTTACCGATTTCGGTACGGGTATGTTTACGAATTGTACGATCTTGACTTCGGCTACCTTGCCTGCGAACTTGGAGAAGATTCCCGAGCAAACGTTTAAAAATTGTACGGCATTGGAAAGCTATACGCTTGGGGGCTTGGTTAAGGAAATCGAAAAGAACGCGTTTGAAGGTTCGGGAATTACTTCGATTACGTGGAACTCGTCGTTGACGACGATCGGAAACTCTGCGTTTAAAAACTGCGATTCGTTGATCACTCTGTCGATTCCGTCGTCGGTAACATCGATCGGTACGGGCTTGTTTGAAAATTGCGACGTTTTGGTTGGGGTGACTTTCCCTTCGACGTTGGAAACGTTGCCGAAAAACACGTTTAAGGGTTGTAAAGGCTTGACAAGCTTTACCGTGCCGACGAACATGACGGAGATTGGCGAGAGCGCGTTTGAAAATAGCGCGGTAGCGACGGTCAAGTGGAATAAGGCGCTTGCAACGCTCGGCGTAGACGCGTTTAAGGCGACGGCGCTTACGAAACTTAACGATATGCCTGCGTCGGTCAATACGATTGGATGTGGCGCGTTTATGAATTGCTTATCCCTTACGGAAGTAACGATTCCTACGGGTGTAACAGCTCTTTACGGTACGAATATAGGGAATATGGACGGTCAATTTAAAGGTTGTTCGGCTCTTGAAAAAGTTACGTTCCACGATAAGTTCACACATATTTCCGGTGGAGTCTTCTATAAGACGACTTCCTTAAGATCGATTGATTTGCCCGATTCGTTGACGGTTTTAGGCCACGAAGTATTTGGGTATAGCGGTCTTGAGAGTATAACGATTCCTGAAAAGGTAACGGAAATCGGTTCGAAAGTTATGGGCCCTCCTCCGACAGGCGTGGGGTCGGGTTCAAATGGTGCTACGTTCTCTAACTGTACGAATCTTAAGACGGTTATCTACGAAGGTACGATTACAAAGATTTGGAATCATTCGTTCTACAAGACGGCGGTTTCCGACTTCGACGCTCTCGTTCCCGATACGGTAACGGAAGTTCAAAGTGGGGCGTTTGCATATACGCTGATCACATCTGCAACGTTGAAAGCTGGCGTAACCTATGGCACAAGCTTATTTAGTAACTGTACGAGCTTGACAAACGTTACGATTGAAGCGGGCGTTACGACGTTACAAGGCTATATGTTTGAAAAATGTACAGCGTTAAAGAGCGTAGAGCTTCCTGCGGCGTTGGAAAAAATCCCCAATAGTTTGTTTAGCGGTTGTGAAAATCTTTACGAGATAAAAATTCCTTCGACGGTAACTTCGATCGGGATGAACGCGTTTAAAAACTGTGGAAATTTGGAGTATGTTTATTATGAAGGTACGGCGGAAGTTTGGGAAAAGATCGCGATTGGGAATTATAATACTGATTTAACGAGCGCAACGCGATATTATTATAGCGAAACCGAGCCTACGTTGAATGCCGACGAAACGGCTTACGACGGGAATTATTGGCGGTACGTAGACGGCGTAGCAACCCCTTGGGTTTACGTAAAAGCCGAAGAATAAGCGTCGTAAAAAACGCTATTCAACTGTCATTGCGAGCCTACGTAGTAGGCGTGGCAATCTCAAAAATTTAAGCGTATTTCCGCGAGATTGCCACACTTCCCTAACGCTTGTTCGCAATGACAACGCGGAAATACTGTGTCACTTGGGACATTGCTCGTACGCGAAAAAATAATAAAAAACACGCAAATGGGGATGCCATGTGCGTGTTTTTACTATTTTAACGAGCTTTTTTATTCTATTAAAGCAGGCTTGCCGCGTCTTTGTCGCATACGATCGTGACGAAGGGGTGGAGTTGTAATACGGAGGCAGGAAGTTCAGGGGTGATTTTGCCTTGTACCATACCCTTTACCGCTTCCGCTTTGTTCTTGCCCGATACGACCATCAAAATGCTCTTTGCTTGCATGATGTTCTTAATCCCCATGGAAAGCGCTTGACGGGGTACTTCGTCGATGGAATTGAAAAGACGGGAATTGTCTTTAATCGTGTTTTCCGTAAGTTTTACGGGGTGGGTAACCGCGTCAAACGGGGTGTTCGGTTCGTTGAAACCGATATGGCCGTTCGAGCCAAGCCCCAATACTTGTACGTCGGGAACGAGCGTTTCCAAGAGTTTATTATAGCGGTCGCATTCCGCTTGCAAGTCGCTTGCAACGCCGTTCGGGAGATTGGTGTTCTTTTGGTCGATATCGATATGATCGAAAAGGTTAGTACGCATAAAGTACGCGTAGCTTTGGTCGTGATCGGCGGTCAAGGACACGTATTCGTCCAAGTTAACGGACGAAACGTTTTTATAGGACGTGCCGTTTTCTTGGTGGTCTTTGATCATGTTTTGATAAGTACCGATAGGGCTAGAACCCGTTGCCAAGCCGAGTACGGCGTTCGGGTTGTTCTTTACGATTTCAATGATGATTTCAGCGGCTTTTTGGCTCATTTCCGCATAGTTTTCCGTGATAATGACTTTCATAGTGATCTCCTTATCTTTGCGCGGTATTCTCGCGTTCATTTTCTAATATTATAAAACATAAAATTCTACTCGTCAAGCGTTTTCCAAAAATTGAGAAAGAAAATGCAAAAAACGAAAAAAATTTTAATACGATTTGCCGTACTATTCAAAATACTTGACGAAAAAGCGGGGGTGTGGTATACTAAATAGAAATAAAACGGAGAATCGTAGAACGGATTGACGGGCATAGCCAGAGCCAAGACAGTATAATCCAAACAAGCCCAAAACGAATATTTTAAGCCCTTTTAGGCTCGGCGTCATTATAATACGATAGGTATTATTGCTTCCTTCTCGCCAAAAATCATCATAAAATCTTTCGTTTTGGGTGCGAAGCAATTTTGAGTGGAAAAAATCGAAAGGAATACAAGGCGAAAGCCGCAGAAAATACTGTACCGTATTTTCAAGGATTTCAACGTAGTATTCATACGATTTTTTCATTCAAAATCTTCGTTTGGATTACAATGTCTTGGCTAACGAAAGCTAACGCTTTCTTTTGAGAGTCCACTATTTTTGTGGAGTTCCACTCCACACCACGCAAGGGAATTATTCCCTTGACCTTTTTTAAAAGAATTTTAATCCAAACAAAGGAGTTTATTATGCAAGAAAAAAATTGGGAAATTGAAACGAAATGCGTGCAAAGCGGTTATAGACCGGGGAACGGCGAACCCCGCCAAGTACCGATCGTACAGAGTACGACTTTTAAATACGCAACGAGCGAAGATATGGGTAAACTGTTCGATTTGGAAGCTTCGGGGTATTTCTATTCCCGTTTGCAAAACCCGACTTGCGATACCGTCGCCGCGAAAATTTGCGCCTTAGAAGGCGGGAGCGCTGCGATGCTTTTATCGTCGGGACAAGCCGCGTCTTTCTTTTCAATTTTTAATATTGCGTCCTGTGGCGATCACGTCGTCGCGTCGTCCTGTTTGTACGGCGGTACGTACAATCTTTTCGCCGTGACCATGAAACGGATGGGGATTGAATTTACCTTCGTAGATCCCGACGCGCCGATTGAAGAAATCAACAAGGCGTTCCGTCCAAACACGAAAGCAGTGTTTGGGGAAACGATTGCCAACCCTGCTTTGATCGTGCTGGATATTGAAAAGTTCGCAACCGCCGCGCACGAACACGGCGTACCTTTGATTATCGACAATACGTTTGCAACCCCGATCAATTGTCGGCCGTTTGAACACGGCGCGGATATCGTCGTCCATTCCACGACCAAGTACATGGACGGACACGGTTCGGCGGTGGGTGGCTGTATCGTCGATAGCGGTAAGTTTGATTGGACGGCGCACGCAGAAAAATTCCCTGGTCTTTGTACGCCCGACGAGAGTTATCACGGCATCACGTACACCGAAAAATTCGGTTTGGAAGGGGCGTATATCACGAAAGCGACGGCGCAACTCATGCGTGATTTCGGGTGCAGTCAATCTCCGCAAAGCGCGTACTATCTCAACCTTGGGTTGGAGAGTTTGCATTTGAGGGTGGAAAGACACTGCTTGAACGGGAAAAAGGTCGCTGAATATTTGAGCAAGCACGAAAAGGTGTCGTGGGTGACCTATCCTGGGCTTAAGGGTGACAAGTACTACGATTTGGCGCAAAAATATATGCCGAACGGGACTTGTGGCGTCGTAAGTTTCGGCGTAAAAGGCGGAAGAACGGCGGCAGAGAAGTTCATGAAAGCGTTGAAGATAGCGGCGATTGAAACGCACGTAGCCGACGCGCGGACCTGCTGTTTGCATCCTGCGAACGCAACGCACAGACAAATGAACGACGAAGAACTGACGGCGGCGGGGATTTCCCCCGATCTCGTACGGTTCTCGTGCGGAATTGAAAACTACGAAGACTTGATTGCGGATATCAAACAAGCTTTGGAAAACGTATAAACTTTTAAAAAGGAGCATGACAAATGCCGATTAAAATTCCCAACGATTTACCTGCGGTAAAGACGTTGCAAAGCGAGAATATATTCGTCATGACGGAGAAGCGCGCGATAGGGCAGGATATCCGTCCGTTAAAATTGCTCGTTTTGAATTTGATGCCGAAAAAAATTGAGACGGAAACACAACTTGCGCGTGTGCTCGGCAATACCCCTTTGCAAGTGGAAATGGAGCTAATTCATACCCGTTCCCACCAATCGAAGAACGTAGCGGAAGAACATCTTCTCGCCTTTTATAAGACGTTTGACGAAGTGAAAACGCAATATTTCGACGGGATGATTATCACGGGCGCGCCCGTGGAGCATATCGACTTTGAAGAAGTAGAGTATTGGCAAGAGCTCTGCGAGATTATGGAATGGACGAAAACGCACGTGCATAGCACTTTCCATATTTGTTGGGGGGCGCAAGCGGGACTTTACTATCATTACGGTATCCAAAAAAAGCTCATGGACAAAAAGATGTTCGGGGTATTTCCACATACCGTCGAATATAAAAAATCGATTTTGTTCCGCGGGTTTGACGATACTTTTTTTGTTCCCCAATCTAGACACACGACGGTGCTTAGAGAAGATATTGAAAAAGTCAAGGACTTGAAAATCCTTTCGTCGTCAAAGGACACGGGCGTGTACGCGGTGGCGACGAAAAACGGACGGCAAATTTTTATTACGGGACATTCGGAATACGACGCGGAAACCTTGAAAAACGAATACCTTCGCGATCTTTCGCAGGGTAAGCCGATCGAGATTCCCGTCAACTATTTCCCTGGCGACGATCCGACGAAAGAACCGATCGTATCTTGGCGTTCGCACGCGAATTTGTTGTATTCAAATTGGCTGAACTATTTCGTATACCAAACCACGCCGTACGACATCCAAACGGTCGGCGAAGAAGATTAAATAACGAAAAAAGGACTTGGACGTAAAAAATCCAAGTCTTTTCCTTTTAAAAAGTAAAATAGTTTTCGACGATTTGCACAATCTTTTCCGCAAGCGTCGCGGGTGGAAGATCGGAGATATCTACGCTGAATACGTTCGGGAATTTGCTTGCGAGCGTCAACGTTTCTAGATGCAACCGCTCGTTCTTTTCCCGTACGATTAAAGATTCTTGCCGTATAATTTCGTCGTATTCCGCAGGATAGTTCCGTTCCAAATACCGATTCGTGCGACGTTTTCTTTGTTCTTCTTCGTTGGAGGCGTATAAGTTAACGAAAACAACCCGTTCGTTCAACCATTCGGCGGGCTTGCCAGATGGGAAAAACAACGAAGGGATAATTTCCGCGCCTTCCAATACCGTCGAAAGCTTACGTTTTTGTTGTCGTAATACGAGTTCTTTTACGTACGGAAGCAAAATTTTCGCTTGCGATTTCGTGGTGTCGAGATCTTGCACGGTAATCGATTCAAAGAGCGCAGGGGCGTCCTTTTCTAAATGATTTTCCTTGAAAACCGTTCTTACCGTGTCGCTTACGATATCCATTTCCACGACTCTTTGAAAGGTGGGATATCGGCGCGTGATTTCGTACGCCGTGGTCGTTTTCCCAATACACGGTACGCCCGTTAGGATAAGGATGGTATCGTTTGGAATGGTTTGCATCATAAATT
>JAFTKR010000053.1 GCA_017453165.1 Clostridia bacterium | reverse complement strand
ATCGTGATGGTGCTCATGCTCGTGATCATGGTCGTGATGATGACAGCCACAGTTCGGATCGTCACATTTACCATGATGGTGGTGTTCGTGTTCGTGATCATGTTCGTGATGATGTACGCTTGCGAAAAGTTTATCCAATTCGTTTTGCAAGGAGTCCTTATTTTCCATTGCGGACAAAATCGCTTTCCCGTCCAAAGAATCCCAAGGCGCGGTCACGAACGTTGCCTTACCGTTCTTTTCTTTCAAGAGCGATACTGCGTTCGCAAGTTTTTCGCCTGCGATCTTGTCAGTATGGGAAAGAACGATACAGCTTGCATTTTCGACTTGATCCAAGAAAAATTCGCCGAAATTTTTCATATACATTTTGCATTTCGTCGCATCTACGACCGTACAAAACGCGTTCAACTTTCCGTCTTTCAAATCCGCGTTTGCCACCGCTTTAATAACGTCGGACAATTTGCCTACCCCCGACGGTTCGATTACGATTCTGTCGGGCGCGTACTCTACCGCCACCTTCTTCAAAGCTTCCGCAAAATCCCCGACGAGAGAGCAACAAATACAACCCGAATTCATTTCCGTAATATTGATCCCTGCTTCTTGCAAGAATCCGCCGTCGATCCCGATTTCGCCGAATTCGTTTTCAATCAAAACGACCTTTTCGCCTGCATACGCTTCTTGAATGAGTTTTTTAATCAACGTCGTTTTCCCTGCGCCTAAAAAACCTGAAAAAATATCTATTTTCGTCATTCGTCTTACTCCGTTCTTTATTCTTAAATGAATTATTTAATAAAATTCTACTTTTTATATACCCGAAACGCAAGCGATTAAAACGCCCAATTCCCGTCTTTAAAGATTTGTACGCGTTCGCCGTTCTTCTTGACGCCGACGATACAGGTATCCTTCGCGCCGATCATGAAATCAACGTGAATCATACTATCGTTGATTCCGCGACGTTCAAGTTCTTCTTTCGAATAGTTTTCAAAACCGCGCATACATTCGTTAAAGCCCCTACCGAACGCCAAGTGACAGCTTGCGTTTTCGTCAAATAAGGTATTATAGAATAACACACCCGATTGACTGATCGGGGATTGGTAGGGAATGAGCGCCACTTCGCCAAGTTTCGACGCGCCTTCGTCCATGGAGATCATGTGCTTTAAGAGTTCTTCGCCCTTTTCCGCCTTTACTTCCACTGCTTTCCCGCCTTCAAAACGAACGGAGAAATTTTCAATAAGTTCGCCCATATACGAAAGCGGTTTCGTCGAGAATACGATCCCTTCCACCGAACCTGCCTTGGGAGTAGTGAAAACTTCTTCCGTAGGAATGTTCGGGTTGAACACTTTTCCGTCAAGCGTGGATTCGTCCCCACCGCAGAATATTCCGTCTTCGTTCAATTCCACCTTTAAATCCGTACCGTTCCCACTCTTGACTTCTAAATATTGCAAACCCAAGTCGTTCAAATAATCACAACGGGAAGCAAGGTCGGCGTTGTGTTCTTTCCACGCTTTCAACGGATCGTTGCCGTCCGCGCGAGAAGTGTAAAGAATGACTTCCCACATCTTTTCCACCGCCGCGTCTTCGTCCAAGTTCGGGAATACCTTTTTCGCCCAAGCCTTACCAGGTACGGCTGCAATACACCACTGATGTTTATTTTCCATCGCTTCGCGGTAGGGCTTGATAATCGGATATTGCGCGCGACGGGCTTTGCTCATTTTGTCTTGATCGATTCCATTCATGCCGTCGGGATCTTCCGATTCAATAAACAATCTACAGGAAAGATTTTCCGCTTTATATTCCCATTGCGCTTTCGCCCAAGGCGTGAGCGTGGAAAGGGATTCGAGCGAACGATAATTCGCGTTGAGTTTCGCAATCGGTTGATGACTCCATTCTACGAATACTTCTTTCGCGCCTGCTTTATAACATTCTTCCACGACCATGGTCACGAATTCGGGTTGATCCAACCCCGCCGTTACGAAAACCGTTTGGTCTTTTTGTACGTTCAAACCTGTTTTAAGAATCAATTCCGCATATTTTTCAAGTTGTTCTCTTTTCATAAATAGTACTCCTTTTTCTTCTTTAAATTCGTTTATCTCGTACCTGCCCCTATCGGACAAGTTTTTTACCCGATTAAATCGTAATTCACGACTTGATAGAAAAGTCGTTTAATTTCCCTTTCGTCACGAGTTTGCGCCAAGATCCACATGAGCTTCGTGATAATCCCTTCGTTGGTCATGTCGAAGCCTTCCAAAAGATCAAAACGAGCCTTTAATCCCTGCCCGACTTTATACACGCTCAAATCACTTCCTTCGTGTTGGACTTGCGTCGTGATGGCAAGCGTTTTCCCCTTACCTTTCCAACTTTCCAAAACTTCGTAGTAACCGTAATATTCACCTTCGGGGATTCCCCCCGTGCCATAGCCTGAAAGTACGACGGCGTCGTTCAAACGGAAATACGCGTCCAAAATCGCCCCTTTCATCCCAGGCGTAATACTCAATAATCCCACCCGGCTATCCAAAGCATCATAGAATTTAGGCTCTGCCTGCTTCGGCGTGACGATATAGGGAATTACGCGTCCGTCGCGAATGACGGCAAGCACGGGAAAATCCACGCTTTCAAAAGCGTTGAAACTTTTCGTACGGATCTTTTTCGCTCTCGTACCTGCAATTACTTTGCCTTGGAATACGATGACGACGTCGCTCGCAACGTCGCTCGTCGCGTATAAAAAGCTATCCCGAAGATTGATTCTGCCGTCCGTATCTTCCTTATCAATCGGTTTCTGCGAACCCGTAAAAACGATCGGCTTGGGCGAATGTTGCACGAGATAGGACGTCGCAGCCGCCGAATACGCCATCGTATCCGTACCGTGACAAACGACAAATCCGTCGTATTTTTCATATTCGCTACGGATCGTATTTGCAATCATCAACCAATGGTCGGGGGTTACGTTCGTACTGTCGATATTGAAAATTTGCAAGGTATCCACTTCGCAAAATTCCAAAATCTCAGGCACGTATTTTAAAAGTCCGTTCGAATCAATGGACGGAACTAAACCCTTTCCGCTTGCTCGTGAGGCGATCGTGCCTCCCGTAGCGATCAATAAAATCTTTTTCATACTCTCACCGTTTTATATCTTTTTCCGTAAATAGTCCCCTTGCTTCAATACGTAAGGGCAAGCCACTCGATAAGTTTCTTGCACGAGCTTACAATCGCTTACCCGTTCCCCTTTTGAATCGAACACTTCGTTTACGATAAAAGTTTTCGTAAAGTTCTCGTCTGCGGACAACACTTCCAACTCGTCGCCGACTTGGAATCTATTTCGCATTTCTACAACGGCGAACCCCTTTTCCGAACCTAACACGTCGGCGATATATTTATAATCGCCTTTCGATTGACTATCCGCGTAATTGACCGTTTCACAGTTTTCACCGAACGCGTACGCCGTCGTATAGTCCCTATGCGCAACGCAAAACAATTCTTTTTCACTCAACGAAAGCTTCCCGCCGTCCATGTATCTACGATAGGCGTTAATAACCGTCGCAAGATAATATCCGCTCTTCATTCTACCTTCAATTTTAAAAGAACTCACACCTGCCCCCGCCATTTCGTCTAAATGCGCTAACATATTTAAGTCTTTACTATTGAAAATATACGTACCTTTTTCGTCTTCTTCCAAAGGCAACCAACCCGTTTCTTTACTCGTCGGATTGAGCGCGCGGACTTCGTATTTCCATCTGCAAGATTGCACGCAAGCGCCACGATTGGAAGAACGCCCTTCCAAATAATCAGAAAGCAAGCACCGACCGCTATACGAGATACACATTGCGCCGTGTACGAATGCTTCAAGTTCGACGGTAGGGTTAAAGGATTTAATTTCCGCAATCTCTTTTAAAGAAAGTTCCCTTGCCAAGATAACGCGGGACACGCCTGTTTCTTGCCAAAATTTCACGGCGTATTTATTCGTCGTATTTGCTTGCGTAGAAAGATGAATAGAGAGCTTAGGAGCAACCTTTTTGAGCAAATAGACTACTCCGGGATCGCTTACGATTACGGCGTCCACCCCGATACTTTCCAAATATTTAAAATAGTCCGTCAATAATCCGAAATCGGAATTCCGAGCAAACACGTTTGCCGTAACGTAGAGTTTTTTTTCTTTTGCATGAACGAGTTCTACCGCTTTTTTCAATTCGTCTTGCGTAAAATTATCCGCAAAGGTACGCAAAGAGAAATTTTTTCCGCCGACGTACACGGCGTCCGCGCCGAAATGCAACGCAGTCATCAATTTTTGATAACTTCCCGCAGGGGCTAATAATTCGCTTTTGATCATGACTTGTCCACCTTATCCCGACCTTTATAATAAGAAAGCGCTACGCCGTCCCCAACGTTCAAAACCGAAGTGATAAAATCTTCGTCCTGCGTTACGACTTGTAAATAAGAACGAATTTTTTCTACGATCGAACGACGTTTTTGTGGCGTCGGTTCTTCTCCGCTCACCCAGCCGAACAACAATACGTCGTCGGCAAACAGTACGCTACCCTTTCGCATCAAGCGTTTTAAATCGAAAAGATATTTTTCGTATTGAGCTTTCGGCCCGTCCAAAAATACGAAATCAAACTGGCCATCCATCATGGATAAAATTTCGCCCGCATCACCCATGTACGCGTTGACGCGATTTTCCAAGCCCAAATCTTTGAAATTTTTCTTCGCTTCCAAGTACCGATCTTCTTCCAACTCGACGGTGGTAAGCGTGGCTTGTGGGCAGGCAAGTAGCATCGCCGAACCCGAAAGTCCAACGGCTGTGCCTATCTCCAAAATACGTTTTGGAGATAGCGCGGACACCATCAATAAAAGATAATTCAACGTTTCGTCGTCCGCTACGGGAATCCCACGAGAAAGCGCGTCGGCGCGCAATGCGACGACGCGTTCGTCTACTTTCAAATTCACCAAAGATGCCGTATATTTCATTTGTAAAAACCCCAAGACTTTAAACGTCTAAAATGGATACGATAATCAAAGGCGACTGTTTCGTCTTTCGATAAATATAACCGCTGAGCGTTTTTCTTATGAAGTCCGCCAAAGACGGCTTATCGCCTGCCGAATAGTCGTATTGATCCACCGTTTTTTGCACGACTGAGCGAATCTCTTTTTGCAGTTCTTCGTTATCCGCAAAGCCGACGCCACGGGTTTGGATCAGGGGATCGTTGATCACGTAGTTACCCGTTACGGCTAACGAAATCGTGAACACGCCTTCCGAAGACATTCTTAAACGCTCTTTCATGACTTCGCTTGCGCCGTATTCTTCTACGTTCTCCCCGTCGATCAGTCTTGCGCCCGCAGGAATATTCTCGCCAAGCGTCATGGAGTTTTCCGTCAGCTCCACGCAATTTCCGATATCCGCGATCAAAACGTTCTCCGCAGGCATACCTAAATCTTCTACTAGTTGCGCGTGACGTTTTAAATGTCTGTACTCGCCGTGAATGGGAATAAAAAATTTCGACTGTAATAAATTGTGTAAAATTTTATGCTCTTCTGGGCAAGCGTGTCCCGAAACGTGAATTTTTTCCAAACTCTCGTAAATAACTTTCGATCCTTTTTTGTAAAGGTTGTTGATGACTCGATACACGGGTTTTTCGTTACCGGGAATTGGCGTTGCTGAAATAATAATCGTATCGTTTTCACCAACGACCACTTTGTTGAAATCCCCCGACGCCATACGCGTCAACGCGCTCATGGGTTCTCCTTGCGTACCCGTTGAAACGATTAACAATTCTCCGTCGAATACGTTTTTCGCTTTTTCAATATCGATTAGAATCCCTTCGGGAATCTTTAATTCACCGATTTTCACCGCCGCTTCTACGACTTTGAACATACTCCGTCCCGATAAAGCGACTTTACGACGGTATTTAACCGCTAAATCGATAATTTGTTGCAACCGATGCACGTTCGACGCGAACGTCGCGATGATGATTCGACGGTGCATATTCTCGGAAAAGAGATGATCGAGCGTCGTTCCAACAACCGTTTCGCTCATGGTATACCCTTGACGCTCTATATTCGTCGATTCTACCAACGAAAGCAACACGCCTTCTTTACCAAGTTCCGCTATTCGTTTTAAGTCGATGGGCGCGCCCGCAACGGGCGTTAAATCGATTTTATAATCTCCGCTATGATAAATTAACCCCACGGGGGTACGGATCGCAAGCGCCAACGCGCCAGAAATAGAGTGATTGACGTTGATAAATTCCACGTCAAACGCACCCAATTTTATTCTATCCCCTGCGGTCACGACACGTTCTTCTACGCCTTGCAAACGATGCTCTTGCAACTTATTATCAGCAAGCATTAACGTGAGTTTCGTTCCATACACGGGTGTGCCTTCGTTGATTTCTTTTAATAAATAAGCCAAACCACCGATATGGTCTTCGTGACCGTGCGTAATCAATACGCCACGAATCTTATCTTTATTTTGAACAAGATAGGTAATATCTGGAACGACGGAATCAATCCCCGGCATATCTTCATTGTTTGGGAAAGTAAGCCCTGCGTCGATAACGACGATATCGTTACCATATTCGAGCGCCGTCATATTTTTTCCAATTTCCCCAACACCGCCAAGGAATAGAATTTTTACCTTCTTCTTTTTGTTCGTCTTTGAACGCTTATTCGTAGCCACGTTGTTCGTTTCGGATTGCGCGCCGTCTTTTCTTCGCGCGATAGGCGTCGTCTTGTCCCGTTCGTTTTTAACCGAACTCGGCTCCCGAATAATTATTTTATTTTCCGCCTTAACTCTTTCCGTTATTTCAAACGGCGTACCCATGGTCTTCTTTGTGGAATTTCTTTTTACGTTTCCAGCAACCGCGCTATTAATAAAGACCTTTCTATTCTTTTCGTTCACCTAACGATCTTTTCTCCTATTTTTATTATTTTTTTTGGCAAACTCACGATTGTGAACTTGCCCGTTTACACTCTTAAAAATAGAGAGCCGAAAGGTTTTAATTTTCAGCTCTCCACATTCTTATTTTCGCTTTCAGACTAACTTCTTAGAATTCGAACGCGATTTTCTTTTCTTTCGTTTCTTTGATCAAGCCTTTTTCCAACAACTCTTTCGTCGTTTCGTAAGCGTATTCCGCTACGTAGTCGGTCGCTTCAAAATTCGGTTTCTTATCCGCGCTGATCTTTTCAGCCAAGATCTTTACAAGACGTACCGCTCTCTTCGCGCCCATTTCACTCTTAACCTTTACTTTGAAAGGCGTTGCTTGATAAGCTTTTTGTTCGCCAACGTTCTTTTGGTGATATACCGTGCTCTTCAATTCAGGATCTTCAGGATCAAGCGCAACGTAGAAGCAAAGAGTCTTACCGCAAATATTCATTTTCGCGATCGTGTTTCTACCAAGATTAAATCTATCGCCGTGCCAGCTTACCGTAGACTTCACTTTCTTGTAGGAAACAAGTTCGTTCTTAATCATATCGTAGAATACTTTCACGTCTTCTTCGCTTTGTTTTAACTTCGCAGCAAAACTTCTCTTTAAGCGAATCACCAAACCGGTTTCTGCGTCTACGAGTTCGTCGCCGGATTCTTCATATGCCGTTACCGCAACTTCTTCCGTAGCAACTTCTTCAACGGGTTCTTCGATGATTTCTTCGACTACTTCTTCAGCAGGTTCTTCTTCGACGATTTCTTCAACCACTTCTTCCGTAGTTTCTTCAGCAACTTCTTCCACTACTTCTTCCGTAGCTTCTTCAACGACTTCTTCGACCACCTCTTCAGCGGGTTCTTCTTCAACGGCTTCTACTTCTTCTTCGATAGGTTCTGCAAGGATTTCTACTTTTACCGCCAATCTTTCCGCGACCATATCCGCAAGCTTATCATAATCCAAAGCTTCAGGTTCAGCAACCGTAATCAATTTTGCAGTCTTTTCAGAGATTATATCCAAATCCAACTTTTCGCATACGCCGTTTGCGATCTTTTCAAGACCGTCTTCGTCTACCACGACTTCGTATTCTTCTTCCTTTTCAGAAACGACCAATTTTTCTGCTACTACGTTCGCAATCTTATCGTAGTCGATTGCTTCGGGAGCAGGCATCTTCGCAACAACCGCTTCCGCAAGTTTATCGTAATCGATTGCTTCGGGAGCAGGCATCTTCGCAATTACCGTTTCCGCAAGCTTGTCGTAATCAATCGTTTCGGGAACGGGCATCTTTGCAATTACCGTTTCCGCAAGGCGTTCGTAGTCCAACATTTCAGGTTCGGGAACTTTTTCCGAAACGACGCTTGCAAGTTGTTCGTAATCAACGACTTCGGGTTCCGTAGGCGTAGGCAATTTTTCTACGACCTTTTCCGCTACTTCTTCGCAAAGAAGGGTAACGTCGATTGCAGCGTTGCGAACGATTTCTTCAATTTGCTTATAATCGATTTTTTCAACGTAAGGCAACGATTCAACAACTTTCGTAGCAACTTCGTTTACGATCTTTTCGTAGTCGATCGCCACGGGAGAGGATTCTTCTACTTCTTCAACTTCTTCTTCAACGACTTCGGAAACCGTTTCTACTTCTTCCGCTTTTTCTTCGTTTTCTTCAACGGCGGGTTCTTCTTCTACCACTTCTTCCGTTTCTTCAGAAACCGTTTCAACTTCTTCGTCTTCTTCAACGACTTCTTCCACTTCTACGACGAATTCTTCGCGAAGGAGTTCGACGACGCGTTCGCTGACTTCTTCAACGATACGGCTATAATCTACGTCTTCGGGAAGTTTCAACGCGTTGATCGCGTCTACGACGACTTGCGCTTGTTCAGCAACGGCAGCTGAAGCCTTTTCAACGATTTCTTCCGTTTGATCCGCAATCAAATTTTCAGTCTTGATTTGGGAAGCGTCAACGATTTCGGTAATCTTTTCGTAGTCTACCTTTTCGAATTCGTATGTATCAAGGATTTCCTTTACTTTTTCGGCAACCGCGTCTACGTCGATTTCCGTTTCAGAAAGGGAAACGAGCTTTTCGCTAACAGAACTAGACGCCTTTTCAATCTCGGGAATCGCTTTTTCAATTTCTTCAAGCGCGGCAAGCTTACCTTCCACGGTATTGAGCTTATCCATAACTTCGTCGCCGATCAAATGCACGAGATCTTCGTGGATCATTTGGTCTTGTTGATAACCGTATTTGAGTTCTTTTGCGACCGCTTGAATCATCGCTTGGTTCTTCGCAACCATTTGCGCGGATTCTCTTTGCGACATTTCGCAATAAGAATTTATTTGCGCGGACGAATATTTGAGTTCATTACAAATTTCCGCCTTTAATCTTCTAAGATCCGCAGCGGTCTTGTTGTAAAGCCCTTCAATCATAAGCGCCATCTCTTCCACTGCGTTCTGGGTTGCAGGAGTTTCGGGTTTAAGCATCGTGTTCTCTTTTTCCGTCATTTCACACCTCAAAAATGAATTCGTTGTAAAGCGTCTGCTCGCCGTTTATTACAGACGCCCACGTCCACTAGATTTCGTCACGCGGACGCAATTTTTCTATTTACCTTTACTATTATAACACATCAAAAGCCATTGGTCAAGGATTTTACAAAAAAAATTCTTCGTTTTCTTCGGTTTTTTTCGATTTTTTTTAATTTTTTTCTACAATTCTTTCGCTTCGCCGAAAATTTGGCGTGTTTTCGCGTTGAACGCACCCCGTCCCCGTCCAAATGCAAAAATAAAAACGGGAAACTCCCCGTTTCTATTTCCTTTTCGATTCCTATATTTCGTGGACGCTTTCGTATTATGCAATCTATACTTCTCGCTTTTGCGCGGAGGTGTTTTGTCCCGACAAGCTACTTATTTCGACTTGGCGGACGTTCCCTTCCGACTTTAAGAAGTCGATATATTCCGCATATTCTTTTTCACCGATTTTAGGGACTTTGTTTTTCTTATTTTTCGTATCTTTCCGCATAGAAATCTCCCATTCCAAATTTTAATATGAGTATGCGCTTTCCGAAAAATTTTTATACCCCTAAATCAAAGCAGAATACAAATCACACCCCCTTTCCCTTCGTTGACGATCCGCGTAACGGTACGACGCATTTTCTTACGCACTTCGACGGGCATAGCGTTCATTTTTCCCGTCAATTCCACTTCTACGAGTTCTTTTAACGACTTGCCGAAAATATTCGTTTCCCAAACTTCGTCCGTACCCTTGTCGTAACTTTCGACCGCCGTCGCCACGAAATCTTCCCCTTGTTGCTTCGTGCCGATAATCGGACTAATCTCGCCCGTGACGTCTACTTTCAAAACGTGATAACAAGGCGCGTTCGCTTTAAATTTCACTCCGTATCCAGCGTTCTTTTTTACAAGTTTGGGTTTTTCCAACGTAAATTCTTCCGCAATCGGCATGACCATACCGTACCCCGACGACTCGGCGGATAAGAACGCCGTTTTGATTTTATCGTAGCTACGTTTCGAGTCCGCCAACGCGCGCACGAAATTCAAAAGCGCGTAATCGTCGCAGATCTTTTCCCCACATTCGTCGCTGAGCGTATCGTAAAACAGTTTCTCCGTCGCGCCGATAAAGACCTCTACTTTTCCTTTTCCAAGATCCATTACGACCTTATCGGGCGAAAGGAAATCTTCGCTTTCTTGAAAGAGTTCTTCGAGCAAGAAACAGTCTTTCATTTTTACGAGAGAAGGCGCAAGTTTTTTAACCGCCGTCAACAAAGTTTCTACCCGTTTATGCGTTTCGGGCAAGGACTGTAACCATTTCGGAAGCTTTACGTCTACCTGCGTCAACGGGAATTCAAACAGAATCTTTTGCAAGAGCGCAAGGAACTCACCTTCTTCCATATTTTCCACGTTAATCGCGACCACGGGTACGTCGTATTTCTCTTCCAATTCCGTTTTTAATCCGCCTGAAAGCGTAGGATCTTTCCCGTTTAACACAATCACGAACGGTTTTCCTATCCGTTTTAATTCCGCGACCGCGCGCTCTTCCGCCACGACGTAATTTTCCCTTGGAAGATCGGTCACACTCCCGTCCGTCGTCACCAAAACGCCGATGGTAGAATGTTCGTTGATCACCTTTTCCGTACCGATCGTCGCCGCTTCTTCAAAAGGCATCGGCTCGGTTTGCCAAGGGGTATTGACAAGACGAGGTCTGCCGTCTTCTTCAAATCCGTTTGCGCCCGATACCGCAAACCCTACGCAATCAACGAGCCGTACCGAAACTTCCACCCCGTCGCGAAGTTTGATTTTTTCCGCTTGCGCGGGGACGAATTTCGGCTCCGTCGTCATTACCGTCTTGCCGTACGAAGACTGTGGCAATTCGTCGGTCATGACCGCGCGACGGGTAGGATCGGCGGTAGGAATAACGAGCTTTTCCATAAAACGCTTGATAAACGTCGATTTTCCCGTGCGAACGGGACCAACGACTCCAATGTAAATATCTCCGCCTGTTCGGCTTGCCATATCTTCGTAAACGCTGTATTTTTCCATGAAACGACCTCCTGTCGCGGAAAATAAAATCCCCGCAAAATAAACCTACTGTTTACTATATGCGGAGACTTTCGTCGTTATGAAAAAATTTTTTAAGTAATTTACGATTTAACTTTTTATTTCGTTCATGGGATTCCCCATAGCTTCCACGGCAAGATAATCCTTATCCGCAGAAAAATCTCTCGGTTCGTCGTACTCCCCACCCAACGCTTCAATCGCGTATTTTAATTCCTGGAAGGATACGAATCCCAACGAACGGTCTTCGATTTTTTTCAAAAGATGGGGCAAAGCTCGTTCGTCCCCGTAGGAAGCAAGATATCCTGCGCGAAGTCGAATCTTTTCGTCGTCAGCCAAAAACGCCTTTAACAACACGTCGAAAATTTCATCCTTTTTAACGACTACGCGGGATAAAATCTCAAGCATATAATCCCCGCCTTTCCCCTCGTTATAATACGCAAGCGCTTGCTCCGCTACAAGATCGGCGTTCGAGCGTAAAATATCCGTCACGTCCGAACGTAAATCTTCGTCGAAAGATTCTTGGACTAAAATTTCAAAATACGTAACGTACGCGCGCGCGTCTGCTCCCACGAGATTGACGACGTAATTTGCTACGCTCTCTTCGGGTTTTACAAGCAGTTTCAAAAGTTCTTCCGTTACGTCGCGATTTTCAAGCTCCGTACATAAAAACTCGGGTACGGGTACGTCGTTCGTAAGATGGGCGTATAGCGTTTCCACCAACGCGCTACCCGACATTTTCGCATAATATTCCTTCGGCGTACACTTGATTTTCGCCACGTACGTATCCCCAAACTTTTTATACAGTTTCGGAATCACGTTCTCCCATTGTTTTTCAGTGTACTTATCCTTATTTTCTTCGATATATTGCGCCAATTTTTCGTCAAAAAGACCATCAAAATCAATCAGTTCCATTTCCGTTTTCCTTTTCTTTTTCGTACGATGCCACAGTCGTCAATAATACGCGTACCCGCGCAGGATTCGCGTCGAACGCAAGCGACGCCGTTTCTACGCCGGCGCCCACGTCTTTCATTTCCGCCAAAAGATAGATAGCGCAAGAGCCGTCGTCCGAACTTTTCATAAGATCGAACGAATCGTATTTTTCAAGAGCCCTGTACAGCTTTTCCGCAGCCTGCTTAATCCGAAGTCCCGAATCGTTTCTAATAGCAACGAACTTCGACGCCGTTCGCGCGTACGCTTCTATCATTTTTTTACGGCTCTTTCGACCGATTTGAATCGGTAATAACGTCAGTTTGCGATATACGTGGCAAAGCACCACCCCGAACGTCGTTTCTTCGTTCCGCTCGTACAAGAGTCGTAATATCTCGATTTTTAAAAGATCCAAAACTTCGTTATCGAGCAAGATTTCCCGTAAAAAATCATCCGTTCTGCACCGTTCCGCAACAAGACAAGCAAGATATTGCAAATCGTGATCCATACCGTCCAACTCGTCGAAACACCAACGAAACAACCCACCCGTGTGCGCGAATATACCGAAAATCTCCGCTTCCGCTTTCGGTTGTTTCATGATGTCCATTAAAAGATCACAACGGATTTCCCGTTCTTCTTTCGGGACTTGATAAAAATAAGTCAATTTCGGTTTTTCCGTTTCTTCCCCTTTCAAGAGCGCCGATTCGTACTTTTTAATCCATTTTAAATAATACTCTACGACCGCCGCGTCGGGATACACCGCGCAAAGATCTTCAAAGGTTTGAATCGCTTCTTTGAGCTTTCCACTCTCAAAAGCTGAAACTCCTTTGAAATACAACATTCTTCCGTCAAAAGGCATCTCTTTTTCAAGTTCTGCAAAACGTTCGTATGCTTCTTCGTGGAGTCCGTTTTCACAACAAACCGTTGCGATTTTAAACCGCTCTTCTTCGTCTTTTGCTTTCGTTTTACAAAGTCGCAGCGCAAGTTCACGGCTCTTTTCCCTTTCCCCTTTTTCAAGGTATGCCGCCGCCAACGTCGATAAGGCTCGTACGTTATTTTCGTCAACTTCTAAAAGGGCCGAACAGGCTTCTATCGAACGGTCGATCTCGCCCGTAAGCAGATAGGCAAGGGCGCGCATTTCCATCGCCACTTCGTAGTCTTTCGCGCCTTTGGGAATCCCGTCTAACAACTTCAACGCTTTTTTGCAATCCCCTTTTTTGATAGCGCGAGACGCGCCGTCCACTTCCTTCTTATAATCGGCAAGCTCGGGGGGATGGGATATTTTGAACGGGGATTTCGGTTTTTCGGAAAAAGCTTCCGCAATCTCGTACTTGGTTTCTTCGGGGATTTCGTCGTCCGATTCAATCAAACAGTTATAGTAAAACGCCGCCTGCGCGTCCTTACCCATATTCAAGTAATTGACAGCCAAGCCTTCGTAGACGTCAGGCAAATCTTCTTCGTCGCACTCGTCCAAAATTTTGAACCAATAATTGATCGCCGAAGAATTCAAGCCCATCGCCTCGTAGATATCGCAAATCCGAAAATACGCCGAGAGCGATCCGCCACGCTGAATTTCGCGAAAGGTAAAGCGGAGCGCAGACGGATATTTGCCTTCGCTCAAATATTTTTCCGCAAGCTCGCCAAGTCGCTTTGCGCTTAAATCAATCTTCTTTACCTTACCCACTTACTACTCCTATTCCTTTTGAAACATTTCGTCTACGTCTTTTTCGTCGAAAGCGTAGTCGGTATTACAATAATGACAATGCGCGTGAATCGCGCCGTCTTCCTTTACGATTTGGCGAAGCTCCTTTTCTCCTACGGAAACCAAAACGCCCTTTAAATATTCTCTCGAACAGTTACAACGGTATTCTGCGTTTTTATAATGGCAATCTTCTTCTTTCACGCCAAACGCGCGGTTTGCTACCGTAAAAAGACCGTCCTTTGCAACTTCTTTTAAGGTTGCCAAACGTTGCTTTTCGTCGGGCAACTTTTCAAGCGTCGTTTGCGACGCAAACGGCAACGGTTGCAAGGCGATTACACCGCAAAACGCAACCCCGCCCCTCTCGTTTTCAAAAAAACAAGTCGTAATTTCCGTCGGGAGTTGTTCGCTAATCCGATAATATTCTTCAAAGCTTTCGTCGAGCGCGCCTTTTACGAGCGCGCAAGATCCGACGAACGGACGGGAATAGCCGTCGTCACGTACGATCGTCAACGCGCCGTCGCCAATCGTTTCCGTTTTCTCCGTATCCCAAGCAAGATACCCCCGCATTGCAAGCGCGGTATTCCCCGACGCCGAAAGCGTGGAGAGTTTTCCATCCGTTTGTAAAGCGATGGAAACTTCCCCCGTTTCTTCCTTTAAACAGGAACTTACATAGGTTAAAAAGGACAGCGTTCTTGCAAAAACGTCCGCTGACTCTCCCTTCAATCCGTGACGGGCCAAACCGTCTTTTACGAGCTTTGTCGTATCAATGATCGTTAAAGATACTTGATCGTCATAAATTAATGCGCGTAATACGTTCATAGTTTCACCTGTCAAATCCGTCTAGCGAGAAAGGAAATTCGATCGCTCTTTTCCTTATCTTCTCCCAAATGACCTTCCATCCGTAAGATCTCAAACCCCGTTTCTTCTAACGCGGTGACGATCTCGCTTTCTTCGTACACGTATTGGACGTGCCGTTCGTCGAAACGGTCAAATCTACCGTCTGCGCCTTTGATAAAAAGAGTTACGTCCATCGTCACTTCGTCGCCCGACAGGGTGTTGAAGGACAAATAGGTCACGTCGTCACGGTCGTCCGCGCTAACAGTATTTGCAATCTTTTGCGAAAATTTCCCTTTCGAACTGATATCAAAGAGAAAGATTCCGTTTTTAGAAAGCGCCGACCGAACGTTTTTAAACGCCGTACGAAGCTTGTCCTTTTTCACGTAATTGATACAATCGTTAATTGCCGTCACGAACGAATACCGACTTGGCGTTTTAAATTTCGTAATATCCCCTAAAAGATACTCGCTTCGCGCCCCTTCTTGCAAGGCAAGAGTTTTGGCTCTATCCAACATTTCCACCGACACGTCCATTCCCGTCATGGAAAATCCGTTCTTTTGAAAGGCGCGCGTGAAATATCCGCTACCGCAACCTACGTCCAAGCCAACGGGAGGCAAACGGTAGTCTTCCAACGATTTTTTTAATTCCAAAATTAAATACTGCGACCAATTTTCATAGCCGCAGTCGTCGTTGAGATATTCAAACCAATCGGCAAGCGTTGCGTATGCCGGTTTTCTGTTCATGACTACTCCTTATCTTAACTTCATCCCAACGCTCACACGTTGGGATGAAACGCGTCTTATTCTTACTTATTCACCCAACATCTTAGGCGGTTTACGTTTTTTCTTTTTGTTCTTATCGTCGTCTTGAATCGCGCGCTCGCGTTCGTCGAATTGCTTATTGTATTCAACGTAACGTAAATCGTTCTTATGTTCTTCCGCGTACGATTCGGTATCTTCAATAATATTCTGCTTACTTTCGCGAAGTCGTTTCAAGTCTTCACGGGTAAACGCTTTGGGAAGTTCGTAAACTTGCAACGAGTCGTCGATCGGCTTAATCGGACGAGCCACGAGTTGGGATCTGCCACTCGCCAAAAGCGCGCGTTGATATTCGACTTGCGCTTGGCTTTCCATTTGCGGAGAAGTACCGTCTTTATTATAGATACCTCTACCGACTTTCGCGCCTTCGAGCTTGGGATTGATATATTTATCGAACAACCATTGCGCAAAATCCAACCATACCAAAAGCGCCCACGTGAATCCGAATAATATCACGATGATCAAAGAAATCATTAACATAAACGTATCGTTGATCAAGAACAATGCGAACGGCAACAACGCGATCACACCGAAGAAAAGCGTTTGCGGGAAAGAGCCTATCGCAAGCAACGCCGAATTCTTGAACATAACCCAAAATCCTTGCACGTAATTTACGCCAAGCGCGATCATCCAAAACGACATCATAGCGGAAAATACGATCATGGTATAGCTAAACACGATCGAAATCGTCATCCACACCCGTTGCCAATCGGCAAGATTGGGTGTTACGAGCGAAAGGTTTGCGGAATTGATAAGCGTTTTCCCGATCATGAAAACGAGCGAGAAAAAGAGCGCGGTTTGTAAGGCGTTTTTATAATTGAGTTTTACCCCTTTCCAGAAATCGTTCGCGACGAAAATACCTTCCGTCCAAACCATGTTTCTAACGACGTACATACCGCCTGCAAGCCCTACTGCAGCGATAAAAGACGTAACGACCACGCCGAGCAAGGTCATAAATTCCGATTGTAAAATCAACATTTCGGAAAGGCCTTGGATATCCGGAGTTGCGGGATAGCCGATCGAAAGTCCCGCCCCAAACGGATAAATCACCGAATTTGTTTGACCGATCAACGAACCTATAAAAATCACTGCGAGCATGGGAATAAAGAACACCAAAATCAAAAGATTACTCTTTACGATTTTACCGAAGTTCCCTTTAAAAATATCCCAAAAAAGTTGCCAACGGTTGGTAGGGAGAGTACTTCTTGCGTACTCTTCACTACGTTCCTTCCCTTCAAGCATACGGGCGATAAAGCCCTTGTTTTGTTGCGCCATATATTACTCCAAACTGTTTTTAAACCAAACGCTACGGATTTTGCTAAGAGCAAAACCCATTTTTTCGTTTACTTATCTATTTTACTACAAATTTGTGATTATTTCAAGGAAATTTTCGATTTTTTTCAAACAAAATTTAAAAGAATTGAAAAATTTTTATAACTTCCGAAAAAAAACGACCGTAACCTTTTGACTTTTCCAAGAATATATGCTAAAATACAATTGTTAAATAGAGGAGCGGACGAACATCAGTACGCCCTGCCAAACGGCAATTATGGAAAGTTTTGCTTATCGCGGGGTTCGGAAAGGGTATCTCCGCCGAAACGCGAACTCTTTCCGTCGCGTTGGGCATACGGACGAATACCCGTATGACTGTCACCGCCCGTGAAGAACTATTAACGTTTATTCGGTATATTCCATTTTTTGGAAATAGTTAGGTTCACGGCGGGACGATTCCCGTCTTTTTTATATTTTGTAAGAAACATTTTAATTTTCAGGAGTTTTATTATGAAAAAATACAACGTTGGCATCATTGGCGCAACCGGTATGGTCGGGCAAAGATTTTTGACCTTGCTCGCCGAACATCCTTGGTTTCAAGTACGCGTTCTCGCGGCGTCGTCCCGTTCCGCTGGGAAACCTTACGCGGATGCGGTCGGCGAAAAATGGGCGTTCTCTACCCCCATTCCCGAATGTTATAAAAATATGACCGTTCTCGACGCAGAAAAAGATATTGACAAAATTGCAAACGAAGTCGATTTCGTGTTCTGCGCCGTCAATATGGATAAAGCGAAAATTCGCGCTTTGGAAGAAAGGTACGCAAAACGGGAAATCCCCGTCGTTTCCAACAACTCCGCGCACCGTTTCACGCCCGACGTACCCATGATCATTCCCGAAATTAACGCTGAACATTTGGAAGTAATCTCATCACAAAAAGCGCGTTTGGGTACGAAACGCGGATTTATTGCTGTCAAATCCAACTGCTCCCTGCAATCCTACGTTCCCCTTTTGCATCCTTTGAAGTCGTTCGGGATCAAAAGCGCGGCGGTTTGTACCTATCAAGCGATTTCCGGCGCAGGCAAAACGTTTACGACCATGCCCGAAATTCTCGATAACGTGATCCCGTATATCGGGGGCGAAGAAGAAAAGAGCGAAAAAGAACCGCTCAAAATTTGGGGGGAAGTCAAGGACGGCGAAATCCTTTCCGCAACTTCGCCCGTCATAACGGCGCAATGTTTGCGCGTACCCGTTTCCGACGGACATACCGCGGCGGTATTCGTTTCGTTTGATAAAAAACCGACGAAAGAAGAAATTCTTTCCGCTTGGGAAAACTTTTCGGGCGAACCGCAAAAATTAGGACTTCCGTCCGCGCCCAAACAATTCCTGCGCTATTTTGAAGAAGACAACCGTCCGCAAGCCAAGCTCGACAGAATGGAAGGCAACGGCATGAGCGTTACCGTAGGTAGACTTCGCGAAGACCTGCTTTTCGACTATAAATTCGTAGGACTTTCGCACAATACCTTACGTGGCGCGGCAGGTGGCGCGGTACTTCTCGCCGAACTTTTAGCGGCGAAGGGATATTTCGATTAATTCGCACAAAAACCAAAAATTATTCATAGACTTAAAAGGGAAAAGGAGAAACTATATGAAAGGATTTTTTAAGGGGAGCGCCACCGCGCTCATTACGCCTTTTGACGAAAACGGCGTCAATTATACCGTGCTCGGCGAACTTATCGAGCACCAAATCGCAGGCGGTACGGACGCGATCGTATTTTTAGGTACGACGGGCGAACCGTCCACTATGTCCTTTGACGAAGAGCACGTACTCATGGAATACGCAGTCAAAAAAGTCAACGGCAGATGCAAAGTGATTATCGGTTGCGGTAGTAACAACACCGCGGACGCGATCATGACCGCGCAAAAAGCGGAAAGCTACGGCGCGGACGGCTTACTTGCCGTTACCCCCTACTATAATAAATGTACGCAAAACGGGCTCGTCGCTTACTATAAAGCGATTTGCGAATCCGTTTCCATTCCCGTCATCGCTTACAACGTTCCGGGACGTACGGGAGTAGAAATTCAGCCCGCTACAATGGCGAAGATCGCGGAAATCCCGAATATCGCAGGCATTAAAGACGCAGGCGGAAATATGTCCAAGACTATGGAAACCATTCGTCTCGTAAGAGAAAAATGCGACGTATATTCGGGGGAAGACGCGTTGAACTTCCCCATTCTCGCCGTCGGTGGCGTCGGCGTTATTTCCGTTCTTTCCAATCTCGTACCCAAAGACGTGAAAAAACTTTGCACGCTCGTAGAAGAATGTAAGCTTGCTGAAGCGGCGGCGTTGAACGACAAATTGTTACCCCTTGCCAACGCGTGTTTCTGCGAAGTTAACCCCATCCCCGTGAAAGGAATGGTTAATATGCTTGGGTTCAACGCAGGCGTACCCCGTTCTCCGTTGACCGAATTAGAACCGCAAAACAAAGAAAAATGCGCCGTGGCTATGAAAAACTACGGCTTGGAGATCAAGGCATGAAAACGCGAATTATTATTTGTGGCGCTTGCGGTAAAATGGGCGGAAACGTTCTCGAACTTTTAAAAACGGACGAGAATGCCGTCGCTGTTGCAGGCGTAGACCTTTACCCGAGAGAGATCGGGATTCCCGTCTATAAAACTTTTTCTCAAGTAAAAGAAGAAGCGGACGTCATTATCGATTTTTCTTCTGCAGAAAATTTGGAAGAACGCCTTGCTTACGCCAAAGCGCATAACCTTGGTATCGTATTGGCGTCAACGGGCTTTACCGCAAGCGATTTGGAACGGGTAAAAGAATACGCGGAAACGACGGCGATTTTTAAGACAGCCAACCTTTCGCTCGGCGTCAATCTAATGCAAGCCCTTTGCAAAGCGGCGGCGGAAGTTCTTGGCGACGGATACGACGTAGAAATCATTGAAAAGCACCACAACTTAAAAAAGGACGCTCCGTCCGGCACGGCTTTAATGCTTGCGGACTCCGTCAACCAAGTTTTCAATGGTGAAAAAGAATACGTCAACGGTCGCGACGGAATCGTCGGCGCGCGTAAAAAGACGGAAATCGGAATCCACGCCGTTCGCGGCGGAACGATCGTAGGCGAACACGAAGTCGTATTCGCAGGCGAAGACGAAATTATCACCATCTCACACAGCGCAAGAAGTAAAAAGGTATTCGCCGTCGGCGCGATCCGCGCGGCAAAGTTCCTTGCAAAAAAGAAGGCAGGCATGTACGAGATGAAAGACCTTTTAAGCGAAGAAAACGCTTAAAGCAAACACGAGTAAAACTCAATAAGGGTTAAGGGGCTATGCTCCTTATGGGTGTAGGCAAAGCCCACGAAAAAAAAAGCCCGTAGACGAAAGCTAACGCTTTCTTTTAATGGTCCAATGATTTCGTGGAGTTCCACTCCACACCACGCAAGGGAATAATTCCCTTGACCTTTTT
Source organism: Clostridia bacterium (assembly GCA_017453165.1). Taxonomy (GTDB): domain Bacteria; phylum Bacillota; class Clostridia; order Christensenellales; family Borkfalkiaceae; genus Scatosoma. The sequence goes on along the minus strand of JAFTKR010000053.1, from coordinate 19,882 downwards.
TAAAGTTCTCTCCCAGCAACTAATCCAAGGCATTATATACAAAACAACCAAAAACGGATTGATGAAAATCAACCCGTTTTTTCTTTGAAAATTCGTTGACAACTTTATCCAAGCGTGGTATAATAAGATTGTAGAAAAAACTGCCACCGGGTAGAGAATGTTTTGCATTCGTAAGCGTGCCGTTAGGTCTTTGAAGGCGCGTTTGGCGAGTGCTTATTTTTTTAGGAGTCAATATGAAACTACACAACCCTTTTAAAGACCTAACCAAATTCGAATGGACGTTATGGCTATGCTCGCTCGTCGTTGTTTCGGCGTCTTTCCTGCTTTCCCCCGACAAAGATTATCTCACGCTCGTTTGTTCTTTGATCGGCGTAACCGCGCTCATCTTCGTTGCGAAAGGCTACGTGTTCGGGCTAATCCTGTCCGTCGTTTTTGCCGTTTTTTACGGAATCATCTCGTTTTTCTTTCGTTATTACGGGGAAATGATCACCTATCTTGGTATGAGCGCGCCGATCGCGCTTGTGAGTATCTTTACTTGGCTAAAAAATCCGTATAAAGATACGCCAGAAGTCACCGTTGCGAAATTGAGCAAAAAAGAAATCCTGTTCATGCTCACTTCCAGCCTTGCCATTACGATTGCGTTTTACTTTATTTTGAAAGCCTTTCACACGACGAATTTGTTTTTTAGCACGATTTCGGTCACCACAAGTTATTTAGCTTCCTATTTATCTTTTAAACGAAGTCCCTATTACGCTTGCGCCTACGCAGGCAACGATATTATTCTAATTATCTTATGGATTTTGGCGTCGATTGAAAATATCTCGTACCTGCCTATGATCTTTTGCTTTATCGCCTTTCTTTTCAACGACTTATACGCCTTCTTTAATTGGAGAAGAATGCAAAATAGACAAAACGAAAAAAACTAACGAATTTCGTTAGTTTTTCTTTTTTGGGCAAATTTATTATCCTTGCTCGTTTTTTCGCAAGAGATTTAAATATTCCTGAAACAAATCGTCGGGGAAATTTCCGTTCGTGTTTTGCGCAAGTTCTTCCTTTGAAATCTCAATAAAATCGTAATCGTGTTTAAAATTAGAAAACGAAATAGCGCAATCCACCCATTTTTTTGTTTCGGGAAGATACGTAACGAAAAATTCGGTCGTCTTTTCATACGCAACAAAAAAACCGTGCGTTATATCTTTATAGTATTTCATTTCGCCGTACATAGTTTTTACTTAATTAAAGCTCGTTTCTTTCCACGAACGCGCGAGTAAGCGTAACGTCGTCGGTATATTCGATTTCCGAACCGACGGGAATTCCGTGCGCAAGCCTTGAAACTTTCACCCCAAGCGGTTTGATCAAACGCGCCAAATACATTGCCGTCGCGTCCCCCGAAACGTCGGGATTGGTCGCTACGATCACTTCTTTTACCTTTCCGTCTTGCAAGCGCGCCAAAAGTTCCCGAATACGGATATCATTCGGACCAACGCCGTCCATAGGATCGATTACCCCGTGCAAAACGTGGTATACCCCTTTAAACTCGTGCAATTTTTCAATCGCCGCCACGTCTTTAGGTTCTTTCACCACGCAAATTACGCTCTCTTCTCTCGTGGTACAGATTTCACAAGTCTCTTTTTCGGTAAAATTCCCGCAAATTTTGCAGTATTTCACCTTTCGCTTTACACCGATAATCGCGTCGGCAAACGCGCGCGCGTCCGCTTCCGACATATCGATAATCTTATACGCGTACCGTTGCGCCGTCTTTTTCCCTACGCCGGGCAGTTTTGAAAATTCATTGATAAGCTTCCCGATCGGCTCGATAAAAATTTCCATGGATTAGAGCAACCCTCCAAGTCCGCCGATATTGCCGTATTGCCCCATCTTTTCTTCGTATACTTTATCCGCTTTCGCATAACCGTCGTTGATCGCCGCCATAATCAAGTCTTCCAGCATTTCGACGTCCGTCGGATCAACGATACTTTCGTCAAGCTCGATCCCGTTGATAATCTTTTTCGCGTTCATATACACGACGACCGCTTCCCCTGCCGCCGTACCGACGATTTCCCAATCGTCCAAAAGCGCCGCAGTCTTTTCCATTTCTTCCTGCATCTTTTTCGCTTGCATCATCAAATTTTGCATTCCGCCGTTGTTTCCTTTAAAACCTGCCATAATTTTCACTCCTTCGTTATTTTATCTCTATTTTTGTATCGGAAAAGCGTTGTTTCAACTCCTCTAACCCCTTATTAAAATCGTCCGACGTCTTCCCTTTTAAACGGATTTCGAAACCGTCTTCCTGCATCCCAATCGCTGAAAATGCTTGTTTAATTAGCTCATAATGTTCCGCTTTCACGAGCGAACGATACATCGAATCACTCTCCGTAATCAAAACGAATTTCTCCCCTTCGTACAAGTGGTCAAGATCCATGCAAATCGTGAACAATACCCCGTTCTTTCCCGTCTTTCGCAAACTTCTCAAAAAGCTACCGAACGTCGATTTCGCATCTCCCGTCACCGCTTGTTTCACGTGGATCGGTTTTTCGTTTTTCGGTTCTTCTTTTTTTATTTCTTTGGGCTTTACGACGATAGGCGGTTCTTCGTAATCCGCCATAAACCCGATTGGCGGTTCGTCCATCGGCGGAGCGTCGTAATAAGGCTCTTCCATAGGCTCAAAACTTTCTTGCGCGGGTGGTTGTATCGGCGCATTGACCGTTTTTTCCGTCGGGCGCGCTTGAAGCTGTTCCTGCGGTTGCGACGGAAGAACGACGTCGTTTGCCAATTTTTTCTCCAACGCTTCGATACGGGCAAGCAACGACTCGATATCGTAATCAACATGTGGCATACTTGCTTTCAAAACCGCCGATTCGAGCAATACGCGCGGAGAGGCGGAATAACGCAAATCGTTTTCCAAACAAGCAAAGATTTCCGTCGTACGAAGGAGTCGGTGTCCGTCCGTTTCACGGGCAATCGCCAACACTTCGCGATAGGTTTCTTTCGGCATTGCCAAAATATTCTGCGCGTCCGAACAAGTTTTCACGACGGCGCAATCGTTCAAAAATCCTAAAATATCCAAAAGCAACGATCCGACGTTTTTACCCGTCGCAAGAACCTCTTCCGTCTTTTTCAACGCCGTCCCCGTTTCCCCTTTCAATATAGCCTCGCAAAGACTGCAAACGGTGGAAAAATCCGCTTTTCCAAGCACAGCGCGCACGGCTTCGTAGGTGACTTTATCCGCCGAATACGAAACACAGGTATCGGCAAACGACAACATATCCCGAACGCTACCCGCCCCTGCTCTTGCAATAGCGGAAATCGCTTCTTCTTCGTAACCTTTCCCAATCGAATCGAAAACTTTTCGAAGTCGATCCTCCAAATCCGCTTGGGGGATGAGCTTGAAATCAAATCGCATACACCGCGATAAAATGGTCGCAGGGATCTTTTGCGATTCCGTCGTCGCCAAAATAAATACGGCGTGCGCAGGCGGTTCTTCAAGCGTCTTTAAAAGCGCGTTGAACGCATTTTGAGAAAGCATGTGCGCTTCGTCGATAATATATACTTTATACTTCCCCGCAACGGGCGGATACTGTACTTTTTCGCGAAGATCGCGCATTTCGTCCACGCCGTTATTCGACGCGGCGTCGATCTCCGAAATATCCAAATTCGTGGGATTGGCAAGCGATTTACAAACCGCGCATTTCCCACACGGCGAACCGTTTTTCGGACTTTCGCAGTTAATCGCCGCAGCAAAAATCTTCGCAATACTCGTTTTTCCCGTACCACGCGGACCGCAAAACAGGTAGGCATGTCCGACTCTACCCGTCTCTATTTGATTTTTTAAAATGGTAACGATATGTTCTTGCCGTACCACGTCGTCAAGCGTCGTCGGTCTAAACATACGGTATAACGCCAAATACGCCATCTTTCGCTCCTTTATTCTTCGCCGTCTTTCAATAATTTTTGTAATTTTTTCTTACTGCGTTGGATTGCGTTATCCACGCTCTTTCCGTCTTTTCCCGTCGCTTCGCAAATCTCCAAACTACTCATTCCGTCCATATACATTATGGTCACACGGAACTCGAAATCGGACAACGCGCGACTCATCTTTTGCAAAAATTCACGTTGGTCTTCCCGTTGCAACAGGGCGTCTTCCGGTCCTTGCGGAGAGATCATCTCATCCGCGCTAAACAAGGATACGTACCCGTTCAACGGTTTATTTTTCATACGCGCCGACGCCTTGATTGCATCCAAAATCCGCCTAGTTACGCAAAGATAGGCAAAATTTTTGAAGCTCAACCCGTTTGACGCGTCCTTATAATCGTCAATGGCGTGATACAGTCCGATCATGCCTTCTTGGATCAAATCTTCCGTCTCTCCCCCGTTCAAGAAAAACTGTCTGGCGCGACGGCGTACTACGCCTGCGTAACGTAAAAGCAATTCGTCCATGGCTTGCTTATCCCCGTCTTTCGCCCGTTTGACCAGGATTTCGTCCCGTTCTTTTTTTTCTTTCTCGTTCGACATTCTTACCTCTTTTAGGTTACCCTTTCAAGCGATTGCGTACGACTTCGTACGCCGCGATTCCAAGCGCGACCGACGCATTCAAAGAGTTAACTTGTCCCTGCAAAGGAATGGATAAAATTTTATCGCATTTTTCCTTCGTCAAGCGTTTAACACCGCTATCTTCGCCACCGACGACGAGCGCGACGTTCCCCGAAAAATTCTCCAAATAGATATCTTCTCCGCCTGCCTCTAAGGCGTAAATCCAATACCCGTTCTTTTGTAAAAATTCGATCGCCTGATTCAAATTCGCCACTTTTGCAACTTTCATGTGTTCCGCCGCGCCTGCGGAAATACGGATTACACTCTCCGTAACGGACGCGCCTCCCGTTTTGGGAATCACGACGCCGTCTACCCCCGCGCATTCGGAAACACGCAAAATACTGCCAAGATTATGCACGTCTTCGATCCCGTCGCAAAGCACGATAAATCCACCCTTTTCGCTCTTTTTATTTTCGATAAGATCTTCCAGCTCGTAATATTCGTAATCGGTCGTCAACGCGATCACGCCTTGGTGTCTGCCCGTAATACTCTCTTTATCAAGCACTAACCGATCGACGAACTGAACGCGGATATTCCGCTTTCTTGCTTGCGCGAAAATAATCGAAAGCGAGCCTTGCGCCCCCTTTTCGATTAGAATTTTATCGATATTTTTTCCCGTTTTCAACAATTCTACGACTGCGTTTCTTCCTTCTGTTTTCATCTTTTTATCCTTACGATTTTTATTTAAAGTTTACCTTGACGGTTTAAACGCCGTCGATCTTGCGATAATTTCAAATTTTTCTTCGGGTACGGACGAGAATAATTCCTCCAATCTCGCAATATCACCAATTGCGTACAAATACCCGAACACCGCTTCCAACCCCGTCGAACGGTTATACTCCGTCGCCGTCGCGTTTTTACTTTTCGTCGCTTTTTTCGCGTTTCTGCCCCGATGAAAAATCTCCGTTTCTTCTTCCGTAAAAACGGGCAACAACGCTTCCAAAAACTCGCTCTGCGCCCGCGCCGAAAGGATATTCGCGCAAGCGCGTTGAAAATCGGCGACTTTTCCGCCGTTCGATTTCACGAGCCGTTCACGCACGTACAACGCGTACACCGCGTCCCCTAAAAACGCCAACGTGACGGGATTGAGTTGTCGCGCCTTTTCCTTCGTAAGCGGTTCTTTCCGCAATAACATTTCCGATCCCTTGCCTTTCCGTTTTTACGCAATTATGCTTATTTATAAGCATAGCTATCTTCATTATAGCACACTCAAACGAAAATGACAAGCAATTCAAACGCTTTCCCGCGACTTAACTGCCGTAAATTTCCGAATAATACCCCATTATCCCCGAAAAGATCGATAGCGCAAGTTCTTCTTGAAAGCCGTTTTTTAAGAGCAGTCCTTCGTCGGCTGGACTCGATAAAAATCCGCACTCCACGATAATCGACGGCGCGTCCGTACATTCCAAAAGATAATAACTCGACGGGGTTGCGTTACGGGGATTGACGTCTTCTTTTTGATAGAGCCGATTGAGCCGTTCTTGCACTTGAACGGCAAGAGATTTTCCGCTATCGCTACCCTTTTTATAAAACACCTGTCCTCCTCGTACGGACGGGAGCGAGTATCGGTTTTGATGAATGGAAACGACGAGCGACGGATTACTTTCCCGTATCTGTTTTTTTCGTTGTTGCATATCCCTTTTTTTCGACCAAGTTTCTCCCGCTTCACAGATTCCAAACTCCGTTTTTCTCGTCATCGTCACCAGAAAGCCGGCGTCTTCCAATTCGTCTTTTAAGCGATAGGCAATCGACAAATTCAAATCGCTTTCTTTTACCCCCGACGTTTTACCCGTCACTCCCCCGTCCATTCCGCCGTGTCCCGCGTCCACGACGACGTGAAAGGTAGTTTCAGTTCCCGAAACGGGCATCTCGGCGTTTGAGATTTCTCGAACGCACAAAGAAAACGCGGAAGTGACAACGCAAAAGGTAGATAATAAAAGGAACGTAAATTTTTTCATACCAATATTGTATGGAACTCCAACGAAAAATATGAATTTAAGCTCCCTTTCCTTTCGACAAAAAGGGTGCTTTTTATCCATATTTCATTACGTTTTTTCCTTCAAAACCCACTATAATCGTAGTTATGAAACATTCCATTTTTAAAACCTTACAACTTTTAAGCGCGAACGCCGTCGGTGGCGCAGGTCTACTCGTTTGCCTGTTCTTATTTTGCTTTTCAATCGTACATATCTTCGTTTTAACCAAACTCGGTTGGGAAACGCAACGCAAAAACGACACGAAAAACGAACCGCCGAAAAAAGAAGAAAAAAAGGCTCCCGAGCCGAAACCCAGCCCGGAGCCAATATACTATATCGTGGAACGAAAGCGCAGTAAATCCCGTTCGAAATACTCCGAACCGAAAGAAATACGTTTTAAATAACTTACACGTTAATCCGCATCAGGATCTTGGTATTTTTCCAAATTTTCGCCGTCCCCCCAAAGCCGTTCCAAATGATAGAAAAGCCGAGTGTCGTCGTTGAAAATATGCACGATTACGTCACCGTAATCGATTACCGCCCAACGTCCGTCGCGCACCCCTTCCGTCCGCGTCGGATCAATATTGTATTCTTTGGAAATGAGTTCTTCCACCCGTTCGCCCATCGCGCGAATTTGGGAGGGATTCCCACCGCTTGCCAATACGAAATAATCGCAAAGCTCCGTCTTTTCCCGTACGTACAACGTAACGATATCTCTCCCCCGCTTATCCGCAAGCGCTTTACACGCCGCAAGAGCCAATTCCTTACTCGTGATTTCCATATTTTTTCTCCTTTTGGTTTTTTTCTTTGAAATAGTTCAGCGCATCCGCCGTCAACGCGTACACGGGTGCGTTCTTTTTATTTAAATACGCCAAATTCAGTTTAAGCGCTTCTTCCATACAAAGATTCAAATCGTCGTCTTTTTTCCAAAAAAGCGTTCGCAACTCGTCCACGCCTTTAAAATCTCGATCCGGTTCTAACATATCCGCCAAGAAAATCAACCTTTCCAAGACGGACATTCCAGCTCGACCACTCGTATGATAACGAATTGCGTTTAAAACGTCCCTATCTTGCACGCCAAAGAATTTTTCCGCGATGTACGCGCCCGTAAATTGATGAATCACGGGGGCAGGTACGCATTGATCGACTTCAAAGTCTTTTAAATATTCGTGATTTTCGTCCAAATATTTCGCGCAGTCGTGAAAGAGAGAAGCGGTAATCGCCACCCGTTCGTCGATCCCAAGCGACGGCGCTCTTTTCACAGCCAATTCCGCAACGCGGAAAGTATGTTCCTTTCGCTCGGGTTTTAAAAGTGCCAATCCGTCTTTTGCAAACGGAACGCGATACAACCCTTTTTCTTTTATATAGTTCGCCATCCGCTCTCCAACCAACGGCGCGACGTTTTCTTCCGCCGCCGACAATACGCGAATTTGCGTAGACGAAACTTCCTTTCCGTCGTAACCGATAACGGCAAACTCTTTTTTGAATATACGGTAAAAGTCTTCCCGTTCTTTTTTTAACCAATCCCCCGTTTCCGCTCTCGCGCAGACGGCAAGCGTAACGTTTTCCAAGATTTTTTCAGGATGTCGCCAAGTGGGGAAATCCCGCAACATATCCGTCCCCACGAGCCAAAAAAGAGTAGCGTCCTGATAGAGCGAACGAAAATATTCGCACGTTTCAAAGGTATAACTTACCCCTCCTTTTCGCATCTCGTAATCACTGACTTCCACTTTCAAAAGATCTGCGAAGGCAAGCTTACAAAGGGCGAAACGCGTCGAATCGTCCGTCAACGTTTTCCCGCGTTTATGGGGAGGCGTATGAGCGGGGATTACGATGAGTTTATCCAACGCAAGCGAATCGACGGCTGACTTTGCCAAATAATAATGTTCGAGATGGGGCGGATCAAAGCTTCCGCCAAAAATACCGATTTTCATATTCTTTCCTTTCGACAAATCCATTATACTATATTTTTTTGCATTTTTCAAGTTTAAATAAGCGGTTTTCCGTCAAAAATTTTACCATGAAAAAATCCGCTTATTATTCCGATCTTATTTTCACCTTTTCTCTCGTCTTTTTTTGCGTACTTTTCCCGTTACGCTATCAAAGAATTCCGCTTTTTTGGGCGTTAATTTTATCCGCGTTCGTAGGGGGATTCGGCGCGTATTTACTCTCGTTACGGTTACGCAAAAAACAAAAAATCTTCGCGTTAAAAAAATCGGAAGAACTTGAAAAAAACGATTTCATGTTTTATCTTTGTTTAATTTCCAAGCAAGACCAAACCGAATTTTTAAGACCGCGACTCCCCTTTTTACTCCGTCTTTTAGCAGACGATAACATCGACCAAGCCGAAGGGGAAGATTCTGCAACTGAAGCGACGAACGAGAAAATATTACGGCTCGGTGAATACGCCTTTTTGCCCTTTTTCAAATTTCAAGCGTTGACGGAAGACGATATCGCGCTTGCATTCACCGCATTAAAACAGGAGCAAACTCCCGTACTTCTTTGCAACAAACTCTCACCCGAAGGGAAACTTTTAGTAGAAAAACTTTCCATGCAAGTTTTACTCGGCGAAGAAATCTACCGCGCGTTCAAAGACAATTACGCAATTCCTGAAGAATTCCCCGTCAAAGCGAGAAACCCCGTGAAACAAAAAAGACGTAGTATCTTTTTTTCAAAAAGCAACAGCCGACGTTTTTTTCTTTGTGGCGTTACCCTTCTTTTCAGCTCCGTCTTTATTCCTTACCCGATTTACTATCTCACCGTCGGAATCTTCCTGTTAAGCCTTTCTCTACTCGTCCGCATTTTCGGATAAACACTCTCTAAACGCTTCGCCGAAACAGTCGATACAGTCGGTAGGCGTCGAAACGTATTCCGTCCATTTTACCGTAGCAAGCTCCGCAGACCTGCCTAAAAGATAACTACCGACCTTCGCGCCGTCGAAAACGGAAAGACCTTGCGCGCAAAGTCCGCCGATCAAACCTGCCAATACGTCACCGCTACCACCTTTGGCAAGCGCCGTCGTACCCGTCACGTTTAAATATGGAACTTTTCCGTCCGCAAGCACCGTAGACGCGCCTTTTAACAAAATCCTAATATCGTATAACCTACAAATCTTTCTCGTATAACGGAAAGGATTTTCCTTAATTTTCTCCATAGGCACTTGGATCAAGCGTTCAAACTCTTTCAAATGCGGAGTAATCAAAAGCTCCAAATCGCTCGAATGGTAAAAATCGCTCAATTCCCCAAATCGCGCAATCGAATTTAATCCGTCAGCATCCAAAATAAGTTTCCCCTTATAATGCTCGATTAAATACTTCGCGCCCTTGTACGTATCTTCGCTAATCCCCATTCCCATACCGTAAACGACGGTATCGTATTCGCAGATTTTTTCAAAGTCAGATTCACAGAACTCGACACTGCCCCCACCGTTTATGGAAACAATCAACGCTTCGGGAACTTTTAAATAAAAGCGTTCCGCAATCCCTTTCGGCGTGAATAAGGTCGTATATCCTACCCCGCTTTTCGACGCCGATTTCATAGCCAAATACCCCGCGCCCGTGTACTCTTTACTCCCTGCTACGATCGCCACTTTTCCATACGAGCCTTTATGAGAATTCCGAAATCGTTTTGGCAACAGTTTTTTCACGTCTTCTTGTTCTATCAGCGCAACATATTCTTGTTCCAAATCCTTTGATACGCGCGCATGGATTCCAACGTCGAGCAAGGATAGTTTTCCACCGTATCCCAAGCCGTTTTGGAGCAAATTTCCACGTTTCCATTCACCGATACAAAGAGTTTCGTCCGCTTCAACCGCAATCACCCCCAACCCGTTATCTCCGTTGACTCCCGACGGAATATCAATCGAATATACGTACGAGCCGTTCTCTTTCAAACGGTTGATTTCTTGGATTTGCTCTACAATATTTTCGCGAAGTTTGCCTAAAAACCCCGTACCGAGTAATCCGTCCACGATAACGTCTACCTTTTTAGGAAATTCAGACACGATTTTTCCACCGAGTGACAGATACCGTTCCTTATTCAAAGCCGAAAGTTCGCTATATTTTTCCGAACGGCACAATACGCAAACGTCCCGTCCTTTTTGCAACAAATATCTCGCGCAAACGAACCCGTCCCCACCGTTGTTTCCACTCCCGCAAACGATCAAAACTGCGCCCGACCGCTTGGAAATATGCTCAAAAACCGCTTTTCCCGCCCGTTCCATAACGGCGTCGGGGGAAGACTCTGCCATCGCAAAACCGTCTTCTTCTCGCATCTGTTCATTCGTCAATACGTATCTCATAATCCTCTCCTGTATCACAACCGCAAGGATACTTCCCCTGCGTATACCTTTTGACGCTTTCCGTCGATTTCAACGACCAATCCACCATCTTTTTCCACGCAAACGGGGGTGGCAGGTACGAGTGTTTCACCTATCAACAGGTTAACTTTCCGTCCCAAACACCCCACTCTTGCAAGGTATTCGTCCATCGAAAACTCCTTGCTTAAATTTTCAATCAAAAGTTCTTCTATCCGTTCCAAATCAAACGCCTTACCGCTTTCCAAGCGCATGGAAGTCGCAATTTCTTTCAGTTCTATCGGAAGTTCGTTGTTTACGTTCAACCCAACCCCAATTAAGGACGACGAAATTTTGTTCCCCGAAAAGACGTTTTCAATTAAAATTCCGCAAATTTTTTTATTCCCTACGAATACGTCGTTTGCCCACTTGATCACGGGCGCAAGCGAGCATGTTTCAAGTGTTTTACATACCGCCACCGCCGTTCTCGCCATTACCAAGAACACGTCTTTGGCAGGGAAATTTTCATGAAAAACGAGTTTCGTCAAGTACACGCCCCCGTCGTTTGAAGAAAAAGAACGACCTTTCGTCCCCTTACCCGACGTTTGCCGTTTGGCGATGGCAATTAGGTTCTTCCCCTCCGATATTCTTCCCTTTACGTAATCGTTCGTAGACGAAATTTCGTCAAAACGGACGATTTCAATTTCTTTTTTCATTCTTCCCCTTCTTCAAGTAACTCCCCGTAATTTTCAAGCGCCTTTTTCGCGACGTCGTAATCGAACCCCTTGCTCACTAAATACCGAAAGGCCTTGGCAAGCGTTTGTCGATCGGGCGTTTTGGACCGCATATACTTTTCAACCAATCCACTCGCCGTTTGGATTTGAGTGTCCTCGTCCACTTCATTTAGCGCGCTTTCAATCTCTTCTTTCTTAATTCCTTTTTTATAAAGCTCCATCTTGATCAAGCGTTTCCCTTTACGGGTTGCGTAAGATTTCGCGTAAGTTTCCGCGTAATCCTTGTCGTCCACAAACCGATAATCCCTAAGCTTTTCCAAAACGTATTCCACCACCGTCGAAAGATATCCTTTTTTATATAAATAGTCGCGAATCTGTTTTTCCGTCTTTTGAGTAGCGGTAATATACGTTAACGTCTTATCGAGCGCAACGCTCTTTTCACTGTCGAGCTGGATTTGACTCAAAAAATTTTCTTCTACTTTCATTCCAACCTTTAAACGGTGTTTAACGACGACTTCCAGCTTTAATCCGCAATAAAATTTCCCGTCGAGAAAGATATTGCAACGCGTTTTATCCTTGACTTGCGGAGTGATCCCCGTAATCTCTTGCATAATTTTTTTACTCCTTTTAAGTATCTTACCACAACCGCGTAAAAATGTCAACCGTCAAAGCCTACAAGAAAAATGGAAGCATGCGCATTTTTTCTTTAAAAAACCTTTACTTTTCCTTTTAAAAGTGTTATACTATGTATTGGTTATACATAGCCAATTTCAATTTTATTATCTATGGGAGATTGTTATGGAACAAGAATTTTACACGATTGATTTTGACGGATTTGAAGCAAAATTGCCCATCTTACCCCTGCCTAGCGGAATTAGAATCGCTTTCTTTAACTTGCACGGCAACAGCGCGTTAACCGAACATTGCGCGAAAATGCTTGCGCCGAAACTCACCGATTGCGACGTTTTGATCACCGCCGAATCCAAAGGCTTACAACTTACCCATTGCGTTGCTCGCGAACTTGGTCAACCCTATTACGCTGTCGCAAGAAAGAGCAAAAAACTCTATATGCAAGACGGGATTAGCGTAGATATCGAATCTTCGATCACCACGGGAAAAGAACAAAAACTCTATCTTTCCAAACATGACGTAGAGCTTTTAAAAGGCAAAAAAGTCGGTATCGTGGACGACGTCGTTTCAACGGGCGCGTCCCTTTCCGGTTTGGAAGCCATCGTAGAAAAAGCAGGCGGTATTATCCATAAAAAGGCTTTCGTACTCGCAGAAGGCGACGCAGCGGAACGTCCCGACGTCGTATATCTTGCTCCCCTGCCCATTTTCTAATTTAAAAATCCTTTAAAATTTTCAAGATACAAAAACTCTCGCGAAAATATATTCGCGAGAGTTTTTTATTATTCGTGATAATAACGATAAATCCAATACGCAGGCGTACAACTCCAAGCGTGACACGCGCTATTGATCTCAGGCGCGCCGTAAGGCGATTCAAAATGATCGCTCGAATTGAAAATTTCCGGACAACAATCAAAATTGTAATCTACGAATTTACCCCAATAGGATTTAATTTCTCGTATCGCTTCATCCTTTAATCCACAAGAATACAAAGCTTCCAAATAATAATGCATCATATACGGCGTATGCGGATAAAACTCCAAGTCGCTATTTTTCATTTTTTCTAAAATTCCCACGTTTTTCTCTTTCGGTAAAACGTTTGCAAGCACCGCCCAAATTTGAGAATGCCAAGAAATTTGCCCGTTCTCCGTAACAAACAAGCCTTTTTCCGAGAAAAAATGCGAAAGTAACGTTTCGCTAACTTTTTCTATGCGTTTTTCGAGAAACTCATATTCTTCCCCGATTTTTTTCGCAAGCGAAACAAGTTGTTTCATCGTATAGATAAACACGCCGAGCATAGCGACGCTCTTATCAAGCCCTTTACACCAATCGATAAACGAAGCGTTTAATTCTTCACGTTGGTTTATAAACACCACCCAAACTCTCTCCGCTTGCTCAAGAGCCATAGGATAAGTCTCTTTCACAAACGAAAGGTCGTCGTATTCGGTTACGAAATCGTATACGCAAGAAATATAAAACAATGAATAATCAAAGAACAACCATTCGTATACGTACGGCGAAGAATCGGGAAATACACACTGCGCCACAAATCTCGTATCGCTGCGATAAGCGGAAAAAAGATAAATACACCGTTTTACAAGATCTTCATTCCGAAAAGTTACGTTATCGGTCAAAGCTTGTAAGCGTAAATCGCCAATCCAAAGCCTTCTATCCCGTTTCGGTCCGTCTTCAAATACGTCCTGCTCACATTCTTTTAAGGTCTTTACGGACATATCGTAAATTTTTTCGAGCGTTGCGTCGGGAATATCAAATTTTCTCGCGTCGGAAAGACGAACGGCAGAAGTACAATCTGCGTACAAATCCGCAACCAAAATCGGAAATTTTGCCGTATCAATTCTTTCTATCTTCAAATACCGAAAAGAATATCGGCGTTCCAACGCACCCGTGTACGGCGTAAACACAATATTCCGCGTTTCGTTTTGCAACCAACCGTTTCCTAGTTCGCCAATATATTCTTCAGGGCTTTTGATAATCTCATAAGGAAATTCCCCAAACGTAAATTCCAGCGAAACGGGCGAGTCGGTAATATGTAAAGGCAAATGATTCAAAGCATAGTGTAAATATCCTACACAATGATCTCCAAAATCCAAAACGACGCTTTGCCCAGAATAAAGCGTTAAAGGGAAAGCCAAATCTTTAACTTTTACCGCACGCAAAGATTGAAAAGCGGTTTCGTCCCGTTCGATTCGAACGATTGATTTCGGGTGTCTTGTTTCGTGTTTTAAAGGTTTTTGCAAAGCTTTTGCTTTTTTCGCAAAATTTTCGTCGTGTATAAACTTCATAACTTTCTCCTTTCCCGAATTATAGCATTTTCCACGTTCACAGTCAATACAAAAATAAACGTCTTATACGTAAAAATTCTCTTAATCTCAAATTCCATACGACTTATGAAATACCCCTTACGAAAAACTTTCGTAAGGGGTATTTTACGCATGAAAATCAAACGACTTTATCTTCGATATGTACGCTCGTTTCTTCTTTTTTCAAAGTTTCCATCGTTCGCGCGTAATCCAATAAATTACCTTGGTAAATCAAATCGCTTTCAAACAATTTAGAAAAATCCAACGGACGCACGGCGCGAGGAAATACGTCTTTAGGAAAAAGATCAAAACGAATCAATAAATCTTTGATAAACTCCGAACAATAAAAGCAACGTTTTCGATCCCAAGACTTTCCAAACCACGCTAAGAACACGCCGATAAAATTATAATGCCAACGGCGTCTATTCGCGTACATCTCGTCGATGTGCGCTTTCAGCAAATTATACTTTTCCGTCGGTACGGTAAGTCCGAAAATCATGGCTTGCGTTTCAGGAAACCGACCGAACACCCCTTGATCGGGGTATTCACGCACCAAACCACCGATAAAAGGATAGTATTTATATTTTCTCGCAAACGAATACATATCCGTAAGATCATTTTCTAAACTAATTGAAGAATGATTATACGTCGTCTTCGTAAACAATCGCAAAAATCTGGACATCCACGTTCCCGATTGCGTAAGTACGATATAAATTTCCTTTTCCATTTTCCCTTTCCCTAAATCGTCTTTTCGTTAATGTTTGAAATGTCTGTCGCCTACGAATATCATAGCGATTCCCGCTTCGTTACAAGCGTCGATCGAAAGTTGGTCACGAATACTACCACCTGGCTGAATGATAGCCGTGATCCCCGCCTTTACACACTCTTCCACGCAATCGGGGAAGGGGAAGAACGCATCGGACGCCATCACCGAGCCTTTCGCTTCTTCGCCTGCGTGTTCGATCGCCTGTTGCGCCGCCCAAATACGGTTGGTTTGCCCCATACCAATCCCCGTCGTTCTATCTTCTTTACCGATAACGATCGCGTTGGATTTCGTATGTTTTACAACCTTCCAGTTAAAGAGCATCGCCTTCATTTCGTCTTCCGTCGGCGCGCGGTTGGTCACGACTTTCACGTTTTCTTCGTCAAACAGCGTTTCGTCGTAGTCTTGCACGAGCAAACCGCCGTACACCTTTTTCATATCGTACGCCGTCGATTCCCGTTTCGCGCGAATGTCGGGCAATTCCAAAAGCCGAATATTCTTCTTTTGTTGCAAAATTTCCAACGCGCCTTGGGTGTATCCTTCCGCAACGACGATCTCAATAAAAATTTTGTTGATCTCGTTCGCCGTCTTTTCGTCCACCGTACCGTTGATGGCAAGAATCCCGCCAAATACGGACACGGGATCGCTCTCGTACGCTTTTACGTACGCCTCGTAGATCGTTTTTCCTACGCCGACGCCACAAGGATTTGCGTGCTTACAAGCAACTACGCAAGGTTCGGTAAATTCTTTGACGAGTTCGATTGCGCCGTTCGCGTCGTTGATATTGTTATAGGAAAGCTCTTTCCCCCAAAGTTGTTTCGCCTTAGAAAGCGAGCCTGCGCGGATAAATTCTTCACTGTAATACGCCGCGTTTTGACGGGGATTTTCGCCGTAGCGCATTTCTTGCGTCTTTTCGTACGCAAACGTCACGCTGTCGGGGAAACGGATCTCCAATTTTTCCGCAAGATAGTTGGATATCATGCTATCGTATACCGCCGTGTGCGCGAATACTTTGTATTGTAAGTACTTTTTCGTTTCCAAGCTCACACCGCCGTTTTCCAATTCGCAAAGTACCTTTTCATAGTCTTTGGGATCAACGACGACCGCTACGTCTTGGTAGTTCTTTGCCGCCGCGCGAATCATGGTAGGACCGCCGATATCGATATTCTCGACAGCGTCTTCAAAGCTTACGCCGGGCTTGGAAATCGTCGCTTTAAAGGGGTATAAATTGACCGCAACGACGTCGATCGTGTTAATGTTCAATTTTTCAAGTTGCGCCATATGTTCGGGGTTGGAACGCATCGCCAAAAGCCCTGCGTGCACGATCGGGTGCAAAGTTTTTACACGCCCGTCCAAACATTCGGGGAAACCCGTCAACTCACTGATCCCGATCACGGGCAACCCTGCGTCTTTCAACGCTTTCGCCGTACCACCCGTCGAAATGATCTCAAAATCACAAGCGACGAGACGCTTACAAAACTCTACGATCCCCGTTTTGTCGGAAACGCTAACCAATGCTCTTTTTTTCATAATATTTATACCTCGTAATAAAATTTTTTATTTTAAAAACTCTGTCACAACAAGCGGTTGATAAGAAATAAACGATTTTCTCGCAAGATTCTATTCTTCGCCACCCGTATCTCACGCTTTGAGATTACGTCGCTTCGCTCGTAATAACAGTACCATTCATTTGTCATTGCGTTCAGTTTACTATGTAGCAATCTCTCTAGCCTACCACTTCTTCACTATTCCCTATTACTTCTTACTTACCCTTATATCCCCACTTGACAGGTCGATTATCGGGATTCCAACTACCCTTATCTGCGC
Source organism: Clostridia bacterium (assembly GCA_017453165.1). Classification (GTDB taxonomy): domain Bacteria; phylum Bacillota; class Clostridia; order Christensenellales; family Borkfalkiaceae; genus Scatosoma. The sequence continues at coordinate 2,750 of JAFTKR010000053.1, read as the reverse complement.
CCAATAATACCGAATACCAACCGTCGGGTTTCTTCTCTGCCTCTGCGTAGATTGTTAGATTCGAACAACCTTTAAATGCGTCGTTCCCCATTATTCTCACACCCTTTGGTATTATTATCTGCGTTAAGTTTACACAATCTCGAAACACGTGATTCCCAATAGACTCCATACTATTTGGGATTTTTACGCTTTTCAAATTAGAACAATCGCTAAACATACTTCCTTTCATCCAAGTTAGATTGTTTGGAAGAACTACGTCCACTAAAGAACTACAATCGTGAAACGCGCAATACCCAATCGATTCTATACTGTTCGAGAAAGTTACATTCGTCAATTTTTTACAACCCCAAAATGCGTTATCTCCAATCTCTACTACGCTATCTGGAAATACTACGCTTTTCAAATTAACGCAATCCCTAAATGCGTTAAATTTTATTGCGGTTACGATATTGGGAATCACAACGTTTTCACCTTTCCCCACGTATTTTATTAAAACCCCGTTTTCTATTCGGAAATCATGTTTTATTTTAATCTCTTCTTCTTTTCGCTTGCGTTCCGCCTCTTCCGCTTCCGCGCGTTCGCGCTCCTTAAATGCTCTATATAAATCGTCTATATTGCCCGACGGGGCAGAGGTGGTTTGATTTCGGGAAAGCTCTTGTTCTTTTTTAGCAAGCTCTAATTTTTGGCGTTCCATTTCCGCTTTTTGCGCCTCGAATTCCGCGCGTTCACGCGCGAGCTTGTCCGCTTGCGATTCTTCGAATCCCACGCCTTCAATCAGCTCGAACACCGCGTCGGAAACGCTTTCCAAGTTCCTACACCAAGTTAAACCGCCGAAAAACTTCTTAACGATCTTTTCGTACGGCGACGAACCGTATTCTTCGATCAAATATTCCACTCTCGGCTTACAACGGTTGCGGTTCTTTTCCAAATATTCCTCGTAGCGCGCGTTTGCAAGCGCATAATCGTTTGCTTTTTTGCAATCGCAATCGCGGACGTACTGCATTTCGACGCGGTACGCGTCGCAATCTCTGGCGCGAGAGTTGCTGGAAGAAACCAACAAAAAGACTCGGCAACTGTCCATTGCCTTTTTCAAACGTTCGTTGTATTTAAGCGCGGCGTCCACGCCCTTTGCCAAGTTTCGCATAGCGATAAAGCAGGTAAAGCCGTTCTTTTCCAAATATTCGACAAGCTCGTAGGCTTTTTCCTTGTCCTTGCTCGAATACGCGACGAACACGTCACGGGGGAGAGAAACGTCGAAAATGCCACTGCGCTCGCGCTCGTCTGCTTGCACGATCTTTTTATGACAAACCGCGTATTCTTCCGAGCCTGCGTCAAACGCTCGATCGATCAAATCGCTCAAGCATAACACGCATTTTTCTACGAACTGACCGTTCGTTAAATAGTCAACGAACCCATCCACGAGATACGAAACTTCTCTCGCGTTGAGTTTTTGCATAAATTTATTGAGTTCACTCCAACGCTTTTTCGCCGCGAGAAAGTAGAAATTTGCCTGCACGTCCTTGGGCGAAAGTTTTAAAATTTCACCCGCCCAACGCTCGATTTCGGTATTATCAACGAACTGCTCGTTACATTCTTTATAAAGGGCTTGACGGCAGGTTGCGATCTGCTCGATTTTCTGCTTCAGCAATTCTTCACTGACGATGCCCTGCACCGTACCGCGCAAGTTTTGATACACGCGATCGTACGCTTTTTCCAAACTATCGTCGTGATAGGTGCGTTTGCAGTAGGCGCACGAATAAGTATTGTCCGCGTTTTTCGTCAGCTCCGAACCACAATTTTCGCATTTGAAATATTTCATCTTTTATCCTCAATAAAAATTCGTTGTTTTCCGTTTAAATCGCCCGTTTTGGGGAATAATAGCAATATGGTACTTCTTTATATTATTTTAATCGTATATATCCTTGCCGTCAATTTCTACGCATTTTTATATATGCGCTCACTCCATAAAACGCAAACCGAATTTGATCCCACCGAAGTTTCTCTCCGTCAAACGCCGAAACGGGAAAAATCAAACGAAGTTGATCTAGACTTCCCCCTTTCGGGCTATGGTAAACCCGCATTGGAATTCGACGAACCCGACGAGCGCGAAGAAAACACAAAAAAGAAGGGATCGGCAAACCCGATGAACGCGAAACCGCAAAAATTTGAATGGCAACTCCTTCTTACGGGCGCGCTCGGTGGCGCGATCACCGTTTACGTTTGTATGTTCCTTTATAAATATAAGCTCAAAAATATCTTGCTTATGATCGTAATGCCCGTTTTAGCGGCGATCAACGTATATTTTTGGTATTTACTCTTTAGTCAAGGCTTCTTTATAAAAGTTTAACAACCCGTTAGCGCGAAGGTCTTTGGATCGTCGCGCTTTATTCTTTTCTAGTATATCACATTTCAAACGGGAAAGTAAAACGAATAACACAAAAAAAATGGATTTTTCCAAGCTTAACGATGAAAAAAGAAAAAAGAAAAAATTTTTTTGGTTTTTTTTGAAAAAGGCTTGAAAATGATTTGACAATTTTTTTGAATAATGCTATTATATACAAGCGTTGCAGGACAGCACCGAAATATAGGATAAATGCGGGTGTAGTTCAATGGTAGAATTCCAGCCTTCCAAGCTGGCCGCGTGGGTCCGATTCCCATCACCCGCTCCACACAAAACCTTTGCGGTTGACCAAATGTCCACTGGACGCGCCTGTAGCTCAGTTGGATAGAGCAACGGCCTTCTAAGCCGT
>JAFTKR010000008.1 GCA_017453165.1 Clostridia bacterium | reverse complement strand
CTGCTTTCTTAGCGTCTGCAAGGCCAAGGCCGGTAGCTTCACGAACAACTTTGATGATCGCGATCTTGTTTGCGCCGATGTCCTTAAGAACAACGTCGAATTCCGTCTTTTCTTCAGCAGCGGGAGCAGCTTCAGCAGCAGCGCCTGCGCCAGCAGCAGCTACGGGAGCAGCAGCGCTTACGCCAAATTCAGCTTCAAGAGCTTTTACGAGTTCGTTCAATTCAAGAACGCTCATAGCTTTTACTTCTTCAATAAGTTTTTGAATATCCATGATAATTTTTCCTCCGATTTTTAATGATAAATTTTAATAGATTAGTTTGCTGTTTCTTTTGCTTTTGCAATAGTATCCAAAACGTATACGAATTTGGAAATGGAAGATTGGAAACAACCAAGCATCTTCGCGATGAGCACTTCCTTGGAAGGAATTGCGGAAAGTTCTTTAACTGCTGCTTTGTCAAGATATTTGTTTTCAAGGAAAGCGCACTTGGGAAGAACTTTTTCTGCTAACGCAGGGTTTTCTTTGGTAGCTTTTGCAAATACCGCTGCGCCACTCGTTTCGTCTGCGCAGAATACGGTAGCCGTCGTGCCGTTTAAGTCGTTATCGAAATCGGTGATTCCGAGTTCGTTGAACGCTCTTCTAACAAGCGTGTTCTTGTATACCTTGTATTCGCAGTTTGCTTCTTTAAATTTGTTTCTCAAAGCCGTTACTTCCAAAACCGAAAGCTTGTTGTAATCTGCAAGCACAACCGATTTGCTGGACGTGATTTTTGCTTTGATCTCTTCTACGATCTGTTTCTCTGCTTCAATATTCGCTGACATGTTTACCTCCTTTAAGCAGTTGCCTGCCCTTACTTATGACAATAAAAAAACCTTACGCCGTGGTGGCATAAGGACATACTCTCTCTCATGATCGATTCGTTCTTTATACCTAAACGAGCGGTTGCCCATCAAACCTTGCGGTGCTCGTTGTCTACGGCTTATTTACCTAAGTAGTATACCATTTTTGTCTGCTTCCGTCAACTGTTTTTATCGCCTTTTTTAATTTTTTTTAGAAAATTACAAAAAATACTTGCGATAACTTTCAATTTGTGCTATACTAACTATGCTCAACAAACTGAATCAATGTGAATTTGGGGTATTTTTCTTTTTAGGGGAAAGATATACTCTTTTTTGCCGTAATTATATTATGAATTTGATAAAATGCAAATTCTCTATATGTAATTGCGGTTATACCCTTTTCACATTGGTTTGTTGAGCGACCATCGGAGTTTGCGTTTTTGCGCGTTGACTTCGGTTGACGCGTTTTTTAATTTTGACGGATATATCATCTCGTAGGTTGCAACAACTCACTAAAAGACTCGTGAAGTTTTCTTCACGGGTTTTTTAGTTTGCCAAAAGTGCAAAAATACTCCCCCACGAAAAGGTGGGGGAGTGGAATTTTAAATCTTACGATTTTGCAACGACTTTTACGCCAGGGCCCATGGTGGAAGCAAGCGTAACGCTCTTTACGTATTGACCTTTCGCTGCAGCGGGTTTCGCTTTCACGATTGCGTCCATAAGAGCCGTGAAGTTTTCAACGAGCTTTTCTTGACCGAAGCTCTTCTTGCCGATAGGGCAGTGGATAATAGCGGTCTTGTCAAGTCTGTATTCAACTTTACCTGCTTTAACTTCTTTGATAGCCTTTTCAACGTCCATCGTAACCGTACCGCTCTTGGGGTTAGGCATCAAGCCTTTCGGACCAAGGACACGACCGATACGACCTACCATACCCATCATGTCGGGGGTGGTGATCATAACGTCGAAATCAAACCAGTTTTCGTTTTGGATCTTAGCGATCAATTCTTCTGCGCCAACGTAATCTGCGCCAGCCGCTTGCGCTGCGTCTGCCTTCGCGCCCTTTGCGATAACCAATACTCTCTTGGTCTTACCCGTACCGTTGGGAAGGACGAGTACGCCACGAACTTGTTGGTCAGCTTGACGGGGGTCAACGCCCAAACGAACGTGCATTTCAATCGTTTCGTCAAATTTTGCTTTTGCCGTTTCGAGTACAACGGATACGGCTTCAGCGGGTTCATATTGCTTGGTTAAATCAAATGCTTTAACGCTATCTACATATTTCTTTCCGTATTTCATTACCGTTCTCCTTGACTCAGTCTTCGACCGTAACGCCCATACTGCGAGCGGTACCTGCTACCATGCTCATTGCGCTTTCAAGCGACGTGCAGTTAAGATCGGGCATCTTCGTCTTAGCGATCTCTTCTACTTGCGCTTTCGTGAGCTTACCAACTTTTACGCTCTTGGGCTTTGCGCTTGCCGTTTCAATACCAAGCGCTTTCTTGATAAGGACGGGAGCGGGGGGAGTCTTCAAAATAAACGTGAAGGAACGATCTTGATAAATCGTTACGACAACGGGAATAATGAGACCGGGCTTGTCTGCCGTTTTTGCGTTGAATTCCTTCGTAAAGCCAGGCAAGTTAATACCGAAGGGACCAAGGGTGGAACCTACGGGGGGAGCCGGAGTAGCTTTACCAGCGGGAAGTTGCAATTTTACGACTGCTGTAATCTTCTTTGCCATAAATATTTTCTCCTTTGTGGTTTTTGCAAGGCGCCTTGAATAGATTTGACGTCTCTCCCACAGTTTGACAAGTTAAGACAAGCGTTTTAAGCCTGCTTGTAAGGGCTTGACGAAGTTATTCTACTTCGTCGGGATTCGTTTCGGGCATGGGCGCGTCTACTTTCTCAATTTGCGTGTATTCGACTTCCACGTCCGTTTCTCTGCCGAACATCGTCGTAGAGATTTTTGCCTTCTTTGCCGAATCGTTGATCTCCTTGATCGTACCCAAAAATCCTTTCAAAGGACCGTCTTCGATGGAAACGGTGTCGCCGACCTTGAACGTGCCTTCTACGACCGTTTGTTCTTCAAGACGCATTTTACGGATTTCGTCCGGTTTCATAGGGATAGGACGGCCTTGCGGTCCGCAAAAACCCGTTACGCCACGAGTGCTCGTAACGTAATACCAGATCTGATTGGTGTAGATCATCTTAATAAAGACGTAGCAGGGCAAAAGCTTTCTTTCGACAAGTTTCTTCTTGCCGTTCTTTTCTTCAATCACCTGCTCCATCGGGATTTTTAAATCAACGATGTAGTCGCCAAGATTGTTGTTTTCAATCAATTTTTCAAGGCTATCCTTTACCATGGCTTCGTAGCCGGAATAGGTGTGCAGGATATACCACTTGGGTTGCTCGTTCATTGCGTACCCCCTTGGTTAAGCTTGCGTAATCAATTTCAACAATTCACCGAGCAACGAGTCAACGCCCGTAACCACGATCAAAAAGGCGATAACGACTACGAGTACGACACCCGTCGTTTTCAATACCGTCGTGAACTTCGGCCAAGTGACTCTCTTTAATTCGGAGAAAGTTTCTTTAAACTTTGCTCCGACGCGACGAAACCAATTCGGCTTGTTGTTTTTGGATTTGCTGGTTGCGTTTGCCATTGTGTACCTCAAAATGACGCGTCTTTCACGCGTACGTCTTATTTGGATTCTTTGTGTTCAGTGTGCTTTTTGCAGAAAGGACAATACTTGCTCATAACGAGTCTGTCAGGATCGTTCTTCTTGTTCTTCATCGTGTCGTAGTTTCTGCGCTTACATTCAGTACATTCAAAAGTGATTTTCGCTCTTGCGGTCTTGGTTGCCATAATCAAAACTCCATACAAAAAAATTACACCCCAATTCAGGTGCGTATTATGAGTTTATCACATTTAAAAAAGCTTGTCAATCCTTTTTCAATGCAAAAACAAATTTTTTTTCATTTTTTTTGAAATTTTTTTTGACCGCAGTTTATTTTCTACGTATTCGCGAATATATTTTTATGTACGCGCGCACGCGTGCGTAACGGCTTGTGGGTATTCCCGTTCGTTTTTCCGTTCCTTTCCCTTCTTCACGATGCCTTTTTAGTTTTTCACTTATCCGTGGGGCAGGTGTGAGTTGAAATTCAAACGAGCCACCCATGTACGCGTTGAAAATATTCCGTTTTTCGGTATAATCGCGTTGTAAAAGCGCATAGAATAGGAAGAAGAGTGAAGCAAGGAGAAGAAAGATGCGACTTTACGAAGAAATTTACGAATCTTACGCCGAAGCAAGATGCGCCTTTTTGCCGAGCGGGGGAGGTTACTTTCAAGGTGTGAAAGGGTTGGGTTCGCTATCCGCTACGGAAATCTTGCTCCTTTTTAAAAAGTCCAAAGTGGAAATTCAGGGCGAAGACTTGGCGATTAAAAAATATTACGACGGGGATATGGAAATTAGCGGTCGGATTTTTTCCGTCGTCGTGAAGGAGGAAAAGTGAAGGAGCGTTGGATCGTAAGCGGAACTATGCCCGAAAGAGCGATTGAAAGGTTGCAAAAAGCAGGAATTTGCGTGTTTGAGGCAAAAAAAGTCGAAAAAAAGCAAATACTTTTTTGTATAAACAAAAAAGACCTTGAAAAAGCTTTTGCAATTTATCCAAATATGTGTTATAATAGTAGTCGTGAGAGTGTATATACTTTTACGCGCGTGGGCGCGCAAAGTGAGCGCGAGAAGAAAATTCGTACCCACCGATTGGTTGGTTGCGCGCTCGGTATCGCCATTTTCTTTCTGACCGTAACGGCGTTTTCGCCCGTCGTTTTCGCGATCGACGTCGTGGGAACGAACGTCTATCAAAGAGAGATCGTAGAGATTTTAGAAACGGAGCGAGTGAAACGGTTTGCGCCCTATCCGTCTGGCAAGGAAGAGATTTTGACGGCGAAGATATTGTCTTTACCGTCGGTGGAGTTTTGTTCGGTGCAAAAACGGGGAGGCGTGGTTAGAGTAGAAGTTCGATTAAACGCTTTTTCGACGTCCGAACGGGAAACGGGGGATATGGTTGCGCCAAAGAGCGGAGTGGTCGTTAACGGTGTGGCGCTCGGTGGAACGCTTTTGAAAAGAACGGGGGAACGGATTGAAGCGGGGGAATCGCTCGTCGGGGAATATTTTATTACCGCGGAAGAAACGAAAGTACCCGTCACGGTGGTGGCGAAGGTAAAGCTCCTATGCGTAGATCGATTCGACGGCGAAACGGAAGAATCGGCAATCGCGCAGGCAATTCTTGGCGTGGAGAGCGCGCGCGGGGATTTGTTTTCAATCGAAACGGAGCAAGTAGGGGCGCATTGGACGGCAACGGCAAGTTATACGTTGATCGTCAAGAAAAATATGTAGAAAATGGAGAAACGAATGGCGCGTATCAGACAAACGGTAGACGTAAAATCGGTGGACAAGCTGGCAAGGATCTTGGGCTCGTTTGACGAAAATTTGAATTTTTTATCCAAGGAATTGTCTCTTGTGGCATACGTGGACGGCGTTAAAATTATCTTGGAAGGGGAAGAAAAGTCTGTCATGTTAGGCGCGGACGCGTTGGACGCGCTGGTGAAAAGCGACGACGGGGAAGTCGTGGATACGAACAAAATCAATTACTGTATCGAACTTGCCAAAGAAGGCAGGTTGGGCGAGATCAACGTTTTGTCGGGCGGGATCGTAGCGGTCACGGCGAAAGGGAAACAGATCAAGTGTAAAACGGTTGGGCAAAAGCAATACGTAGACGCGATCCGAAAGAACACGGTTGTGTTCGGGGTAGGTCCTGCCGGTACGGGAAAGACGTATTTGGCGGTATGCTTGGCGGTGTCGGCGTTTAAGACGAAACAGGTCGAGAAGATTATTCTCACCCGTCCTGCCGTAGAAGCAGGGGAGAAGTTGGGCTTTTTGCCGGGGGATTTGCAAGAGAAGGTAGATCCGTACCTGCGTCCCTTGTACGACGCTTTGCAAGAGATGTTGGGCTTGGAAACGTACGCGAAACTTATGGAACGGAATATCATAGAAGTCGCGCCTTTGGCGTATATGCGCGGACGTACGTTGTCAAACGCGTTCATTATTTTGGACGAAGCGCAAAATACGACGAAAGAACAAATGAAGATGTTTTTAACCCGTATGGGGGAAGGGAGTAAAATGGTCGTGACGGGGGACGTTACGCAAATGGATTTACCCGACGGAAAATCGAGTGGACTCGTACACGCTACCAAGATTTTGGACGGTGTGGAAGGAATTGCGGTGTGCAAGTTGACGGCGAAAGACGTCGTTCGACATCCGCTCGTAATGCGGATCATTCACGCGTACGAATTGGATGAAGAAACCCTGACGGAAAAGAAGGAAAATAACCAAAGAAACCGCTTAACGAAGCGGAAGGAGAATCAGGAATGAGAAAGGAAAAAGAAGATCGGAAACTATCGAAAAACGAATATGTAAAAAGTATCCTTCTATTCTTTTTACATTTAGTCGTGTTGGTGGCGATCGTGGCAGTACTATTGTTTGGAGATAAGCTTGGTACGATTGGGGTAACCTTGAAAAATAACGCGGCGAACTATTTGTATATGTTGTTCTGTCTAATCTTATTGACGGGGATTTTGTACGTATACTTTTTGTTCGAGAATCCGTCTATTCTCACGTCGGGAAAGACGATTACGCTTTTATTTACGGTCATGGACGTATATTTGATCATTGCCGTGCTTTTGGGCGCGAGATTCCACGTGTACGCCCGTCCCATAGCGCTCGTGCCTTTGCTCGTGTTCGCGCTCGTGGGTAGGCGGGAAGCTATTTTTATGAACACGATTTCGTCGCTCGTTACCTTTATCGTGGATAACTTTTCCACGGCGGAAACGGTTGCGAATAATATTTATTCGTCGTTGTTCCTGTCTTTTTCGGCAGGCATGATCGCGATTTTCTTCTTTAATCGTGCAAGGACGAGATTCCAAGTCGTTAAAATCGGCGTAGCGGTCGTCGTGCCCGTGTCGATTACCATTTTCCTTTTGGAAGTCGTTGAACTTGCGAGTGGCAATTCGTCGAGTATCACGGAAATTTCCAATATTTCCAGAATCGTCGAAAATATGGGTTTCGGCTTATTCGGCGGGGCAGGTTCGGTCATTTTATTCTTGGCGTTGTTGCCTGTGTTTGAAGCGATCTTTAATTGCTTGACGGTGTTCCGTATCCGCGAACTGACTTCGCACGACGCGAAACTTTTGAAAGAATTACGTTCGAAAGCAAGCGGTACTTACAACCATTCCACGACGCTTGCCCAGCTTGCGGAAGCATGCGCGGCGAGTATTGGCGAAGACGTCGATTACGCGCGCGCGGCGGCGCTTTACCACGACGTCGGGAAACTTCATCAACCCGAATATTTCACCGAAAATCAATGGGGGTATAACGTACACGACGAATTGACGCCCGAACTCTCGGCGGATATCGTGCGTTCGCACGCGCAAGACGGTTACAATTTGATTTTATCCAGCCACTTACCGCAGTTTTTGGCGGATATCGCGATTCAACACCACGGTACGATGCCTATTCGGTATTTCTACGCAAAGGCGATGAAACTCACGGACGGGGAACTAAACATAGAAGAATTTTCCTATTTAGGACCGAAACCGCAAACGAAACTTGCGGCGATCATAATGATTGCAGACGCGGCGGAGGCTGCGGTACGCGCGCTCAAAGAACGTAATCCCGAAACGGTAGAAAAGGTCGTTCGCGACATTATCGAAGAGAGAATGGATTTGGAACAATTCGCGGAGTGCGATATTACGATGGCGGATTTGACGAAGATCCGAATGACGATCGTCGGCGTATTGACGGGGGTATATCACAGTCGCGTCAAGTATCCGCAAATCAAGTACAAGCAAAGCTCTGGTAAGACGTTGGGAGAAAATAAATGAAGAACAATTTCGTGATTTATTCTACGGAAGAAGAGTTTCCGAAAGAGCGAGTAAAAGCCTTGGAAAAAGCGATGTACGGGTTCGTGGAATCGGACGTACGACTTGCGGTGGAGTTCGTGTTCGTAGACGGGGAAGAAATTCGTCGGCTAAATCGAGAAACTCGGCAGACGGATAGGGTTACGGACGTGTTAAGTTTCCCTACGCTCGACGGGATTTGCGGTTTGAAACTCAAAAAGAAGGACTATCTTTGCGACGTAGACGAAGAAGGGAATTTGTTCGTCGGTTCGATCGTGGTATGCTTAGACCGCGCGAGAGAGCAGGCGGAAGAATACGGACATTCGTTCGAGAGAGAATTGCATTATTTATTGGTGCACGGCATTATGCATTGTTTGGGCTACGATCACGAACGTGACGAAGACCGTAAAGTAATGCGCGCGCAAGAAGAACGGATTTTAGGGAAATTGGGCGTTACGCGTACGGAAGAATAATAGACTTTGAACGAGCGAAACGCTTAGAAAAGATTAAGGGATTATTCCCTTGCTTGACGTGGAGTGGCACTCCGCAAAGGAAAAAAGAAATGAGAAGTGGATATATTGCCGTAATCGGCAGAGCAAACGCAGGAAAAAGTACTTTAATCAACGTTTTGGTAGGCGAAAAAGTTTCGATTGTATCCCCGAAACCGCAGACGACGCGGGATAGAATTTTGGGGGTATTGACCGAAGACGACTATCAACTCGTATTCGTGGATACGCCGGGGATCTACAAGGCGAGAAACGCCCTGACGGACGTCATGATGAAAACGACGGAAAAGAGCGCGCAAGACGTCGATTTTATCCTGTACGTTTTGGACGGACACGAAGGGGTGAAAGACGAAGAATTTGCGCTCATCGAAAAGTATAAAGCGCTTGGTTTCCCTATGGCGATCGCTTATACGAAAATCGATATTATGCCGAAAGAGAATATTCCTTTGGATATGGCGAAGTTCGCTGATTCGGGGATTGATTTGGACGTATTCCCCATTTCTGCAAGAAAGGGGAAGAATATTCGCGCTTTGAAAGAGTTTCTCGTTTCTAAAATGCCCGAAGGCGAAAAGATGTTTGAAGAAGAAATCGTTTCGGATAAGAGCGAACGGTTCATGATCGCGGAGATCATGCGGGAAAAGGTGCTGTTGAAGTTTGATAAAGAGATCCCGCACGGCGTTGCGATCGTGATTAACACTTTCCGTCTTGGGGAGAACGGCGTTTACGAAATCAATCTCGATATCGTTTGCGATCGACAAAACCATAAGGCAATTTTGATCGGAAAGCAGGGAAAAGCGATCAAAGAAGTTTCGTCGTTTGCACGGCAAGATATGGAGAAATTTCTCGGCGCGAAGGTATTTTTGACGACCTACGTAAAAGTCAAAGAAGATTGGCGTGATCGCCCGAATCTCATGCGCGAATACGGTTACGAAGAAGTCAAAGACTAATTCAACGCGTACCTGTATCCGCCGAATCGCTTTTGAGAAACTTGCATAAAAAATTGATACTCTCCGCAAAATAAGGGTAAAGCCCACGAAAAGGGTACTCATAAAAGAGATCTTTGCTCTCGTCGTTCGCTAATAGCGATAGACGGGCAAAGCCCGTGGACGAAAGCAAAGCTTTCTTTTTAAAGTCCACGATAATGCAGGGACTTTGCCCCTTGCAACCCCACAAGGGAAAATGCCCTTGACCTTTAAAAAGGAGAGAGAATTATGCGAGATCAAAAACCGAGAAACGAAGCGGCGAAATTGGCGTGGGATATGTTTGAAAAGACGGGGGACGTGGGCTATTATATGCTCTATCACGAACTCGCAAAAAAGGATTAGTTAGCCAAGTCAGTATAATCCGAACCCAGATTTTGAATGAAAAAATCGCGCGACTATAGCGTTGAAAGCCTTGAAAATACGTACAGTATTTCCTTCGGCTTTCGCCTTATATTCATCACGATTTTTTCTACTCAAAATTGCTTCGCACCCAAAATGAAAAATTTTAAGATGATTTTGGGCTAGTTCGGATTACAATGACTTAGTTAGGTTGTAAACGAAAGAAGGAACGGAGTATGGAGTATAAGACGGATGCAATCGTGATTCGATCGATTGATTATAAGGAAAACGATAAATTGTTGACGCTTTTTACCCCGTCCCGCGGAAAACTTACGGCAGGGATTCGTGGCGTGCGAAAACCCAAAGCGAAGCTCAACTTTGCCGCCCAACCCTTTTGTTTTGCAGAGTACGTACTTGCCGAGCGCGCAGGTCGGTATACCGTGACTTCCGCCTATCTTTACGACGGTTTTTTTCCGCTTCGGACGGATATCGTTCGCTACTACGCGGGTTGCGCAACGCTTGAAATTTGCAACGCGTTACTCATGGAAGAAGAAGGGAACGAAGGCACGTTTATCGCTACGGTCGAGTGTTTGAAATCGTTGTCCCTTTCCGAAGAAGATCCCGCGGAATGTTTGTTAACGTTCGCTTTGCACGCCTTGCGCGAAGGCGGATACCCCGTCGATCTGGACGGTTGCGGGGTGTGTGGCGAAGAGGTCGGGGAAACACCCTGTTTCGAGTTTGAGTTCGGATTCTTTACCTGCAAGGAATGTGGACAAGGCGAGAGAGCGAGTCGCTCCACCTACGAAGTACTTCGTAAATGCGCGGGATTGACGTACGCGGAAGAGAAGACGGACGGGGGGCGGAAACGCGCGTTACGGCTGATCAAAGCCTATTTATCGCAAAAGACGGAAGAAGAATATCCGTGCTTTGGCGAATTTATTCGACTCTACGAATAGGGGCGTAGAATCGAATCGGGGACAGTCGGTTTTTGTCGGCTGAAAATAAAAACGAAAATACGAAAAAGGAATACGGGTATCCCCACCGTGAAATACATAATTATGCCAAGAAAGAAACAAGAAGTTGCGGAAACGCAAGCTCCTTCGACTACGGTTTTACCGACGACGGAAAGCGAGAATTCCGTAAAGACGACGGAGAAAAAAACAGTGAGAAAGCCCGTTCGTCGCAAGACCGTCACAGTGGAAAAGACGGAAGAAAAAGGAAGAAAAACGGCGGAAACGACGGCGTAAACGACGAAACCGTCTAAGGAGAAAAAGACGAAAAAAGGAGAAAAAGCAAAGGTTGAACAGCAACCGATCGTAGAAGAAATGGAACCGAAAACGGAACCCGTTTCTATCAAACAGGAAGAAAAAACGGAAAAGCCGAAACGCGGTAGAAAACCGACGGTGAAAAAGCCGACGAAAGAGACAACGGAAAGTAGGGAAGTAACGCCTATAACGGTCGAAGAAAAGGTAGCAGTTCCCCAAACGCCAGCGGAAACTAAGCAAGAAGACCAAAAAACGGACGAGAAAACG
>JAFTKR010000052.1 GCA_017453165.1 Clostridia bacterium | reverse complement strand
ACAGTAAAAAAAATTACAGAAATATGAAAATTTCCCCCGTGCGGACCGTTCAAGTATTTGAATTCGACTATATTTTATCTTGCGATCCACACGCCGTTTCTTACATTAACGAAAAAAGTTGTCCGCTTGCCCCGAATATCTTAATTATTAGGAAACCGGGGCAAAAAAGCAATAGCCGATTCCATTTCAAATGTTACTGCTTACATTTAGAAATTGAAAAGGATCATCCGATTTATAACGAACTATTCTCTACTCCCGAATATTTCACTCTCATTAACGATCAAACGTATCAACAATTATTTGAAACCTTATTTCGTCATTTAATTAAACGAAACAAACAAGACAACGACCATTTTATCTCCGCAAAATTATTAGAACTAATTTACTATATAAAAAGAGATGAAAAAAGGAATAAAAACGCGCGTCAACACGCGTTCAAAAGAGAAAATCAATTTATTAAAGAGGCAATTTTATATATAAAACAAAACTTTTCGCAAGACATTTCTTTAAAAACGTTAGGAACGCTTACAGGCTATTCTCAAAACCATTTTCAACGTATTTTTACCCAAATAATCGGAATTTCACCGCAAAAATACTTAGAAAACGTGCGAATCGAACAAGCCAAGTATCTACTTACTCAAAACGAAAAAACGCTTGCGGATATAGCTTACGCTTGCGGTTTTTCTTCGCAAGCATATTTCATAAAAGTTTTCAAACGCCACACTTTATTGACGCCTTCTGAATTCCAAAAAAAATCGAGCTTTAAAAGCTCGATCGTTAGATAACGTATTGATATTCTTAAGTATTTTGCACCTAAAACGCCACACTAAATTGTAATAAACTAAAATAACATACGGCTATTTCGTACGTAAGGTAGGAAATAGCCGTATTTGTTATCTCTTAGAACTTTAAGCTGGCAAACCAAGCTTTTACTTGCGCAAACAAATCTAAAATCCAATTCCAAATATTTTGGAAGAAGACTTCAATATTGAATTCGCCACCCATTTCTAATCCGCCACCTTGCGAAACTTGTTTTACCACGATGGTGGAAGTTTCTTCCGTTTCGTTGCCGGACGCGTCTACGACGGAGATCGTAATCGTATACTCCCCTGCTTCTTCAGGGATAAAGGAATCGTTTACCAACGTTACTTCCGTTCCATCATACGTCACCGTATAGGTGATTTCCGGATTCAAATCAAAGTCGTCCGTCGCCGTTACAACAGGCAGATATACGGTATCGCCAACGTTATATTCGGTCGGATGATTGCCGATCACCGCGGTGGGAGCCGTATCGTCTACTACGTTAATAACACGTTCAAACGTCGCGCTATTCCCGCTCGAATCCTTCACAAAATACTCTATCGTATACGTACCCAAACCGCTAATTTTGCTTATTGCTTTACCGTTTTTATAGATCGTGACCGATTGCAAGAATTCTACGTCGTAGTTATCCGTCACCGTTACGTCGTCAAACCCTATGACGATATCGTCCGTATTATAGGTTTCTTTCGCCGTATCTTTCAAGGTAACCGTCGGCGCAGTCGTATCCACAAGACTGATACTACGCGTCATTTTACCGACCGTAAAGACGTATTCGCCAAGCTCGGTAGGCAGGAAGTTCCCCACGCCGTCCGTGAGCTCAACCGTACCCGTACTAGGTCCGCTATAAGTAACGGTTTCAGGTTTCGATACTACACCAAACGAATCCATCACGCTAACGTTCAACGTAACCCCGTTTACGCCTACTTCATACAAGGATTGGTCGCCAAGGCTAAGCTCGGTTTTCGACGTCGTCGCCGTTCTATACGTAGCGGTAGAAACGGGTAAATCGTAATCTTCCGCAGTCTTATCGCCGTACAATTTATATACGTGAATTACCGCCGTATGATCCCAACCTTCCGTCGGAGCGCCTTGCGCGTCGCTTGCATAGATACCAACCGTCTTTTCCGAACCCATCCAACCCGTACTATACTTAATCGTATTTTGTCCGTAGTTTTCTTTCGTATTCATTCTCTCTACCGAAACGGACACCGTGTAGGTAGATTCGTTCGTTTCCGTATTATAGAAATAAGAAGAATCAAGCGTTGCGCTCTTTCCATCCGCAAAAGCCGTAGACGAATATTCTTGCCCAAAATTTCGAATCTTCTTTGCTGCTTGGTTGGAATATCCGTACGCAGTCATCGTTACGGGATCAAATTGAATGATCGGGAAATTGTATGTATCGTCGCTTTCGCCCCAGTCGCTAACACCTGCGCAACCAAAACTACCGCCCGATACTTGATAGGGATCACCCGTAGTCAAGTTTCCCGCCGCATAGCATAACGCCCAACCACGGTGCAAACTGTTGTTAATATACGTTTCACCTTCAATTTCCGAATAGATTGCCAAACCTGCACGATTCGCCGTACGAGAAACCAAATAGAGATTAAACGCTTTCGTCGCATCCACCGTCGAACGGAAAGTAAGCTTCAATTCTTTTACGTCCGAGTATTGGTCGATTGCTTCCGCATATTCACCCAAACCACGTTCGTCAAGCTTTAAGCCTTTACTGCCCGCCCAACTCGTCGTCGCTTTCGTATAATCGTATTCTGCGCCAATCTTCATGGCAAACGCGCCGTTATCGTTCGTGAAATCATTTACGTTCAAATTAAAGCCTTCGCCAACCGCGCCGTTGTTGTTTACTTTACTCGTAAATTTAAGCCCTTGCAATACATCGCCCGGCGCATAACCAAACCCTTCAAACGCCGAAATCGCGCTATCATACCAAGCTTGTTGCGTCCATTCTGAGCCAGGGTTTTTGATCCCTTCGCCGACCTTCCCCGCCGTAGCGGTCGTAAGCGTGGTTTCTTCTACCGTCCAACCGTCTTTTACGTCCATTTCCGCGCCGTTGATATCGTAAATAATAAAATTCGCGTATCTGTCGTAGGTGTAATTAGTATCCACAACGCCGTCGCCGTCTACGTCAAAATCTCTATACGCGCAACGATAATACGGCGAAGGATCTTCTTCGTTTGCCAAGCCTGCCCATTGGTAACTCGTATCCCATTCCGATCTTTTAAGCGCAGTGGCGTTACTCGTCATATCCCCAACGGCAATTTCTACGGTATAACCCGCTTCAAAATCTTCCGATTTTAAGGTATACGCGCCAGGTAAAGCGTTACTCTTCATATCGCGAATCAAACGATATTCTTCCACCACGTTCACCCCGCTTGCGCCCGTCTTTTCGGGCAACGTTTCGTTATAGCTCTTCGCATACACCATCATATTTTCTTGATCAAACCAAATGGACGTAGGCGAACTTGAAGAATTATTCGTAGAGTTCGAGAACGTATTGCCGTACAATCTCGTCTTGTGGTGCGGTTTATTGTTTGCATAGCACAACTTTCCACATTCGTCACAAATCCCGTAACCGAATAAATTTTCGCTCGTTTTAATCACGTCGCCAACCACGAATACCGACGCCGAACAATCGGTAAGCGAACTCGTATCGTTTCCGAAAATATTTACCGTGAAATATTTTTCAGGATTGGATACGGACGTAAAAGTGATATCTACCCTTCTCATATCTTGGAAAGGATTATGTCTATCGTCGTAGATCGCATCCCGTTCGTAATCGTTCAAATTCGCGCCTTCCGAAGATTCTACCCACGCGCAACCAACCGCGCTCTCTTTTGAGAATACTCTAAAATCCATCGAAAAATCGCCAAGTTGCTTATTCGCAAGGGTTACCTTTTTACCGACCGCGTCGTCACCGCTTGCTTTGGACGTGAACAGTAAACCGTTTTTACCAGCGTCCAAACGTACTTTCGAGCCTACGTTCGACAACGTATAAGCGTGCACGCCGTCCGCCGCGTGAGAAACGGGATGGGAAAATACCGTACCGTTCACGTACGCGCCGTAGTCTTGCGTAACGGTAAAATCGTCCGTATTATACGTGACGCCTTGCACCGTTTGTTCTTTTGCCGTTTCTTCCGCGTTCGCCAAAATCGACGTAATTCCGCCCGATACGAAACAGACAAACGCAAGAGCCAAAGAAATGATACCATTTCGTTTTTGAATCTTTTTCATATTTTTCTCCTTATAATTAAGCCAAGTCATTGTAATCCGTACCAGCCCAAAACGGATATTTTAAGCCCTTTTGGACTCGTCGTCATTATAATACGTCCAGTATTATTGCTTCCTTCTCGCCCAAAATCATCTTAAAATTTCTCATTTTGGGTGCGAAACAATTTTGAGTAGAAAAAATCTGGGTTCGGATTATACTGACTTGGCTAAGGTCTTTTTCATCGTTTTCGCTTTCCAAGAGAGCGAGAAATTTCTCGCTCTCTAAAAAGCGTTCTGCCAAATTACTCCACAGGCACGAAAGGAAGTTCGTTTTCACCCAAATCATCCCGTTCTCCGCCACCTTGTTCGGGCAAAGACGGATTCGAGTTTCCACCACCGCCTTGCTCGGTTGACGGGTTATTACCACCGCCCGAATCGTCTGATTCAGGCGTGGCGCAACCGAACGCACTGCATAAGCAAACACTTATCAATACGCCCACGATGATTCGTTTTAACGTACCCCCTCTCATGATTTTGCAAAAGGAGCTAAGGGTAATTCGTTTTCTTGGAACGAATCGCCGGAATTGATCGTGCGTACGTCACTATTATCAATGACGGTAATCTCAACGATAGGAGTTGTAAATTCTTTTTTCATATTTCTACCTCCTTAATTTAAATACGCTTTCGCATATTCACAATAATCATAAAGCGCTTGCAATACGTTATAGAGCGCAGGGCTCGCTTTGTCAACGACCATTTCGATATAGCTATACGCGCTATAAGAAAGGGTATAATCGCCAACTACGATCGTTTGCATCGTGCTCAACTCTTTCGCGTCAACTTCTACGCTCACTACGTACAAGTTCTCTTGACCTGCAACTGCTTTCGCCGTGACTTGCGTACCGTTTACCGTACATACGGGAACGTTCGTAGCCGTGAAGTATACGTTGATGATCGTCTTGCTTTCCAAAACGAGCGTTGCGCCTTCCATTACTACGCCGTCGTCGCTACCAACGAGGCTCATCTTCGATTCCGCAAGATCCGCCGCCGCAACGACGTTTTCCGTTACCTTTTCCGTCGCCGTCTTATTGAAGTAAGCGCTTGCCGATTCCGCGTACGTCGTAAGCGAAGCTACGAGTTCTTTGGATTCACTCGAATAATCCCCGTTTGTAATATCTTGCGTATAGTCCTTTACGTTCTTCGTATAAGTCGCGCCGTTTACAGCGTTTCCGTCGATCTTCGTAAGCGTTACGGTTACGTCTTTTGCGTAATCTTTCGCCGCTACGGGATAGGTAAATCTCCAAAGCGATTTTGCGTTATCGTATACGCCGTTTACTTCGACTGCTTCTTGACCGTCCATTTGCATCGTTGCCGTCGCGCTGTTACCATAAGGAAGATCGTAATAGAAGTTCAAACCGAAATCTTCTTCCGCCGTTACCGTCGTACCCTTCACTTCGCCGTTCACGCTCGTCATAGCCGTCTTATCGTAAAGCTTGTAAACGTGGATAACCGCTTGGTGATCCCAACCTTCCGTAGGCGCGCCTTGTGCGCCGTCTACGTAAAGATTGTTTGCAAAAGTACTCCAAGAACCTTTAAACGAAGAAAGTTGATTTACGCCAACGTTTTCTTTCGTATTCATTCTTTCTACCGAAACGGATACCGTGTAGGTGGATTCACCGTTATTATAGAAATAAGAAGAATCAAGCGTTGCGCTTACGCCGTTTTCAAAACGAGCGTCTTCGTAAGCTGTAGAAAGCGTTCTATAATTAAATACGTTTTGTGCGCTCAAGCCGTAAATACCCATCGTAGTAGGATCAAACTTAATCAACGGGAAACAATACGTATCGTCCGTTTCACCGTAAAGGTTTACCGTTCTCGAACCAAACGTACCTTGAGAATCACCGTAAGAATATGCGCCCCAATTCAAAGCCCAACCGCGATGCATCGTGCTATTGATATAGTTTTCCCCTTCGATTTCCGTATAGACTGCCACTTGTGTATTTGCCGAAGTACGGGATACCAAATAAACGTTAAACGCTTTCGAAGGATCTACCGTCGAACGGAAAGTAATCTTCAATTCCTTTACGTCCGAATATTGGTCGATAGCTTCCGCGTAATCCCCCAAACCGCGTTCTTGCACGTTCATATTGCCCAAAGAGTGATCTGTATTATAGGCATCTTTGGTTTTAACGTTCCATTTCGTCGTAGATTTGGAAACGTCGAATTCCGCGCCGATCTTCATCGCAAACGCGCCGTCCGCGTTTGTGAAATCGTCCACGTTCAAGCTAAACCCTTCGCCAACCGCGCCGTTATTGTTTACTTTGCTCGTAAATTTAAGACCTTGCAATACGTCTCCGGGCGCATAACCAAACTTTGCAAGAGCCGTCAAATTATTCTTATATTGATCCGTACCACTCCAAGTAGGCTCGGCAAAAGGACCGCCGTCACTAATATTATACTTTCCTGCATTCACGGTCGTAAGCGTGGTATTTTCTACCGTCCAACCGTCCTTTACGTCCAACGCTTCGCCGTTGATATCGTAAATGATAAAGTTCGCATATCTGTCGTAGGTATAGTTGGTGTCTACCGTACCGTCGCCGTTTACGTCAAAATCGTTAGAAGTACAACGAACGTAAGGGGAAGGCGTAGCAGCAGTATTAGCCAATCCTGCTTCACTATTATCCCAACTACCCGTCCAAACGGGTTGCTTTAAGGCGGTAGTATTGCTCGTCATATCGCCTACTGCAATATCTACGGTATAACCGTCTTTAAAATCGTCCGAACTAAGAGTCATCCAACCGTCAGTCTTAGTAACCACCGGTAAACTCGTCATATCACGGATCAAGCGATATTCTTCCGTAACGTTCGCGCCGTTTGCGCCAAGCTCGTTTAACGTTTCCGTATAAATTTTGCCGTATACTTTCATATTTTCGGCGTCAAACCAAATGGAAGTCGGCATACTAGTCGTATTTCTCGAAACGTTCGTGAACGAAGTGCCGGGCAATCTCGTTCTATGCCCCATACAAGCTTCACCATTCGCATAACACTCATTGGTATGGCCATCCGCGCAAATACCATAACCTACAATAACTCCACCCGTAGTATACGTATCGCCTTTTACTTCTACAATCGCCGAAGAATCCGTCCATGTATTTTCGGTATCGTTACCAAAAATTTTGACTGTAAACGCCTTATCGGGATTAGATACGGACGTAAAGGTAATATCTACCCGACGAATATCTTGGAACGGATTATGTTGATCGTCATACACGGCAGTGTTTTGATAAGATGAATCCGTCGTCGCATTTCTCGCCGCTTCCGCATACGAATGACCTACCGCAGACTGTTGCGAGAATACACGAAAATCCATGCTAAAATCGCCCGTTTGTTCTTTTGCAAGCGAAACCTTTTTCCCTTCCGCGTCGTCACCACTGGCTTTAGACGTAAACAGTACGCCGTTTCTACCTGCGTCCAAACGTACTTTCGAACCGACTTTACGGAAAGCGCCTGCATAAACTTCAGCTCCGCTGGGATACGAAAATACGCTACCGTCTACGTACGCGCCGTAGTCTTGCGTAACGGTGAAGTCTGCCGTGTTATAGGTGAAGCCTTGCACGGTTTCAGTCCCTTCCGCCGATACGGGGGTAAGTGTAGCAACGCCTGCCGTAAGACACGAAAGCGCCATTACGCTAGCGATTGCCAAGCTTGTTGCTTTTCTTTTACTCTTCATATTCATTCCTCCTTTTTTTATTTTTTCTGAGTAAAAAATTTGTTATATATTTTTCAGTCTTTCGACTGTTGTTTTAGAAACTATCCTTTCTAATTGTCATTTCAGAACGGAGCCGTTCAGCGTGGCAATCACTTTTGCACCTTATATTTCCGAGAGATTGTCACACTTCACTTACGCTTCGTTCGCAATGACTGGTACAAAAGCAATCTCACCTATCATTCTGAAAGCGAAGAGTTGACGACGGTGACCGTCACGACGTACGTGATGCCCGACGGATGGGAAACCGTTACGTTCGTTACTCCAACGCCCACCGCTACGACCACGCCGTTGTTCTGCACGTAAGCGACTTGTAAATTATCGCTACGATAGAATAAACTCTTGTCGTCGGGGAAATTGGTATACACCGCTAAATTCTTGGAAACGTAGCCGTCTTTCAAATCCAAGGTCAATTTATGACCTTCCCCACGCATTAGAGAAAGCGCCACGACCTTGACGGTACAACGTTCCACCACGTCGCCTTGGCAAACTTCAATAATCGCAATCCCCGGATCTAACGCCGTAATATTTAAATAACGGTTATCCTGTGGATTGGGAGAAAGTTTCACTACCGAGTTGTCCGAAACGCGCCATTCGATATTTTCACTGTTTTGGCTATCAAACGTGATCGTACCCGTCGTATCGCAAAGCAGAGTAACGTTCTCGTCGGAAAGGGTTGTTTTCGCTTGGGAGTCGGGTTGCCCCGCGCACGCCGTAAACGCAACCGCAAAGATCATAGAGATAATTAAAGATATCCATTTTTTCATACCGCTACCTCACGAAAAGATGATGGACGAAATATACAGGCTTTGACCTGCCGTCATTGCCGTGTTCCAATCGTCAAAGTATGCGTGGAGATACAAGCCTTCCATCGTCCTGATATACGATACCAAGCTCATTTCCACCTTTTGCCACGCGCCTTTTCCCGTGACCGTTACGCCGTCCATTTCCGTATCCCAAATATTGAGAATCGCTTTATCGCAGAAATCGAAATAGAGATAGAAAGTCAATTTCGTATATCCGTAAAGATCGATATCGCTAAACCCGAAATAGACGGAAATGTTCCAAGCGTCGCCCGTGGACGTTACTTTCAAGCTACCGCCCTCTTCACCGTACGCTTTATCAGACGTAAACGACGTCGTCAAATCGACGAGTTCAGGGCCGTTTTGACCGTATGCCGACTTGATTTGTCTTACGCCGTACGGAGAATCGAACAAATACGCTTTATCGTCGTTCGGCGTCGTGGGATAAGCCAACGAATAATAGTTCTTTATCTTATTAGCAAACGCACCGTAATTTGTTACGCCGTTTCTGTTTTCCGCCGTTGCTACTTCGTAACCACGGAAAATACTATCCACCGCGCCCATATCGCTTTCGGTGAGCGTTTCGGGCAACAATGCAATACGTTTTACAAGCTCCGACGCGCTCGACGTGATCGCGTACATATTTGAAAAATAAACGTCAACTTGGCTACTTACCCGTTCGTTATCTTTTAATTCAAACACCAAACCATTGACGTTCTTTGCCGTAAAGGTTGCCCCTAAAAGCTCGCTGTTTGACTCTTCCAATTCCGCGAAATCGTCTACTCGAACTTCCGTCCAAGACTTGGGATCTAGGCTATACGCAACCGCGTCGTTCAAACTCAAAGTCACTTGCTCGGTACTATCGTTATAAACGTTGAAATAGACGTACGCGTACGGGGTAATATCCAAAATACGGGCATCTTTAATTCTAAACAGTTTCTTACCTGTTTCCGACGTCACGGAAATTTTGGTCGCGCCCGTCTCCCCTGCTTTCTTGATATCCGTTTGATAGCTTGCAGTTACGCCGAGCGTATCGTAAACGCAGTCTTTGCCTTTTTCGCTTGCAAAATCTACGACGGTAATCAATTCGTTCGAAGTGCCTGAAACGACGGTGTACGCAATCGATTTTTGCGCAACGTTACCCGCCTTATCCGTCGCTTTGATCAAAACGGAATAATCCCCTTGTTCGGTGAATACGAATTCGTCCGTCAAAAGCGTTTCCGTTTCTCCATTTACAAGATACGCTTTATACGCTACCGCCGTATCGCAGTTATCCGTCACCGTGATTTGGGGGAGTGCGACTTCTCCGCCAACGGAGGCGTAGAGCCGTTCTCTATCTGCTTGAATGGTTGGCGCGGATTGGTCTATAACGCGAAGAAGAGTTTTAATAATACCGTTTTTCGTTTCTTCGATTAACGTATAATCCCCCATTTCTGTCGGCACGAAAGAGTTGCCGTAGAGTTTTACAAGCCGTCCTTTCGGATCAAGCACGGTTACCTGCGTACCGCTTGCCACAGAAACGGAATACACCGTACCGTAATCAATTTCTTTCACGGTCGGAGCTTGCGTTTCCACTTCTCCGCACGCCACCATGGAAAATACGGACGTAGAAAGAATTATTGTAGATAATAACTTTACGATTTTCTTTTTCATAATTCCCTCCTTATAACGTATATCGTATTGAACGGATCAACGTTTTCGCGCCGTCTACGACGTCGGTAGAGTTAAATTCAAACCCTAACTTTTCCACTTGTTTTCCATCGGTCGAAATTTTTACCGTTTGCCATTTTCCAGCGGGAAGAGTAAACGTTTTCGACGTACGTTTTGCGCCGTTTTCAAACCAAATCGTTACCTTGCGTTCGGTATAGCTTTCGTTATACACGTCAGCGTAAACCGTAGAAATGCCCGAAAAATCGATTTTTGCAAGAACGTCTTCCTCTACTGCAAGGGATACTTTTTGATCGGCAACCGTCAAATCTGCGATCGTTTTATCAAAATCCCCTACGAGTCCCGTAAAATTCAAGCAAAGCGCGTTTCTTTCATAAGCTTTGGCGACGACGGGGAAAGCAGGATTTGCGCTCTTTAGGCTTACGGAATCGATATCGGAATATTCCTTAAAGGAAACGATTTCGCCGTATGCAAGCGTTTTTACGTAGTTTTGACTTCCTTTCGTGATCGTTATATTATCGATATAATAGTTGAGCCCCGTTTCTTCCATACCGTTTTTATACACGTAGAACTGCACGGAAGCAACCTTGCTTTCCACCGAAAGATCGTTCAAGACGAACCGAAGATTCCCAACCGTAGACGGAGAAACGTATTTTATTTCGTTATACAACGTTTTATTTACCCCGTCCAACAACTTGATCCCGACGAATAAGTCGGAACTTTCAGGGTTATATACGTCTACGCCAATATTGTCGATGGACGTGAAATCGCCAACTCCTTCCGTCACTGCGCTAAAGCCCATAGCAGGGAACGCCTTGGCATTCACGCTAACTGCATTCACCGTTACTTTCAAGGAACGGTTGCCTTGCAAAACGTATTCGTCCGTTAATTTCCGTTCGCCCGTTTGGTAGTAGAAATCCAATCTTTCAAGATCGGTTTCCCCTTCAAAATCAAATAAAACTTGCGTATCGATGGGGTTTTTGAGCTCGTTTTGCGTATTTTGCGGAGTACCGCAACCAAAGGCGGATAAGCTCGTTCCCACCAAGAGAAGCGCGGATACTATCCATTTATTTATTCTTTTCATATCTTCTCCTTATGCAACCGTAAACTCGTATACGATGGAATTTTCCATATCGCTCATTTTACCGTAGAAGTTTTTCGCTTGTACGATAAGTTGATAGGTCTTGCCCGACTCCAATTCTACCCGATATGCGCTCACAAATCTTCTCGTGAGTGGCGTGGACATGTAATACATCGAAGAATAAGGCGTATGGATCAGCCCTTCGTAAGGAAGCTTACCTTTTTCCGTAACGCTAATCCAATACGTTTCCACCCCTTCCGCGTCCTTCGCTACGGGGAAATCGAAATCCAACGTGTATAAACCGTCGCTATTTTTCGCGTAACTAAACTGTACGTCCGCTTTCGCTTCTTGCGTAAAATACGGTTTCGATGCCGACGTGATACGATCGTCCGTGTATTCCCAAGTGCTGGCGTCGCTCGCGTCTTCGATATAATAGACGAGTTGTTCGACTTCCTTGCCTACACCTTGGTTCGTAAGGAATTTACCGCTAATCAAGTCGTAAGGCATCACGCGGATACGGTTTTTTGCGTCTACTTCAATAAGATACATCGTAGAAACGGCGATCGCGTGTACGGGGTTTGATCCTACGAACGTTTCCAAAACCGAAAGGAAACTTTTGTAAATCGTCATCAACTCTGCTTGGTTGGACGCGTTCCTAACGTAATTGATAAATTCTTGATACAGGCCTTTCGTATCCTTTTCTTTATAGAAACGATTTCCGCCCATTTGATCAAACAAATAATTCACTCTATCGTTATCGTTCGTATAATCGTAGTCGTAAGCGATATTATCAATCATATACGCCTTTTTTGCTTCCAACGTAGCAAGGGAATCCAATTTCTCTCTCATCCATGCGATTTGTTCTTCTTGCACGAATCCGTTGGCCGAACGTCCCATATAGTTCGTCGCGCCCGTATTGATATGCGTATAGTTTTCTTGGCTCACGATCATCGAGTTTGCCACCGAACTATGCGAGTGACTAGAGAACTGTACCGTTTGCGGATAATTTTCGAGCACGTCTTTATAGGTAGGTTCCGTTTTATCAAAGGTATTATAGGGATTCCAAGCGACGGACAAATCACCGAACACTTCGTTCGCTTCATTAGAACCGAGCACCGTATTGACTACGGGATGGTGATAGAATGAGAAAATTGGTTTTTCGGGATCGTCGGCGTTTGCCGTCGCGAATTGTTTCGCCACCCATTCGTTATCGTATCCTTCGGGAAGCATCTGCGACGCGTCGCGCATATTGGAAACGACGATAAAGTGATATCCGTTAATCGCTAAGTGCGTACACGCATCGTTCCCCGTGTATCCCGTGATATAATCGATACTTTCTTTGTCCTTACCCTGGTTTGCGTAGTAGATAACTTCGTGACCGGCAAAGCTTGCAACGACTTGCGTTTGTTCGGCGTTAGCGTTTTCCTTAATGACGTCCATCAGTCGTTCGTATTCTTTCGGTTCGCCACGTTCGCAAAGGTCGCCGTTGAGAATGACCGCGTCCAAGCGATCGTATTCCTGCGTTTCGGAATAGGCGTAAGCGTCACGGAACAACCGTTCGAATCTACCTTCCGACCAGCTCGGATCTGGATAGATATGTACGTCGCTCCCTGCGATAAACCGTAAAACGGGAGTAAACGCGCTACCGTCTTTCCATCTCGCCGTTGCGTTGGAAGTCGTCACCGTCGTATATCTGTTATTCAACTCATTATCCCCTTCGATACGGGAAAGACCGCTACAAGCGACGAACGAGCCACAACAAATTATTGCTAAACCTATACTAACAATTTTTTTCATAACTCCCTCCTTACGCGGCGACGACGGTGCGTTCTACCGTCTTCCCGATCCCGTTTCTGTCATACGCGATAAAGCGTATGAGATACTCGCCTGCTTCGTTGAAACTTGCTTTACCGTTTTTCACAAGTAAATGTTTATTTTGATAAAGAACTTGAATTTCGACCGCAAGTTCTCTTTCTTGATAATCTTTTGCCGTCGCCATAGCGCTTAAATCGATTTCCGTGCCTACAGACACCGAACCTTTCAAGCCTTCGCTCACGGTGATCTTCGGCGCTACGATCTTGCAATATTTTTCCCAAACAGATTCGATTGTTTGATAGGCTTCCAAATCCGACCTTTGCGTTTCGTCGAGCATTTCTTGATATAAATCGCGAACCGCTTTAATCTCCGCAACGTTTTGCAAGATCGTCGAATTTTCCCACGCGCTCGTATCGCCAAGCGCTTCTACTCTTTCTTGCAAATACTTCGCAGGCGTTTTTACGCTCAAATTATCGAGCTTCGCTTGTATCGCGCGGTTGAAGCGCAAAATCATATCTCCGCCCACGTACCGATCGAAAGAACCCGTTTCGTCGTCCATATAAATTTTATTATTGTCGTCGTGATTCAAATATTCTACCCCGTTGATAAACAAACGGTTTCTCCCTTCGTTTCGAAGGAAGGTGAAATGATAGGCGGTCGATTTGAAAAATTCGCTCGGATAAAAATTCAAATTCCAGAACCGATAATTGTTGACATTCCCTTTTACGCTTCCACCAGCGAGCACCTTGCGATACTCCATTGCGGTGTTATGCGTGTACCAAAACGGATGGTTTGCGTCGTGTTGCGCCATTGGAATACGGAACTCGTACCCCGCGCCGTTTGATTGAATCGCGTATTTGATAGAAATAGAAGCGTTCTGTGCGCTCTCCAAGCGGTAAAAATCAAATTCAATCGCATAATTATCGCTCGTAACGGGCGGTAACGTGATTTCCGTCGCGTCGTCGCGAGTATCCGAATCGGAATAGGTGGCGGATTGGTTATTCACCATAAGCGCGCCGTCGGAAACCGTCAAACTACTTGCATTATTGTAAGACACGATCTCCCATTGCGTAGGAACCTTCGTAAGCGTTTCAAAATCATACGAATAATACGTCTTTTCCACTAAATTATTCGCCGTGACATCGTAAACGAAAGGCGAACTGATCAAAGATTGGGAGAGCAATATTGTCGCCGATATCATTGCAATTTTAGACACTGTTTTTCTCATAATTACCTCCTTTACGCCATCCATCCAAACAACCAAGAGAACAACTGCTTAAACCACGATACGATTGCTTGCAAGAACGTGGGTTGCGCTCCGTTCGACTGCGCGTAATTTTCCAAAACGGTCAACTTGATTTCTTTATTCACCGTATTGCCACTCTCGTCGCTTGCTTCGTATACGACGATATATTCGCCAGCTTCATTCGGCGTAAACCGTTCTACCGCATTTTCCACCAACGTTCCGTCCTTATAAATCGCGCAAGTATAGTTGGGCGATAAAGTGTAGTTATCTAAAATGGACAACGGCGCAAGATTCACGCTTTCTCCACGATAGGCGGTAATTTTTTCACTACGCAACAAAATTTCAGGCGCTTTAAAATCCCCGACTTCAAATTCGCGAGAAAGGCTCGCCGTATTGCCAAATTCGTCCACGGCTTTATACGTTACGGTATAAACACCAAAATCGTTGAACGGCAAACTGTTGATCGTGTTGGTATGGATCGTACCTTGAGGCGTCGTTACGCTAATTGATACCGTATATTGCTTTCTATCGTCCGAAGTAAACCGTATATCGTCCTTGCTAATCCAAGGTTTGCAAATGGAATTGTTGATCCCTTCAATATCGAATTTTTCTTGCAGATTCACCGTATCGACAAAAACCATTTCCGGTTTAAATTCGTCTCGCACCCGATAGACGTAGGTTTTCGCCGTACCTGCGTTACCGTTACTATCGATCTTCCCAGGTACCGTCACAGTCAACGTACCGAACTTTTCAAGCGTTACCTTGTAACCGTTCGCGTACGTCAGCGATTTTTGCGCGTCGTCGTAATCGGTGGAATAGAAAATATCTTGCGTATAATCTCCAAAACCGTCCAGAACGTCGTAGGACGTGATAGAGAAAGAAAACTCCTTCCCCGCGCACATATCCGTCGTCGAAGGGGTAAGAATACCTACACCCCCAACGTTATCGGTGATCACACAGCTTCCGTTTTCCATCGTCCCTGCAAACGATTGACCGTTGAGCGAATACAAGATCATGCGCGCCGTTCTGTCGTACGCCGTCATGATATTCGCGTCCGTATATGCGTTGTTCGTCAACTTATCAAAGGTAACGGAAACGGTATACTTCGTGAAATCTTCCGTGGAAAGTACGTTGTCTACGCCGACGAGATTCGGGTTGGATAAATCAATAATTTCCACCTTCGTATAGCCTTGTTTCGGCGTTTTCGCCCACACGTATACTTTCATATCCGAGGGATCGAATTCCACGTTTGAAGAAAGTCCTCCGTCCGTCGCGTAACCGCCCATACTGTTCAATCCTTTATTGGAAAAGCTCGTACCGTAGGCGATACACTTATACCCCCAAAGGTTGACCGACGGATTTTTATAATCCCAATCGGGATATTTATAGCCGATCGCTTCTTTCATTGAACCCGTTTTTACCGAGAACATCGTCGAAGTTAAAGAGTATTTCGCCGCGCCTTCTTGGATGATCGAAAAGCTCTTACCCGAAATCGTATCGGTTACCGTGATCGTGAGTTGGCGAAGATCGCAATAGGGATTGAGCGCTTCCGTACCCCAATCCGCGCCACCGCTACTCGGCGTTTGCCCTGCGTAATCCTTTTCGGAAAACACGCGGTAATCCAAGGAAAACGTCCCTGTCATGGGATCTGCGATCGAAAAACTTGCGCCGTTTGCCGACGTACCCGTTGCCGTACTTTCAATCAAGACCCCGCTCTTCCCTTTATCGAGTGTAGCGTGGGAATAATTTTCCGTGACTTTTACGCCGTTTTCACTCGTAATAAAGCTACTTTGCGTCCGTTTCACGCCTTCCGCGAATGCGCTTGGCGCGGGGCTTTGAAAAGCCACACCAACGCTACACGTCAGCGTCAACAACAATACGATCATTGTCTTTTTCAATTTCTTTAAAGCCATATTTTCTCCTTTATCTTTTTTATTAGATACTTTCTTTTACCAATTGATTCACTTTTTCTCTAAAGCGAAGATGCCATTCTTTCGATCTCGGATAAACGTTATATCCGTCAACGCCTTCCGCTTTCAATAAGCTCACAACAAACTCCCGACCTTTCAAACTTTCCAAAAGTTGCAAAGCTCGATAATCCTGTAAGCCGTCCCCAAACGCAAAGAGCCGTAACGACGGTTTTACGCCATTTTTTCCAGGGTAGACGATGAACGGATCTCCCGCCGGGAAAAAACCGCCTGCATCCGTATTGCGATAAGGATCGATAGGGAAGAACGACAATCCAGACGAATAAAAATTCAACCCCCAATGCAAAAAGCCCATCGCGCCACCAAGATACGCTTGCATACCGATGATCCGCGTTCTTTGTAACGGCATTGCCATAAATCGATTGGAATAATAATCTTTATATTGTAAACACGCGTAATAGACGAAATGCTTGACGTTATGTTCCATAAACGGTTGCACGCTATCGATGCAAACGCTTGGAATATCCACGCAACCGCTTTCACAAAGCGCATAGTCGGACATCGCGTCTATAATCCGCATATTTCCAATCTTTCGTCTTACGAACTGATAAGCTTCTTTATAGCGTTCTAAATATTCTTTGGTCGCTTCGTCCGAAATATGGAACCAACAAAGTTCTTCGTATCCCCGTTCTTTGATAAAAAGGATTAATTCGTCTAAAAATACGTCTAAAAAGGCAAGGTATTCTTCGTCCAAGGGATTTTGCGCCCAACCGAAAATCTTTTGCTCTTTCCCGTCCACTTCCGCCACGATTTTAGGGCAACCTTTCAACCCCCATTGCGTAAACAAATGGGAAAACTCGATTTGTTGAATCCCGCATTGCATCGCAATTTGAATATATTTTTGAAGTAACGAAAAATCGAAACTGTACGCGCCGTTCGTCTTTTTTACACGAACCAACTGAAACGTTCTACGTTCGTGGTTAATTTCCGTGTCTAACGGATAGGTGAACAGTGGCGTCAGTAACATATTTTGCCCATAGCGTACCGCCGTCGAAACGTATTCTTTGAACAGATCAAAAAATTCGTCCGAAAAGATATCTACGCCGTGGACGTTCGCGATACAGTCGGGATGCAACCATTGCGTTACCAAAAACTCTTGCTTAGGCAACGTTGCGTCGATGACTTCCAACGAAAACGTAACCGTATCGTACTCTTCGCCTTTCGCATCTTTCAAAAGAAATTCGATTTTATATTCTCCGCAAGACAGATTCGTTCCGTCCACTTCCACCTCGAAAAACAAATATTTCCACGGCGGTAAAACCAAACGGCTCAAATCTTCTTCCAAAACGTCCGCAACGTACTTTTCTCCTTCAAAATCCACGTAATCGTCGTGTTCCGCGTAGTTATCAAAGAATACGGGACTGTTGTCCACTCGATATATTTTAATTGCGTCTTTGATGGGGCTCGTGCAAATTAATTCCAAACTATGCGTTGCCCATGCGTAAGTACTTTTCGCATATACGCCGAAATGATACAGCTCTCCCTTAAAAATACTTGCGCTTTTTAAGGGATATACTGTATCTAAACCAATCATTTTATCAAGAGAGGATATCGTTTTGATTTCTATCATATCAAATCACTTCCTTATCTGTCTCTTTTTTTGTTTTACTCGAATACGGCTTTTATTAAAGTTTTACCAACCGAAGATTGGTAACGTAGCAATACGTATAGACGTCCTGCGTATCTTCTTCCGTCCAAGTATAACCGATCAAACCCGTATTCGAAGGATTCAGCGTTTCGTTGACGAATCCTTCCACCAACGTGATATAATCTTCCAAATCCAACGTAACTCGCGTCCACCCGTTTACGTTGCACTCTACCGTTTCGCCTAAAATATTCAACGCGTAACTACTCTTAAAGGAGGACACCGTATCGTCCGCGTAGTTATACAAGCCTTGTAAGCCTATATCCATCTGCAAAGAATAGCCTTCCGCCAAGAATTCTCTTAATGCTTTTACGCTACAATCGGGCATCAAGCTAACGTAACCGCCCCAATTGAACGCTTTGAAAGTATAAAACTCACCCGACTTCTTTTCTCCTCCGATCGTCACGTCGCCAACGTACGAACTCGTACCCGTGTACGCAGTGAAAGGTGTCCAGCCTTCATATTGCGACTGTTCCACGCCTTTCTCTAAAACAGGCGAAGAAATCCCTTCTTCCGTCAAACGGTTTACCAAACGGAAATTGGTCACGTAACAATTCGAATATACGTCTTCTACATCTGCAACCGACCAAGTATATCCAAGCATACCCGTCTTCGACGGATCGAGCGTCTTGTTCGTGAACCCTTCCGCCATCGCCATGTACTTTCTCAAATCGATTTTTACCGTCGTCCATTCGTTCACTTTGAACTCTTTGGATTCGCCAAAAACGCTGAGCAGGTAGCTATCTTTAAAGGTTGACGGCGTGTTATCCACGTAATTATAAAGCCCTTGCAAGCCTACTTCCATCTCCAAGAAATATCCTTCGTTTGCAAAATGGTTTAAAATTTTCATACTATAATCAGGCATGAAGCTCACGTAGCCACCCCAATTGAACGCTTTAAAAGAATAGAACTCTCCCGTCTTGGTTTCCCCACCGATCGTGACGTCGCCAACATACGCGTCGTAACCTTCCCAACCGGTAAACGTCGTCCAACCTTCGTATTGCGACTCATCTACTCCTTTATCCGCCGTTGGCGAAGAAATACCGTTTTTCAAGGCGTCTTGAATAGGATCACGCACCAAAATCTCGAAGTTATAGACCTTTTGCTTTTCCTTTCCTTCTAAATAGTCCAAGGCATAGATTACCTTACCAGTATAAAGTCCCGTACTTTCCGCATAGAACTTCCCTTCGTTGAGCACCACCGACTCTCCGTCTTTTTGTAAGCTTACAGAATAATTTTCCACTCCGTAACGAGCCGTAACGTCGATCTCAACCGTTTCCCCAATATCCACGATTTTCGGACAATTTACGGAAATGGGAACGTAATCGCTCATATCCACTTGTACGTTCGTCGTTTTGACCAACTCTTTCCCGTCTTTTTTGACCGTGTAACGAATGGTATAACCGTAGGGGCTTTCAACGCGGAAAGTATCGGCAACGACGAGAACTTCTTCTTGCGTTTTATTTTCGATGACCGAAACGCCAACCTTGTAATATCTTTCCGACTTATCTTTTAACAAAAAGTTTTCCGCGGTATAAAAAGAACCGAAGGTCGTTGTTGCGGTTTTTTCCACGTCGAACCCAACGAGTCCAAACGCGCTTTCGTTATCACAAGAAGTCAACGCAGACGGAAGAATACATACGAAACTAGCTAAAAGCAAACTTGCAACGCGTCTTTTCATACTCATTGGTTTACCTCCATTCTTACGTTGTCTATCCATAATTCGCGGTCTTCGCCAACGAATTCACCCCACAAAAGATTGATGGAAGAAATAGACGAATACCCGACGTAACCCAACTTCGCTTTAATATCGCCGACTTTCACTTTATACGTAGCCCACTTGCCCTTTTTCAGCTCAAATGCAGGCGACGAATAACGGTATTTCCACGTCCCGTCCAAAACGTTCAACCAAATATAATCCAAACCGTTTTCTTCGGGAGAATAAGCGTCAAAACAAAGACAATCGTTATCGTCGTAGTTCATCCACTTCACTTGGCTGACCATACCGCTATAAAATTCAATTCCCGGCCAATTTTGTTTATCGGCAGGTTGCGTTTCCCAATTCACCGAACCTGCTGGACAATAAACGTGCAAAGAGTTACCGTCGCCCGTAGCCGTAAACGAAGAAGATTCAAAACTTGCGACGACTTCCGAGCTCGTATAATAGGTACGGGGGAAGATATATTTCGCTTGATAAATTTTATCGAACGAGCAAACTTCGTGTTCCGACATATCTTGTTTTACGGGTTCGTACGTTTCCGAGGTTTTATACGCGGAAAGACTATCAACGTAATAGACGCAATCGCCCGTACCCACGTGGGTGAAACTGAAATACACCCCTTCGCAAATCGTACTAGGCATGAGTTCACGATAGTTATCGTATACGAGCAACGTCCAAGCCGACGGAGCTAACATATACGTTTTAATAATTTTCGTACCGTCGTTGAACACGAACTCCAACGGCAAACTAACCGCAACATCTTGCGCGTTATATACCCAACAAGATATTTTATCCACTACGGTGAATTCGGAATAATTCGCTCCGTTCGGGACCGTGCTTAAGTCAAACGCTTGATAAAACTTTGGCAAATAGACGTCTTCTTCTTTGAGTAGAATTTTACAGCTACCCGTCCCCTCTTTGACGTATTCCCCCTCTTCCAAATAACAACGGATCGTACCTTCTACCCGACAGGTCATCATTTCTTTTCCGCTATCAAACCCGTTGATTACGTATTTTTTCAATTCCCCTTCGGCTACTTCGTCCGTATTGAAATTTCCTTGCCCTACGCCGTTATTTTGCGTTGTAAAGTTTTGACAACCTGCCGAACCCAACGCGCATAAACAAGCGAGCAAAAGAACTGCTAATCGATTTTTTTTCATTGATAAACAACTCCTTTTATCACTTCCTTTGAGCAGGTGACCTATTTCAATCGCCTGCTCAAAACCATTGCTTTATCCTTTAATTTCCATCTTACCAACGCCCAAAGATTCGTTATCGTTGGTCGTACGAACTCTCAACGAGATGCTTTCTAACGTCTTATTCAAATCCGCCGCCGAGTTTTCGCTCAGTTTCAAGACGTTGCGACCGGGCGCGAGTTTAATCGTGCTCATCGTCGTAATTTCGCCGTTCAGCTTAAAGTCAACGCGGAGTTCTATTTCATAATTGTTATAGTTATACAACTCAATCTTGAGTTCCTTGCTATTCATCGTATAGCCGATTGCCGAAGGATTGATATTGACGGTATGCAGTTTGCCTGCTTGCGCGAAATTCGCTTTCACAAATTCCGTTGCTACGCCGTCTACCAATACGCTATCTACCGTTTCGCTTACGCTATCGCCCGTAAGAACGGTGGTAACGTTACCCAACAACGCCGACGCTTCAATCATATTGATCTTTTCGCCAAGGTCGAACGCAACGGTATACGTTTCGTTTCCGCAAGTTACTTGGACGTTGACGCTATTGACCGCCGAATTCAAATTCTTTTCGATTTGATAAACGCTAACGCCGTTTGCCGTCGAAATCGGCGTTAGCGCCGTATCGTCCGCTTTCACAGCGTTGTTTTCAGGCGTTTGAAGGGTAATCGTAGCGAAATTCCCTGCAATTTGATAATCGGTCAAAATCGTATTTTCTTCTTTCGCCAACGACCAAATCGTCGCCAAATTTTCTCTTGCTACACGGAATTTTTCGACGAGTTTTTCCCCGACGTTCGCTTTCACGCCCGAATACAAGGAATTGAACACCGCTCTCATTCCCGATTCAAATTCGCTACCCGTATAGCCTGCGCCCAAAATTTCTTGATAACAAGTTTCGATTTGATACAAGATTTCATAATCTTCCATCCCGTCGCGGAAACTTTGCAATCTTACCGTACCCACGGGACCGTCGATACCGTAAGGTTTTCCCGGATAGACCAAATATCCATCACCGTTTGCAAACGGGAAACGCAACGCCGTATCGTAATAATCGAGCAACGGCAAGTTGTTAAAGTTATCCTTTCTCCACGCGTACAACGTCGTATCCCAATACAGCGAACCGGTGATATTATAATCGTACATCATCCAGCCCAGCAATCTCGACGTGAGCAAATAGTCTTCCGTATGGAAGGTCGGATACGGGGAATACGGGTTCATTGCCGTATAGCACCAAAGCTCACCCTTTTCCCCCGTTTGATAATAATTCGCTTTATTATGCTCGTAAAAGTCGCGTTCTTCCGCTTCGTGATAGCGATCGATCGTAGGCACGTAAGTCGTTCCCAAACCGTCGAATTGTTCGTCGTAATGTCCCGTGAACAAATTCTTCAATTCCCGCATATCGCGCAACACTTCTTCCAAGAATTCCGCCGTTACGCCGTATTCGCTTTGTAACGCCGAACGGGTACTTGCGTCGTATTCCGCATACAACGCCTCTTGCATTTCTTTCGCAACGCGCGTCGTATAGAGAGCCTGCTCTTCACAACGATCTCCCACGTTATTTTGCGCCTCGTCCATGAAAATGAAATACGTCCCCGCTTTTTCAAAAATATTCACTTTTTCTTCCAACGAACGTAAAATCGTTTTCTTATAAAATTCTTTTTGCAACTCTACGTCCAACACCGTCGTCCAAACGCCGTTTGAAGGATGTAAGCCCAATACGCTTTTAGACGCGTAGGGTAAGTTGTAATAAGAACATTTCGGATTTTTCGCGTATTCAATTACTGCGTCCAAGAAAAGTTCCGTATCTTCCAATTCGTAATACGCAATCCCCTCGCCCGTCGGAATCATTTGCGGACTCATACGGTAATTCAAAAGATAGTCTACGTACTTCTTTTCCATCGCTACCGTATTATCTAATTCCCCGTTCGCAAGTTCGTGCAAATACACGGCGTACGAACTCTTGGAATGGCTTTCCGTCGTAATCGCCAAATCGTACACGGTCAAGGACACGGGTACGGTATAGGTCAAGTTATCGCACGTTACGGTAACGTTACCCGTATACGTACCTGCCGTTTGGTTTTCGGGAATAAAAAACTCCAACCATACCCCTTGGTTTTCGCCCGCGGCAACTTTATTTTCGCCGTGCTTGATACAAGTTTCCATCGGCAATAGCGCGTCGGGATAACTTCCCGGTTGCGCGCCGATCGCCGTTTCTTTTACGTAGATTACGTCTATGTATTTTTCCGCGTACAAGGTAATATTTTCTTTCGAGAAGGTCGCCTCTCCGCAGGTAAGGTCGGAAACTTGCAAGGAATAAGATTTTACGTCTTTTTGCGCGGAAATGATGATTTGTCCGCTTTCATACTCGTTCTTAAACGCATCCACTTCCACGACGTTATCGGTACGGTTTAAATACGCTACGTCTTGCAATATTTTCTCCGTACCCTGCGTCGTCCAAACTTTTACGTCTTCTTTATTCAATTCTGTCAACTCGTTATTCAAAGTATCGTCACAAGCAACGAAACTAAATACGACGAGCGCGGATAAAATAAAGCTTGTCAGTTTTTTCATTTAACTTATCTCCTTGAGCAAGATTACATACCTGCCTTAATGAACATATTGTTTAATTCGCTAGCGATATAATTTACGTTTGCGTCGTATACGTTTTTCGCCGTTTTATAGTTATCGTTATTCGATCCGTCTGCGTTCTTTTTCATTAAACAGAATCTATGTTCAAGCGGTCTTAATTGGTTGACGGACAACAAACCGCCCAAATAGCTCAACGGATAATTCTTCATAGGCCCTAAGTTTGCGCCGTCACTGATAATATCAAGCTTATCCTTTTGCATTTCGTCAAACGATTGATACAACGTAGAATTTTTATCGATATCGTATTTGTACGCCGTGCTGAAACCCTTACCGACTTCCATAAACTTTTCGATCGCTTGATCGGTTGCAAGGAACTTCAAGAAGTCTTGCGCAAGTCCCGTCGCCTTCGAGTAAGAAGGTACGAACGCGTAGTGACCGCCAACCGCCGTCGTACAGTTACGCGCTTTCTTTACCGTTTCAAAATCGGTAGCCGAAACTCCTTCAAAAGAAGTTTCCCCAGCGTCGATCGCGTCGATCACAGCGGAAAGTTCGGCGTCGTTTTCAATCGTCGTACACTTATCCGTCGCAATAGAACTTAATACGGGGTTCTTCAATACTCTAATCGTATCGGTAAAGGTGTCCGCCAAAGCCGAAACTTCGTTGATCAACCAGTCGCCGTTGACCATGAACGCGCCTGCGCCTTCCAAGAATCCGGGTTGCGCGTCTTGGAATTTAATAACCGAAGCCGTATCCGCAATATATTTATCGTCCAAGCAAGCTTCGATAAATTCAAGAGCCTCTAATCTACCGGGCAACGTCGCGATACGCACGTCTTTATTGCTCCATTCGCCCAATTCCTCGTCAAAATATTTACCTTGGAAATAATTTTCGTACGCTACGTCGCCGTCGTATTGTCTCCAAAGCGCGTCGAAATACAAGGTCCAATAGTCGGTATCCAAACCGGCTACGGCAATCGGGGTGAACTTCGTTTTATCGGGTTCTGCATCGCTCAAATCTTCAAGCATTGCCAAAAATTCGATAGAAGTGTTCGGCATTTTTACGCTGTTGCCTAACAATTCTTTGATTACGGTTTCGTTATACATCATACCGACGTATCCGTCTACCCAAGGAACTTGCGCGTAGATATCCGTTCCGTTTACCGTATATTTACAAGACTCAAGATAACTTTCGTTCATCTTGTTTTCTACCGTCAACGTTTCGCCGTCGGCTTTCGATTCAAATACCCCTTTCTTCAAATCCAAGAATTTTGATTTGTGCGCTTGAATATTGTCGGAAACGGATACCGTCGAGAAGAACAAGTCGATGGTCGTCGTACCAGAGGTAAGAAGATCAATCGGCTTCGTTTTAACGGAGTCCATTTTAGGTTTGGGAATATTCAAATTTTCGCCGTATTTATCCTTTACCCATTGTTGTTCTTTGAACAACGTGATTTCTTCGTTCAACCATTCCGTTCCGTAACCGAAGTCGCCGATGTAAATTTCGAGCGTATTTTCGTCGTCGCGAACTTCCGGCGCGCAAGCGGTCAAGCAAGAAAACGCCGATACCGTAGCAAGTGCAAAACAAGCTAATTTTTTGATTTTTTTCATTTTTTTATCTCCTTATTATATATTTTTCTATTTTTTAACCCTTTAAGCCACCGATCGAAAGGCTCACGAGGATTTTATCCGAGAAACAACTAAACAAGATGATCGACGGGATCATTGAATAGACGAGCCCCGCAAAGAAGATCGGCAACCCCGATTTCCGATACGCCTTGTCTTTATAATTGAATAGCCCTGCCGCAATCGTCGGGTAATTCGGTAAGTACAGCAAGATGGAATAGTATTCGTTCCAACCCGCAATCGCGCCGATAATGATATACGTCCAAAACAGGGGCAACCCTTGCGGTAACATAATCTTAAAGAAGATGGTATAATGCCCTGCGCCGTCGATCATAGCGGCTTCCGCGTAACTCCAAGAAACGTTCTTATAATAGGAAGAGAATACCAAGAACGTTGCGCCAAACCCACCAGCGGCGGTCACCCATACGTATAACGGCGTATCATATAACTGCAAGAAATTCAAAATCTTAATCATTGACGCCGTCGTACCGACCGTCGGAATCATCATTGAGAAGATTGCAAGTGAGAATATGAGCGTTTTTCCCTTAAAACGATATTTTGCAAATACGTATCCCGTTACGAGTGGCGTAAATGCGGAAATCGTATCGCAAACCACTACGTAATATAATGTATTGAAAATCATTTCCGCAAAAGGAATCACGCGATCCCCGGCGCCGTATTCCAATTGTTCAAAGGCTTTTAAGTAATTGGCGAACTCCCAGACCTTGGGGAAGGAAAAGGTATTTCCGCCACGATATTCTGCAAACGATTTAAAGGAGTTTAAAACCACCCAAATCAAAGGGAAGAATAAGGAAATGGATTGAATCAAGAACACGGCGAAGACGATCGCAAAAAATATTTTTTCACCTTTCGTTCTTTGCGTCAATACGCTCTGTTCTTTAATCACTTTTCCGTTGTATACAACTTTTGCCATCGTTCCCCTCCTCAATACTCAACCGCAGGTACTTTATCGACCAGCCATCTCACGAAGAGCGCGATCGGAGTACCGATACAGGTAAACACCAACCCTGCCGCCGCCACTTCGTTGTAGCTACCGCTTTCCGTAACGAGATCGTAGATCCAATAACCGATCGTTTGCGTATCGAAGTTACCACCCGTCATCGTTAGAACGGGACCGCCGGCGCCGAATAAGCCCGTAAACTGCAATACGAGAATAGTCGAAAACGTAGGCCAAATCAAAGGGAATAAAATGTAGATCAGTTCCTTTAATCCGCTAATCCCATCCAATCTTGCGCTCTCAATAACTTCAAGCGGGATACGGGCGAACGCACCGCAAAACAATAACATATTTCCGCCCCAACCAATCCAACAGGTATAGAAAATCAACGTTTTATTCGCCCACTCTTGCCCTAAAAAGACGGGCACTTCCTTCGCAGGTACCCCTACCGCCATCAATAATTCTACGATCGGGCCAGCCGTCGTATACGCGGACACGGGGCTTAAGAATTGTACGAACGCCAACTCCATAACGACGCCACCCACAATGCTCGGCAAGTAAAAGGCAATTTCAAAGAACCGCCAAGCTCTTACCTTTTTAAATAAACAATAGGACACGACCAAATTGAACACGGTCATAAACAGTCCAACGACGAAATAGGTCAACGTGTTCTTTACGGCGATCGCAAGTTTAGAACCTGCGTTCCCAAGGCTTTCTATGACTTGTTGTAAGGTAAACAAGCTATATTCACCCGTAGGTAATTGAAACGCCATTAAAATGGAGTTCAAATTGACGCCAAGCCAAAAAATCAACCAATGCACGATTGGAATAACGATCATCGACCAAACGAAAATCGTTTGAAACAACTGCGCCCGTTTAAAGCCGTGAAGTTTTTTTACTTTTTGCGCTACCATTTATTCTCTCCTTATAAAATTCATTTTTCTATGTAAATACTTTTTGAGTGTAAGCAAAGGTTACACTCAAACGGGAGACGTCTCCCGTTTTTTAATTTCTCCTTTTCGCAAAGTCAAAATTGCACTTTGCATGAAACTATTCCTAGCATAATAATTTTAACACTTCCAAATTGGACTATCAATAAATATATGCTCGTGTTATATTGAAAAATTATCATCTTGATTTTTTTCTTACGCCGAATTATTAGGAATGAACACGAAAAAAAACCTTTTTAGGTTCATTTAACAAGAATTATTCGTGTTTTTCAGTCTATCTCTTTTCAAATTAAAAAAATGTTAAATATTAACAAATTGCCCTTTTTTACCATAATTAACTCAAAAAATAATCCTATTCTTTTAAAAAAATGATAATTTTTGCATATATCTTGTTGAGAAATGGATACGCTTAATATTGACAAACGAACTCTTTTCCTGTATAATGACAATTAGAATATCTCTGAAAAGGGGGAAACTTTTATGACAAAAATTTTTCTGGATTGGACACTTGCAAAATCCGAAAATGGAATGGATTTTAGCGAATTTTTCTCGGCTACCGTACCTGGGAACGTACAACTTGACTATGCAAAAGACAAAGGTTTTGCTTCCGATTGGTTCTTCGGCGGAAATTTCCGTAAATTCAACGGTTTAGAAGATAATTATTGGAAATACCGCGCCGTTTTGACCAACTTGCCTACGACAGGCAAGAATTTCTTCGTAGCGAAAGGGATCGATTACCAATTCGATATTTTTTTGGACGGCGAAAAAATTCATTCTCAAGAAGGGATGTTCACGCCCGTGCGTCTTTCTTTGGAGAAAGCGAAAAACGGTAGCGTTTTAGAAGTTTTAATCTATCCTGCGCCTAAAAATCCGATTGAAAATATTTACGAATTGGACCAAAGCCGTATCCCCATGGGACGTTCCGAAGCGGATAGAAGCGTAAAACCCGCGGTTTGCTACGGTTGGGACTTCCATCCCCGTTTAATCGTGCAAGGGATTTGGGACGAAGCGTATATCGAAAACTTACCCACTTCCCATATCCAAAACGTAGATATCGCCTACGAAGTTACCGAAGTGAACGGCGAAAACGGAAAGGTTCACATTACCGTACTTCCCCAAACGACGGGTGGAACTACGGAATATTATCTTTACGACCAAGCAGGAAAAATCGTTGCAAAGAGTCAAAACGATACTTTCTTTGCGAACGTGGAATTGTGGTTTCCCCACAACGTTGGCAAACAACCCGTCTACCGCTTGCGGACCGTTTTAAAGGATGAAACGGGAGAAATTGTACATACTTACGATAAGAACGTTGGATTTAGAAAGGTTCGTTTAGTAATGAACGAAAACAGTTGGGATTTTCCCAATCAATACCCCATGTCCCGTTCGGCGTGTCCGTTCACCCTTTGCGTCAACGATAAAAAGATCTTTGCAAAGGGTTCAAATTTCGTCAATCCCGAAGTTTTCGTCGGTACGTTGACGGAAGAAGATTACCGTACGCAA
The DNA here is from genome assembly GCA_017453165.1 of Clostridia bacterium. GTDB lineage: Bacteria > Bacillota > Clostridia > Christensenellales > Borkfalkiaceae > Scatosoma. Next base: position 17,582 of record JAFTKR010000052.1, on the reverse strand, counting down.
TTGACGATGGTCAAAGAATGTAACATGAACATTTTACGTTTATGGGGTGGCGCGATCGTCAACAAAGACTCTTTCTTTGAAATTTGCGACGAATTGGGAATCATGGTTTGGCAGGAATTCCCCTTGGCTTGCAACAATTACGTTGACGATCCCAACTATTTACGAGTATTAAGACAGGAAGCGACTTCTATCATTAACAAGATCAAAACACACCCCTGTCACGTGGTTTGGTGCGGTGGGAACGAACTTTTTAATTCGTGGTCGCAAATGACCGACCAAAGCCTTGCGCTTCGCTTGCTCAATAAGCTTTGTTTGGAACTCGATACCTTCACCCCGTTCTTACCTACTTCCCCCGTTTACGGCGTAAAACACGGTCCTTACAGCTTCTCTTTATACGGGCAAGACGTGTTCCATTTATTCAACGACAACGACGCCACGGGTTACGTTGAATTCGGTATGTCGTCTATGGTAAGTTACGAAGAATTGCAAAAATTTATGCCTGCAAAGGCTCTTGAAAAATTTGAAAATACGCAAGATTGGAGAGATCACTTCGCATTCGAGATGGAAGGTAGTAACGCAGGTCACGCCGATTACAATAGCGTTTGCAAATATTTCGGTGAAACGCAAAACGTCAAAGAATTTATCCGTTATTCGGAGTTTTTGACCTGCGCGGGTTACGTGTACATCTTTGAAGAAGCGCGCCGTCAATCGGGTTGCTCCATGGCGATGAATTGGTGTTTTAACGAGCCTTGGTACTGTTCGGCAAACAACAGTTTGGTCGGCTATGGGAACGTAAAGAAAGCGACCTACAACGCCGTACAATCCGCGCTTGCGCCCGTTACTCCGTCCCTTCGTATGAAACGCTTTGATTATTATAAAGGGGATACCTTCGCCGGCGAAGTACATCTGTTGAACGATAGTGAACAGCCTAGCGGAATCGACAGCGTAGAAGTATATCTCGACTACGGCGTTCGCAAAAAATTAGCCGTTTTAACTGCGAACAACTTAACGAAAAACGAATACTGCGGAAATATCGGCTTTACGATTGACGACGAACTTTTAAAGGGAGAAACGGTTTTTGAAAACACAGCCAATAAGAAGTTTATCTACGTCGTTCTTAAAACGAAATTGGGGGAAAAGAAATACCCTATCATTATCGCGTAATATTCGCTTAAACGCGCATTCGTAGAACTTTTAAGAAAAGGTCAAAGGAATTATTCCCTTATTGGGTTGCAAAAGGCAACACCCCTGCATTATCGTGGACTTTCAAAAGCAAGCTTGCTTTCGTCTAAATTAAAAAGGAAGAAACACTATGGCTAAAGATTCACCCGTGTCGCTTACGCATTTTTTTAATCCGAGCTACACCCCCTTAAAATCTAACGTAACTTTGCTACAAATGTCTTCGATTTACGCGTATTTGCAACCGGAATTATCGGAAATCAAATCGGCAAAGAAAAATCTACATTCCCATTATTTTTCGGAAATCTTTTTCATCACGTCGGGAAACGGAGAATTTTTGATTAACGGGAAGACGTACCCCGTCGTACAAGGGGATTTCGTTTTAATCAACCCGTCCGTTTCACACGTAGAAATCAATAAATATAATCTCACTTATATTTGTTTGTGCCTGTTCCCGATTCGGTTTAAAACTCCTTTGGAAAATTACGTCTTACCGGCGCAAGCGCAAGAGCAAGAATTTCGGACCATTTTAGAGAATATGCTCTACGAATTTTCCATCTATAAAAAGGATTCCGAAGATTTAATTTGGTTGTATTTCCAAGAATTCTTATTAAAGTTAAAACGGTTAAGCGTGGATATTCTCGACGAAAAGAAAGCCAAAGAATCGTCGGATTCTTTGAACACGAAAAAGCATTACTCTCCGTCGATTGAACTAGCCATGGAATATATCGACGAGCATTACACGCACGATATCACGTTGGACGATTTAACGGAAATTACTTTCCTTTCAAAATCTCATTTAATTCGGCTTTTTAAAAAGGAAACCAAATACCCTCCGTTGCATTATATCAATCGCGTTCGCGTTTCTCGCGCGCTCTACTTTTTAATGCGACGAGACGATTCGATTGCGACCATCGCAAAACACATAGGCTTTAAATCCACCTATGCGTTTATCAGCTTTTTCAAAAAATTGACGGGCTACACGCCCGAACAGTTCCGAAATGAGCTAATCAATAATTTTAGCGCCGTAGAACATATCGTCATCGATATTAAATAAAGCAAAAACACACACCGATAACGGTGTGTGTTTTTGCTTTGTATATCCTTATTATTTTAAACTTTCACGACGATAAACACATTCTTGCGCGTCTACCGTCAAACAAATTTCCGTCGCGTCTTGATCGGGATAAATCGTTGACGACAATACCTTTCCGTTTTCAAAAATTTCAACGGAAAATTCGTCCATGACGACCGTCAATTCAACGTTCTCCCGTCCGCTAAACGGCATACGGCGTATTCCGTTAAGGCTGTCTTCATCCTTTTCTACACCCGTAATCTCTTCTCCTACCTTAGAGCGATCAAAGATAAATTCGCCGTCTTTTAACGCCAATTCCGCCTGCGATTCGCCTTTCTTTCGTAACGCCAATCGAAGCGACCGTAAATTCTTCGCTTGGATGCGTAAAACGCCGATTTTCGCGTCGTCCACGATACTTTTTACGTCCACTGCTTCTTTCACCGTTTCGCCTTGAATAACGGGGGTTTGATGCAATTCTTCACGCACAACTTCCAACTTTCTTGCAAGGGTAAGCATTCCTGCGAAACCGTATTTTTCGGACGGGATATTTCGATCCCACATTTGTAACCAACCCATCATTACGTCGCTTCCTGCAAACGTTTGCGGAGCGTAAAAATCGAACCCGTAATCGACGATCCCACGATTCTTTTCTTCAAAACGTCCCGTTTGGTAATTAAGAGCGCCTACGCACCAACGCGTCGTATGTACGTTTAAATGCGTTTTCCCTTCTTGGGGAGAGAACTGTTCTCCAAATAAGAGCAAACCTTTTTCGTCGAGATAGTCGGGACATTCAATCATCATACCTGGACAATCTTCGCCGAACACGTCGTTGATAAACGTCCACGAAAACAAATCTTCCGAACGGTAGAGCAAAATTCTGCCTCTGCCACCTTTCGCGCGGACGGCGACGACGCACCAGAAATACCCGTCTTTACGCCAAACTTTCGGATCACGGAAATCCCACGGGCAATAAGCTTCAGGCAAATTATCTTCACCGATTACGATCCCGTGTTTTTCAAAATGAACGCCGTCTTGACTACTTGCAAGGCATTGAATTTGTCGAATCGTTTCTCCGCCTTCATTTTCGGTAAAGCCGGTATATAATACCCACAATTTATCCTGCCAAACGATCGCGCTACCCGAAAAGCAACCGTTTTTATCCCCTTCGTCCCCAGGGTATAAAGCGATTGGTAAGCGTTCCCAATGCACGAGATCGTCACTGACGACGTGTCCCCAATGCATCGGTCCCCAATGCACGTCGTTGGGATAATGTTGATAGAATGCGTGATAACGGCCGTTGAAGTACACCAAACCGTTCGGATCGTTGATCCAGCCTTCTTCCGCGTGGACGTGAAAGTTAGGTCTTAATAATTTTCCTTTCATTTCTTTCATAGTACGAACTCCCATCAAAGCGCCGTTTTTGGGAACGGCGCTTTGACGTCTTTTTTTTATTTCTTTAAATTTTCCGCTACGACTGCATCCGCGGAGATTTCTTCCGTCGATTGATAGTAAGTGATAAAGCTATCCACGAAGAAAAGTCCCCAATCGTTCTCAGCGTTATCGACGATGCGAATATACACGTTTCTGCCCATATAATCGGACAAATCCGCTTTATATTCTACCATATTCGCTTTGTACACGCCTTCTTGCGCCAAGTCGATCGGTTTGCCCGTGTAATAATAACGCTTCGCCGAATCCTTGAACATCGTATTCCCGTAAACTTCCAATACTTCGTCCGTATCCGCGTCTACGATCTCCACGTAGCACAAATCGGTATTCTTTCCACCGCCGAGCTTAAAGGTGATCCAACCGCTTCCGCCGACTTTAAACGTCGAACTCGTAAGCTTACCCGTTGCCGTTTCTTCTCCAGCCCAACCGCTAAGGAAATATCCGCCGTCTTTATTAAACGAGTACCATTCGTTCCACCATACGTCGTTATGCGCAACGCCTAAAATATTGCCTTCTATCGTCCAACCCGTCAAGTCGCCCGTTTCGAAATCACCGTTCTTCACTTGATATTCCGAACCGATTACGGCTTTCGGCAAAATATCAAGCGCTTCAAACGCGTTCGTAGGCACAGCCGATTCCGTTGCGTAATAAGTGATAAAGCTATCCGCCGTCAACAAGCCCCAACCTGCCGTTGCGTTATCCACTAATTGCAAGCGAACCTTTTTACCAATAAACGCCGACAAATCCGCTTTGTACGCTACCATGTTCGCAAGATTCGAACCGCGATTGATCAAATCGATCCCCAAATCGTGGAAATAACGGTTTGCAAAACGAGCCAATTCCGTACCCGTTTCCGCATCCAATACCGATACGTAACATTCGCGAGGGTTGCCACCGCCACCCAACAAATAGGTGATGTACCCCGAACCGCCGACTGTGAATTCGGAGCTCGTCAACGTACCTTTCTTCCATTCGTCGGAAATTCCCGTAAAGAGATAGTTACCCTTTTTATTATAAGGCAAGTTTTCATTCCACCAACCGCTTGCTTCGCTTACGTAACCGATTCTGTCCGCGTCTTGCGTCCAGCTTGCCGTCCAACCCGTCAAGTCGCCCGTTTCAAACGTACCGTTCAAAACTTGATAAGGGCTTACGATTTCTACGTCCGTGTTCAATTTCGCTTCAAACGACTCGCTATCGTACCAAATAGGTTTGGTTTGCCAATACGTTTTAAAGCTATCCATAGTAATACAACAAAGCTCCTCGGCGCTCGCGTTGTTGTCTACGATTTCTATATACAACGTTTCGCCAAGATACGCGGACAAATCCACGTAGTATTGTACCATGTTCAAAAGTCGCATACCGTTTTGAACGTACGGGAATTGGTAATTCCAATATTTATAATTGGATAATCTTGCGATCTCCTTATCCCCGTCTTGCGTTTTCATCATAAACCGCAAAAACGTTTTGCCATTGTCCGCGCAACCGCCGAGTTTATAACTGACGTAACCCGAACCGCCAAGCACGAATTCCGAAGAACGCAATACCCCCGTCGCCGTAGGATTATAATGCCCGTAATGATAATCGCCGTCACGGGAATAGGGGATATTTTCATTCCACCATACCGATTCGGTGTTGACGCCGTCGTTTGCAAACGCCGTGCCTTCTACGATCGTCCAACCCGCTAAAGATCCGGTTTCAAAACCGCCGTTTACGATTTCGTATTCGTTTTCCGCTTCCGCTTCCGTTTCGTATACGCGCGTCTTTACGAAGTCCGCGCCCGTTTGTTGCGCGTCTTCACCGCCGATACGGATATCGTCTACGCAGAAATATCCGTAATACACATTGTCGTCGTTATCTACGATACGGATATATAATTCTTCGCCGATATAATCCGACAAGTCTAAACGATATTCGTAAAAATTATCGGTATTGTAAACCCCTGCCGAATACTTGGAAGGATTCACGTACGATTCGGTATGTTCCAAGAAATAATCGTTTGCTTGCATGGCGATCATGCGATCGTCTTGCGCGCGGTAAATCCCAACGAAACAACGTTTTCCCAACGCTTTCTGGGGGGCATGTTCGCCTTTTCCGACCGTCGTTGCGCCACCTGCAAGTTTCAAAGATACGCTACCGTCCCCACCGAGCGTGAATTTCGTAGAACGGATCGCGCCCGTACGAGCGTGGGAATATTTTCCGTCGAACGCTTTCCCGCAAAGGTACCAATTTCCCGTTTGATTGACCGAAATCGCGTTTTGTTTTTCGTCGTCTGCGAAAGAGAAAGTCTTTACGGAAGATACGCAATCGTTATCAAATGCGTTTCCGTATTCCACCGTCCATCCGCTAAGATCCGCGCTTTCAAAACCGCCGTTTACGATGCTGGCGTTACCGCTCGGCGCGCCGTTCGGTAAAAAGCCGTTCAGATCAAATTTATCACAACCAACTGCCGTACCGAGCGTCATCGTCGTCAATACGCCAAGCATTGCTATCGCTATTTTCTTCATATCGTCCTCCCTTAATGCAAGTCGGCAAGATTGCCCGTATTTCCGTAATACGCCTCTTTGACTTCTCCGTTCCCGTACGCGCCTTTCATTTCGCGGATCGTTATCGATTGAATCGTCATCGTTGCATTCTCTTCAAAGAGTTTTAAATAATCGGAATCACCGTATTTCGGATAAATTCTCGTCGTAAAGCTCATGATCCCGTTCACGTAAATTTCGAGCATCGAACGATCGAGCAATATCGTCACTTCATAATTCGTCGATACGTTCCCCCACGTGTAACTGGGTTGCTTATTTACGTAATCGTATAACGAAGATTGGGTACGGTCTACGAATACACCCGTTTGATCAAAGACGATCTTCGTGCGTTCCGTTCCAAAGATATTTTCCGTCGGATTGTAGCGTACGTATAACCCACAATTATATTGATCACTCGTCTTCGCTACCGAGAATTCCATATCGATACGGAGCATATCCCCACGCAAATTTTGGATTGCGTTATTTACTTCCGCTACGCTAATATCGCCGTCTTTATGCTCGTAAAGGGTAGCGCCGTAAAGAGATTCGATTTCGCGGATCGGTTCACGGATAATATCCTTTCCGTTGTCCGCTAACCACAATTCAAGCGGAATCGCAAAGTTGTGCGCCCAACCTGCGTAGTAGTTTTGATCGGTACCTGCGTCCTTACCTTGCGCGATGGAATAGATGACCGTTCTACCTTGTTCGTAACTCGTTTTACCTGCTTCAATATCTTCTTCCGTCAAGAAACAGTAACCGTTTTGTCCGGTATATACCCCTCTACCCATATCAAACAAACTGGGTTTTTCGTTATCGGGAATGAAACGGCAAGCCGTTTTATCAAACGTACCGATCCAATAATAACAGTCTACGATATACCCGTCTACGGTGTATTGAGGACAGTCGAACAAGATATATTTCGTTTGCGAACCGTCTTTAGTGCTAATCGGGAACATAACGACGCATTCCCAATGCCCGCCTTGTTCGGGATAGCGACCGTAGTCACATTCAAACAGGTAGCCCCTGTATTCCCATTCACGCATATTGGTGGACGTATAAATATTCGCCGAACCACCTGCGTTCGGAACGGACGTGGATACCATCATATAGTACACGCCGTCGTCGTACCAAACGAACGGATCACGGAATTGTTCGCGTTCCCCTTGCGAATTGTCGTTCGGTTGGGTAATGACCAACTTATCTTCCACAACCCAATCGGTCAAATAGGGATCGTTGGGATCCGCCGCGTGCGCGAACGCAACGTTTTGTCCGCCGTGGTTGGGATTGCCGTACAAATTCGTACCCGCCGTGATCGCGAGCCAAGGCGTACCGTCGGGACCGATGCAAGCGCCACCCGTCCAAATCCCTTCGGGACAGATGCCCGCCGTCGGAGCGACGGCGTCTTTGACCGCCTCCCAATGAATCATATCGTCGCTAACGAGATGTCCCCAACGGATTTGCGACCAATACGGTCCTGCGGGGTTATGTTGATAAAATACGTGATATTTCCCTTTATAATAGAAGGGCGAGTGCGGTTCGTTCATCCAAACCGCAGGCGGTAACGCATGGTATTGCGGACGATGACGATCACCTGCGTAAACGGACGAATCCAACGCAATTTCCGCAAAATTCAAAGTAGGCGCTTCACCGTTTTCAGCGTATTGTTCAAAGTTCTTTTTGATCGCCGACGGCGACAAAGAATTTTCGTAAATTTGAACTTCGTCTAAAAGCCCCGAAATCATTTGACGCTTAATCCCAAATTCGATCATCGGGTTAGCGTATTTACCGATATACAAAGGTTCTTCGGAAGGAATAATTTCCGTTCCTACGAGTTCGGGAAGAAGGGCTTCGTACGACTTTTCCCCGTTGAAAAACAAACCGATATAACCGATTTCACCGTCGAAGCTAACGGCAATATTCGACCATTCGTACAAAGGCAAAGCGTTTAAGGGATCGTAAAACGCAACTACGAATTCTTCGTCCGTTTCCGTGTTCCACAAAGCGAGCTGAATCCCCCACAAGCCCAATCTACCATAACCGAGCAAGAATCCTTCGCCCATTTCGATATCGCCTTTATTGATGACGCCCGTCATACGAGTATTTCCCCTTGCAGGAGAACCGTCGCCGTAATTTCCGATATTTTCAAATACGCGGGGCGCAACCCAAGCCGATAAGGTCATCGCGCTCGTAGGCATTTCAAATTCCGTATTCCGAATACTCGTCGAGAACCCGTCCATATACAAGGACTTACCGCTTACCCCTGCTTTACGCAAAGGTTCGGACGCTTCTTTAAAGAGCTTATCTTGGTTTTCCGCGCTGAAGATATAATCAATTTTATGATTTACCCCGCTCACCAAGTCTTTCGTGGTATACCCCGAACTTTCGTCAAACGAATACGCCAAAACCAATTTATCTTGCGTATTCACTGGTTTTTGAAAGGGGTTTTCACAAGCGCAAAGCGTTAACATACACGTAGCCGAGAGTAACGCAACCGCCTTTTTCCATATTTTTTTCATTATCATTTTTCTTTCCTCACATTTTCAGGCCGGCAGAACCGAACCCTTGTACAATATATTTTTGAGCCACTACGTACACGATAAAAATCGGTATGCTCGTCACTACTAGCGACGCCATAAACTCACCCGTCGTAATCCCTTGAATACTTTGGATCGACGTCAACGCCGATTGAATGGGATATAACGGCCAAGCCCCTTCTTCCGCATACGGCAAGACCATGGTCGGCCATAAGTAATCGTTCCACGCGCCGATAAAGCAGAAGGTAGCTACCGTCGCCACGATGGGCTTCGATAAAGGTAAGATCATTGAAAAGAAGATCCTTAAATTTCCTGCGCCGTCAATCCGCGCCGCTTCTTCGTATTCCTTGGGAATCCCTTCAAAGAATTGTATAAATAAGAAAATATTAAAGATGCTAATCGTCGCAGGTAAAATGACCGCAAGCACCGAGATCGTGCCTTTCATGCCCAACAAGACTTTCACGATCGAATACAACGGAATGATAGACGTTTCAACGGGCACGACGATCAAGAATAAAATGATAAAGGAGAAAAATCCTTTGCCCGGGAAATCGAACTTCGCCATCACGTATCCAGCCAAGCCGTTTACGATAATATTCAGTACGATAATTACCCCTGCGTACACGATACTGTTTATCGCGTATTGCCATACCCCGTACGAAACGAATACCTTTTTATAGTTCTCTGCCGCCGCCGATAAATTATTGAAGTCGGGCAGGAACATCATGAGCGTTCCCGCGTCCGACGCGTACGCCGATTCACTCTTCGTAGACGTCGCAAGCATATATACGAGCGGGAATAAGAACACGACCGCAAGCAACGTACCAGAAAGGTAATAGACGACGTTCAAGATCGTTTTTCTACGTTGCGCTTGCTTACGAAGAACTTCTGCTTCGGAGTTTTGACGATTTTGAATTACTACGTTTTCCATATCAGTCTTTCTCCCTTAATAACCGTCTTTGCAACAGCGTGATCGAGCCGATAACGATCGTCATCAACAACGCCACCGCCGAAGAATAACCTACCCAACGATAGCTATACCCTTGTACGTACATATAATAGCTCAACGTTACGGTATGCGATTGGTAACCCGTCATGAGCATTGGTTGGATCATGACACGGCACGCGCCTACGAACACCGTAATGACGATAAACAAGAATGTAGAGCGAAGTCCAGGACAGGTGATATGTAAGAATTGTTTCCAAGCAGTCGCACCGTCCAGCGCCGCCGCCTCGTAAAGTTCCTTACGGATATTCGTCAAACCCGATAAGAAAATAAGCATTTGATAACCGCAACCCTGCCATGCGCTAATAACGACGATCCAAAGCATCGCCGTATCCGGATCACGCAAGAAATCTTTCGGCTCTGCTCCAAATAATTTCAAAACGGAATTCAACAACCCGAATTCGGACGGGGACAAAATTTGCAACCACAAATAGGAAGTGATCGTCAACGAAATGACGACGGGCGCAAAATAACAAACTTTAAAAATCCCCACCGCTTTCTTTGAACGGTTGACGAATAACGCCAAACCCAACGCCATGCCGATCTGCAAAGGAACTACCCCTACGACGAATACCGAAGTATTACGAATCGCGTTGTACATATCCCCTTTCATACGGATACTTTCGATAATGTTTTCAAAGTTTTCAAAACCGTTAAATTTGATATTATTGGGCTTTAACAAATAGAAATCGGTAAACGCATACCCTAACGAATAAATAATCGGCAACAAAACGAAAATAAACGCAAGCGCGACCGCCGGCAACATCATTCCGTAAGACACCAAACAATTTCTGAAGGTATAACGCGTACCTTTTCTTTTTGCGAGCAATACGTCTTTCACCGCAAAGCCCGCAAAAATCGCTATCAGTACGCCCAATATCGCAAGTGTAGAACCTAACATGTTCCCCTCCGATTCAAGATTCTTTCAAAGTTTTATTTTTTAAGCTTATTCAACTCCGATTGCAACACCGCCGCTTTTTGTCCCAAAACGGTTGCAACGTCTGCGTCTTTCATTTCATAGATCACTTGTCTGAAATTGTTCGAGAATTGCGGATAGCCTACGGTTACGGGACGTTCTCTACCCGTTTTCGCCAATTGCGATAAGAGTACCGATTCAGGCGAACCTGCGCCGTAGTTCGTTTCCACCGACTTTCTTGCAGGGATCATACCCGTTGCGTCGGTGATCCCCTTCGAGCTTTCCGGCGTAACGAGCCAAAGCAACAATTCTTTGATTTTCGTCTTGTCTTCGTGATGGTTGTTCGTGATTGCAAACGACCAGCTTCCCGTTGCGCTCGCGCTCTCTACCCCTTTCGGATAAGGAAGCAAGCCCCAAGAATCACGGTTGGGGAATTTTTCAGGATACTTGTTATCCAAATCGGGAATCGTCCAACCCGAAGAAAGATACATACCTACCTTACCGTCAAAGAAATCGGTCGCGCCGATCGCATACGACGTATAGCCCGACGTTACCAAATCTTTCAAGAATTGGAAGCCGTTCTTCGTTTCCGCGCTATCGAAATAACCCGTCGCGGTATATCCGTCCGCAGAAAGGAACTCACCGCCCGCCGCGTAAATGAACGGGTAAAGCAAATAGGTCGCCGTTTCGTCTTTCGTCGCGTCCAAACGCATATCTACCGCCGTGATCGATTTATCTTTCAACTTTTGGCAAACTTCTTTGAATTGATCGAACGTCCAAGGATTATCTACCGTATAACCGGATACGTCGATTTGCGCGTCTCTAAAAAGATTCTTATTGTAATAGAATCCTGCGCTCGATTCTTGAATGGGCAAACCGTACAATTTTCCGTTATATTTGTTCAAGGACAAGAAATCGTTTTGTACGTCTTGGGGTACGATATCCGAAATATCATAAATCAAATCGGAGTTCGCATAACTTGCGCAGTTGGGCGCGTCGAAGGTAATAATATCGGGCAAACTGCCTTCGTTTTGCATACCCGTTAATTTTTGTTCGTAGTCCGCAGCGCCTGCCGTACGCGCAACGTACGAAGCCGAAGCTTTGATCTTTTGATCTTTATACGCCGTATTAAACGCATCGATACGTTTTTTGTACGCTTGCCCTTCCGCCGACTTTTCATCTACGTGGAACATGATCTTAACGATCGTGTTTCCGTCTTTATCCGTAGACGAATCGTCCGTAGGTCCGCAAGCTGAACCGAACGCCAGCAAGGACGCCATTGCTACAACGCTAACCGTTTTTAAAAATTTCTTCATAATATTTCTCCTTATCGTGACTTTTCGTCACTTATATTTTTTAATTTTCTTTGGATTCCTTGGTCGTCAAACCGATCAAGAAATTCGTTTTAAGCATCGTACGCAGTTGTACTTCTTTTCCTTCGATCTTATCGATCAATAACCGCACTACAACGCGCGCCATCTCTTCGATGGGTTGTTCTACGCAGGTCAAGAACGGGTTATTGCTCCATTGCTGAAAAGATCCGTCGTACGCTACGATTTGCATTTGCTCGGGAATTCGTATCCCTTTTTGAATTGCCGTTTCGTATAATACTTGCGCCATGGTATGCCCGGAGGCAAACACGCCGTCAACGTCGGGATAGTCTTGCAAAAACTCCGAAACTACGTTGCTTTCGTCACCGTGTAAAATAACGTCGTTTTTAATGCAAATCGGCAACCCGTGTTCTTTCATTACGTCCAAATACGCGTCTTCCCGTTTCAAGACTTCGGAATCGACGAGAGGTTTTGAACCGACGTATCCGATTCTCTTACAGCCCTTTTTAACGAGATATTCGAGCGCGTTTTTCGTCGCGTCGTAGTTATCCGACGTCACGTACGGAATATCCTTTCCAAGCGGTCTATCGATGGAAACCAACGGACAGTCCTTCAACTCGTTTTCCGCGTGGTCGTAGTGGGTAACGAAGATCGCTCCGTCCACTTCCCTACGCCGAATTTGTTGCAAGATATTCTTTTCTTTTTCCATCCGTTTCTGCGAAGATACGAGCAGTACCGAATACCCGAACTTATCCGCTTCGTCTTCGACGAAATACGCGAGTTTCGCAAAGAACGGATGATTGACGACGGGGACAAGCAAAGCGATAAGCCCGCTTTCGTCTTTCCGTAATCTCGACGCCATTTGATTGGGAACGAAATGCAGTTCCTCAATCGCGTCCATGACTCGTTGCTTGGTTTCTCTATTCACCGATTTTCCGCCGTTGAGCACGCGCGACACCGTTCCGACGCCTACGCCCGCTTTTTTCGCAACATCCTTAATGGTCGTTGCCATAACGTTTTCTCCTAAGCATCCATGCCATTACCAAGCCGACGGGCACAAGCGCAAGTCCGCTCACGGAAGAAGAACATCCAAAGAAACCGTTTTCGCTCTCTACCTGTTCTAAAGCTTCTACCGTAACCGTTGCCGTCCAGCCGTTCGATAATTCCACAACGTTTTCTCCGACGATAAACGCCGAAGCGTCGATCGTGAGCATACCGTTTTTCAATTCGTACAAAGACTCGTCGATTGATTCTCCACGCACCTTTACTTGCGTTACGTTTTCAGGACCGACGAAAAAGACTGCGTTCACACCTTCTTGCAACGTCAAATCTTGTAAGGTAATGCTCGGCAGAGTCGTTACGTTTACCTGTACCGTAAACGAACTATACTTGCCTTGTACTCTAAATTGATATACGCCCGTATTCGCAAGCGTTGCGAAATAGTTTTGCGAAATGGTAATTTCTCTACCCTTTACGCTATAGAAGCCTCTACCGATTTCCGAAATGCCAAGCGTATCGTTATAGATTGCCGTAACCCCTTGTTCTACTGCGCTCTTCAATACCAAGTCGCCACCTACGTAGGTATAACCGTTTTGTTGCAAACCAACCGCCGAAAATACCGCGCGCGTCGCGCATACGTTCAACCCGAAGAACCCTTCCATGGGCGCGTCTTCACGCGTATCGGTAACGTTGATCACTTCGTTTCCGTTCAATAAAATCTTGATCGTATTTCCTTTTACCGTAGCCGTAAGGGTGATATTTTGAAGATTGATATCGCCGACGTATACGTTTCCTAATTCGCCGTACGGCGTCCAAAGTTTTACGATTTTACCGTTCTTATCGTAGTTCGCGATATAGTAATCGGTCATATCCGCTTTCGCGCGGAAGATAATCGCCGCGGCGGCGCCTTCGCCTAAATCGAATTTTGCGGTATACGTAAAATCTCCACCGCTCGTTTGAGAAAGAATATGTCCGTCGCCAGAAGCTTGATTCCCAACGAGTCCGTTCGACGTGATCAACCAATCCCCCGAAAGAATCCCTTCGTCCGCGAACACGAGATCGGAATTCATTTCGCCGTCGTATACGTTTACCGTAACAAACTTTTTCGCTTTTCCGCAAGCAACGGAAACGGTCGCTTGCCCTACGCCCAACGCCTTAAAGGTTGCGCCGTGCATCGTAGGAACGACTTCTACGACGTCCGTACCTTCTTCTATCGTCCAAACGATTTGGTCGTCCGTCGTTGCGTAGACGGTCACTTCTTTTTCCGTCGTTAATTTTTTAGAAAGTTCTACGTTTTCTTTGGATACGTAAAGAACCGTTTCTCCCGTTTCAACGCTATCGTCACGCCAAACGGAAGCGATTTGGTTCGCGTAAAGTTCTTCTACGGTTACTTCTCCCGTCGTATGGAAGGACGCGCCGATCGAATAGGGCGCGGCGAACGTCAATACGTAGAAAGGAATCGTATATCCGTTACAGAACACTTCCACGCTACCGTTATCCGCCAAAATATAGAATTGCAAATTCTTGCCGTCCGTTGCTCCGGACTTATAACGTACGTGATAGTTGGGCATTGCCAAACCACCGTTATAGGTGTGCGTTCTATCCACGTAATACCCGTCCGCTTTCGACCAACCGATTTCCGTATATTCGTTGCTCGAACTTTGTACGCGGAAGAATACGTTTTCTTCGTTAGGATTGCTAATTTTCGCGGAAATTTCTACCGTTCTCGACGATACGTTTTTCAACAAGTTTTCGCTCGTTTCGTTCACGCTCGTTTGAGAAACGGAAGTGATTTGTTTCTTATCAAACGCTTCGTTGTCGCGAACGATCGGGGTTTGCGATAATAAATACCCGTCGCCGTTCTTGACAAGCCCCCATTCTACGGGAATGGTAAAGCCACCGCCGTTCCAAGTTTTACGAAGCGCCGCAAGCGCACCGCTGTCAATCGAAGCCGCGCCACCAGGCACACCGCTAAACCAGCTCAAGCCGATCGTTTTTCCGTAGTATTTACTGTTCGTATCATCGATATAGAAAGTTTGCGTTGCATAGGAATCAGGGCCGTAATCCATTTTTTGATAGGGGATCTCGTCCGCGCTTAATTTCGATATATCTCTACCTTGCAAGTCGATAAACTTCAAATGCCCGCTTTCGACGTCGTAGACGATATCTCCGACTAAATAGTTTCTAGCCGTAAGACTTAAAACGGTATGCGTTGTGCCGTCGTCCGCTTTCAAGGTAACTACGTCGGGACATTCCGAACGGAAATCTCTATTTACGTCAATCAAGTAGCCTTTAAATCCACCTGCATACGACCAATTGAGCAAGTTCGTTGATTTCAAGAACCAAATATCTCCCGTTCCCATACCCGTCAAAGCCATACCCCATAAGGTTACTTTGCCGGTTTCGTCCTTTTCAACAGGGAAGACTTTGGGATCACGACAGTCGGTCTTTCCATTGGTATGGATAAGATCTTGCGAAATCTTCACCCGTTTCGTCCACGTCAACCCCTCGTCGTCACTCGAAATAATTCCTTGGTCCTGCAGAGCGCCGTCACGGGTATAGAAAGCGATCAAGCCTTCGCCGTTACCGTTCGGGAACCAATTCAAAGCGTCAATCTCCGCGCTCATGCCAGGATGATAAACCATCGACGAGCCAGACCACATATACCCGTTCCCCCCGCCAAGCGGACTTTCCGTATCGGGGAAAAGACAAATGGGCAACAATTCCCAATGCACTAAATCTTTACTGCGCGCGTGCCCCCAATACATATCGCTCCAATAGTTGCTAAACGGATGGTGTTGATAATATAAATGATAATATCCGTTATAATATACAAGTCCGTTCGGATCGTTATTCCAATGCGCGTATTGCGAGAAATGGTATTGTTGACGGTACACTTCAGTGTAATAGGTATAATCGCTCGCAGCGAAATGGGTATCTTCAAAACGCACCTTTGCGTTGAAACAGTTATACCCGATAAACCCACCGTCGTATTTTACGCCTTCGGGAAGCGCGCTAAACTCGTTCAAGTCGTACACGTTATCCACCCCGAACCGACGAATGTTATCCGCGTAAAATTCCGCGTATGCGTTGTCTTCGTCCACCGTAACGACGACTTTCAACTGAACCTTATCAATCGTTGCGACCTTGGGGTTTACCAAGCTCTTTTCGCCTTCCGTCATTTTATCGTTCCCGACGTACCAATCGATCAACAATTCGACGGGTTTCAACGTTTGATTTTCGTCTTCATAGAAATACAAGAGTTTTACTTTGTTTTCAAATCGGTCGATATTAAACACCCAATATTCGCGTTCGCCTTCCGTTTCGTTCGCGCCGAACACGAGCGCCGCCGCTTGCCCGTGTTCGAAATACGCCGTGGACGTATATACGAAACTTTCCCCTTCCGCGTAAGATTTCTCCGTTAACGTAAAGTAATCTCCGTCGTTTTCAATCGTCACGCTCGGCAATTCTTCCGCGACTGCGGTTTGTCCGTTCAACGCGTACATGCCCCCAGCAAAACAAACGCTTGCTAAAATGCTTGCTACCGTTATCTTGAATTTATTCTGCATTCTTATTTACCTCCAAAAATATTTGGAACCGTTTCCAAAATCTGTCAAGGAAAAAGGCGTTTCCGCCTTTCTCGTTTTCAATTTACTTTTGCAAATATTCCCGTACCGTTTGTAAATTCGGCAAATAGTCGATTGCGCCGTGACCGAGCGTATTCAACGCACCGCACACGTTTCCAAAACGGAAGGCTTGATTTAAAAGACTTTCCGTCCATTCCGACTTATTTTTTCCGTCTATTTGCGACAACACGCCCGCATAAAACGCGTCGCCTGCGCCCGTCGTATCCACGGGTTTTACGGATATAGAGCTTACGTTCGCGCTGTTGCCTTGGTAGCGCCATTGGCTACCGCTTCCGCCGAGCGATACGCATACCAATTTATCGGTAAGGCTTTCTACGTAGCTTTTCGTAAAGATTTCCACTTCGTCTTCGGAAAATTTCACGATATCCGCTTGATCAATCAATTTTTTATAAACGGCAACCGCGGTATTCGTATCGCGGAAGATATCGTCGCGGAAATTGACGTCGAAACTGACGAGTTTTCCTGCTTTTTTCGTTTTTTCCGCTAATTGCAAAGCGTATTGTTCGCCTTGCGGTTCGCTCAACATCAACGAACCGATATGTACGATATTCGCTTGCGCGAAAATCTCTTCGGGAATTTCGGGTAAGCGGTAATCGGCTGTATTTTTGCGATAAAAGCAAAAGGAACGTTCCCCGTTTTTATCCAATTCCACAAACGCAAGCGTGGTATTCACGGTGTCGTCTTTTTTTACGTACGAACAAGCCAAATTTTGCGCCTGCACGAATTTTTGTAAGAACCGACCGACCGTATCGTCGCCCACGCAACCGACAAACCCACTTTTTGCGCCGAACTTAGCGGCGGCGCACGCCACGTTAAAGGGCGCGCCACCCGCTTTTCGTTCATAGCAAAACGTATTATCTTTTTCCGCGCCGATCATATCGACGAGAATTTCACCTACGCTAAGAATCATAGTTTACTCCGTTGATT
>JAFTKR010000051.1 GCA_017453165.1 Clostridia bacterium | reverse complement strand
TTTTTCATATCCTTACCAATCGTACGCCGTAAGCCTGTACCGACCGTTTTCCAAGATCCCGTCGGGAAGGGTAAGGCGGTTTTCTTTCGCAAACGCGATAAGCTCCGTTCCCGTACATATCCATCGATAAATCAAATCTGATACGCCTTCTCCGCGTTCCATCACGAGCGCAACGATCGAAACGTCGTTGCTCAAATCAAACCGCAAGTCATCGTCCAATCCCCATACCGTAACGTATCGCATCAGTTTAACCCCTTATAATAATTTCCCCAAAATTTCGTCCCTTGAACGAGCCGAAAGGTAGATCGGGGGTACGTCGAATACCGTTTTACAACCATACAAACCTTCTTGCGACATACGGTAACAAGCTCTTGCGTAAGCGACGAGCGCGGACGCCGTAAATTCGGGGTTGGAATCAAGCTTTAACGCGTATTCGATTACGTGTTTATGCTCTTTATTCAAGCCCGTAACACCGCTACGAAGCACGACGCCACCGTGGGGAAGCTCCGCGTGTTTTTCGCGCATTTCTTCTTGCGTAATAAAATGTACCGTCGTATCGTAATCGGCAAAGTAATTGGGCATAGTCTTGATTTCCTGCTCAATTCTCGCCTTATCCGCGCCCTCTTCCGCGACGACGTAACACTCTCTCACGTGCTTTTCACGGGTGGAAAGGATAGGGTTTTCCCCGTTCCGAACGGCGTTCAACGCGCTTTCGATGGGAACGGTGTACTGCTTCGCGTCCTTCACGCCGTCAATACGGCGAATCGCATCCGAGTGACCTTGACTCACTCCTTTCCCCCAAAAAGTATAGTCTTGCCCGTCCACCAATACCGAACCCGAATACAAGCGAGCAAGCGAAAAGAGTCCCGGATCCCAACCGACGGAGATCATCGCCGTTTTCCCAGCGGAAAGCGCGACTTCGTTCACCGCTTTAAAATGTTCGGGGATTTTCGCGTGCGTGTCGAAACTGTCCACTACGTTAAAATATTTCGCAAGCGCGGGAGTTTGCTTGGGCAAATCGGTGGAGCTACCACCGCAAAGAATCATTACGTCAATCTTATCCGTCATTTTCAAAACGTCGTCCGCGGAAAAGACGGGCGCGCCGTAGGTTTTCACCGAATCGGGAGCGCGACGGGTAAATACCCCCACCAATTCCATATCGGGATTTTGCAAAATAGCAAGTTCCACCCCACGACCAAGATTTCCGTAACCGTAAATACCAATACGCATATTTTTTACTCCTATAAACTTTTTACATTTTTTATTATAGCATATACGCCGAGATTTTACAAATATTCACCGAAAATATTTTTAATTTTTTTGAAATTTTTGTAGAAAAGAACTCCCTGCTTTTTCAAGCAGAGAGCTTTTCTGTCGTTTAGATTCTAAATTCCGTATCGACCGTGGTTTCACGTTCTTCCGTTTCTACCACTTCTTCCGTTTCCTTCGTCGTTGCCCCGTACGAGCCTACGTATTGCGGGGACAAGCCCTTGTAGCTCTTTACGCCCGTACCTGCGGGAATCAACTTACCGATAATAACGTTTTCTTTCAAGCCTACGAGATAATCGCGCTTGTTGCGGATCGCCGCTTCCGTAAGCACCTTCGACGTTTCTTGGAAGGATGCCGCGGAAAGGAAGCTGTCTGTCGCGAGCGACGCTTTCGTAATACCGAGCAAGACACGCTTTGCAAGGGGCGGTTTCTTGCCTGCTTGCATTGCTTTCGCCGCTTCGTCTTGGAAGGTAACCATGTCTACGAGTTCGCCGGGCAAAAGGTTTGTATCGCCTGCGCTTTCCACTCTGACCTTCTTGAGCATTTGACGTACGATAATTTCAATGTGCTTATCGTTGATGTCAACGCCTTGCGAACGGTATACCGATTGTACTTGTTCAAGGATATAGTCTTGCACACCCCTTACACCTTTAACGCGGAGAATATCTTGAGGATATACGCTACCAGCGTTCAAAAGCGTACCAGGTACGACCTTTTCACCTTTCTTGACTTTGACTTCAGCGTTGAAAGGAAGAACGTATTCTTCTTTTACTTCGCCCGTCATTTCGTCTTTAATGAAGATGTGGTTCAAGTTATCAGAGTTATCGATATCTACGACGCCTTCGTGTTCGCAGATCGTCGCGCAACCCTTCGGTTTTCTAACTTCAAACAATTCTTCGACACGGGGCAAACCTTGCGTGATGTCGCCCGTTGCAGCAATACCACCCGTGTGGAAGGTACGCATCGTAAGCTGAGTACCGGGTTCACCGATAGATTGCGCCGCAATCGTACCGACCGCTTCGCCCACTTGTACGGGTAACGTCGTCGCCATGTTCTTACCGTAACACTTCGCGCAAACCCCGAAACGGGAGTTACAGCTAAAGATACTACGAATGGAAACCGCTTCAATGCCTGCGTCGCAAATTTCTTTCGCTTCGTTTTCGTCGATAAAGCCGTTCAAAGGTACGATGACTTCGCCCGTTGCAGGGTTAACGACGTCTTCCGCCGCGAAACGACCTACCAAACGATCTCTCAACCCTTCAATTTCTCTACCGTCTACGCCAAGGATCGCTTTCACGACCATGCCTTGGGGTTTTCTACCGCTATAACAATCGTCTTCACGGATAATGATTTCGTGCGAAACGTCTACCAAACGACGGGTAAGGTAACCCGAGTCAGCCGTCTTCAACGCCGTATCGGTCAAACCTTTACGACCACCGTGGGAAGAAATGAAGTATTCCAAAACGGAAAGACCGTTTCTGAAACACGATTTAACGGGAACTTCGATCTTCTTACCTTGAGGGTTAACCATTAGACCACGCATACCTGCGAGCTGTTTGATCTGGTCGATCGAACCACGCGCGCCGGAGTCTGCCATCATCCAAATAGGATTGAACTTGTCTTGTTCGCCTTGTTTTTTCAAAAGCCCTGCAACTTTGTCCGTTGCCGAGTCCCATTGCGCGATAACCGCTTGATAACGTTCTTCTTCGTTCAAAAGACCACGGGAGAACTTCTTCGCAATCTTGGAAACTTCCGCTTCCGCGTTTTCGATAATTTCTTCCTTTTCCGCAGGAATTTTCATATCGAATACCGACGTCGTCAAAGCGGCGATCGTCGAATATTTGTAACCGCGTTCCTTCATGGCGTCGAGTACGTAGGACGCTTTGGGCGCTTTACCCGTTCTGAACGACGCTTCTACGATCTTGGAAAGGTGCTTTTTACCGATCGCTCTCGCGCTACCGATAAATTCGGAATCCAATTCCAAACGCAAATACGCTTCGGGCGTATCTCTCTTAACGAACCCAAGGTCTTGAGGAAGTCCGTCGTTGTAAATCAATCTACCGATCGTCGTCTTAATGATACCCGATACTTCGAGCTTACCCGTCTTTTCGTTACGGCGTACTTCCGCGCATTTTACGAGCGCGTCACCCGACTTGTTTTCAATCTCCGATTCTACCTTGCGATAAGGAAGTTCAAGATCGTCGAATTTACCTTCGGGAAGTTCAACGACACGCTTCACGTACATTTCGTCTTGTTCGTGCGCCACTTTCGTTTGATAAGCAAGAATGGCTTCGTTTTCCGACGCGTATACAGGCGCTTCGTAAACTTCGCCGTTGGGATCGAAACGACCTTGGTCGTCGTACGTCTTTCCTTCTTCGCGACGCTTGATCGTCAAGCAGTACGCGCCGATAATCATATCTTGCGTCGGGGACATAACGGACTTACCGTCGGCAAGTTTCAAAATGTTGTTCGCGGAAAGCATCAAGAATCTTGCTTCCGCTTGCGCTTCCACACTCAAAGGAAGGTGGACTGCCATTTGGTCGCCGTCGAAGTCGGCGTTGAACGGTCCGCAGACAAGGGGAGAGATCTTAATCGCTCTACCTTCAATGAGTACGGGCTCAAACGCTTGAATGGAAAGTCTGTGCAACGTAGGAGCACGGTTCAAAAGAACGGGGTGATCCTTAATAACGTCTTCCAAGACGTTCCAAACCATATCTTTCGCTTTTTCTACCGCGCGTTTCGCCGTCTTAATGTTATGGCATTGACCGCTTTCTACAAGACGTTTCATGATGAACGGCTTGAAAAGTTCAATCGCCATTTCTTTCGGCAAACCGCATTGATAAATCTTAAGTTCAGGACCTACGACGATAACCGAACGACCGGAATAGTCAACACGTTTCCCGAGCAAGTTTTGACGGAAACGACCTTGCTTACCGCGGAGCATTGCGGACAAGGACTTCAAGTCACGGTTAGAAGGTCCGGACAACGCCTTACCACGTCTACCGTTATCGATGAGCGCGTCTACCGCTTCTTGGAGCATACGCTTTTCGTTCTTCACGATCATTTCAGGCGCGCCGATCTCCATCATCTTCTTCAAACGGTTGTTACGGTTGATAACGCGACGGTACAAATCGTTCAAGTCGGACGTAGCGAATCTACCGCCGTCAAGTTGTACCATGGGACGGATATCGGGCGGAATGACGGGCAATACCGTCAAAATCATCCATTCGGGGCGATTACCGCTCTTTCTGAACGATTCGATAACTTCCAAACGCTTGATCGCTTTGACCGCCTTTTGGCCCATACCCTTTTCTTTATTAACGTTGTCGTCGATAATCTTTTTGCAAGCTTCCGCTTCTGCGTCAAGATCCACCGCCATCAAAAGTTCGCGGATAGATTCTGCGCCCATACCGAGCTTCAAGCCCTTCGCGGAAAGGTCGCCGTATTGATCGTAGAGTTCGTTCAAGCGTTTTTCGTTGATAACTTCCTTCTTGGAAAGTTCGCTGATTTCGCCCGGATCCAATACGACGTAGCACGCAAAGTAGATAACGTGTTCGAGTTGTTTCGGTCCCATATCCAACAAAAGACCGATCTTAGAAGGCACGCCTTTGAAATACCAGATATGCGAAACGGGGGCGGCGAGTTCAATGTGTCCCATTCTTTCGCGACGAACCTTACTGCGCGTAATTTCAACACCGCACTTTTCGCATACGTGGCCCTTATATTTTACTCTCTTGTACTTACCGCAATGACATTCCCAATCCTTCATCGGCCCAAAGATCTTTTCGCAGAAAAGACCGTCTCTTTCGGGTTTTTGGGTACGGTAATTGATCGTTTCGGGTTTGGTTACTTCCCCGAACGACCATTCTCTAATTTTTTCAGGAGACGCAATACTGATTTGAATAGAATTGAAATCGTTTAATTCGTACATGTTATTACCTCCTTAGTCCAAATCCTCGTCGTCAAGACCTTCTTCGTCAAAAAGTGACTCGAAGTCAAGATCGTCGTCAAGATCCGCAATATCGTCTTCGTCAAGGTCGCCGTCTTCGTCGTCGAACAACGCTTCTTGATCGTCGTCTTCGTCGAAGATACTATCCCCTTCAAAGTCTTCGTCGTCTTCTTCGTCGCTATTGAAGTCGATTTCTTCAAAGTCTTCGTCCTTGATCGCTTCCTTACGCGACGTATCGTTCATAGCGGGTTCTTCTTCTTCGAATTCACGAATAACGAGTTCGTCGCCCGATTCCGTCAATACCTTTACGTCCAAAGCAAGCGATTGCAATTCTTTAAGCAAGACTTTGAACGCTTCGGGAATCCCCGGTTCGGAAATGTTTTCGCCCTTTACGATCGATTCGTACGTCTTTACACGACCTACGATATCGTCCGATTTAACCGTCAAGATTTCTTGCAAGATGTGCGCCGCGCCGTAAGCTTCAAGCGCCCAAACTTCCATTTCACCAAAACGTTGGCCACCAAACTGCGCTTTACCGCCCAAAGGTTGTTGGGTAACGAGCGAGTAAGGACCGATCGAACGAGCGTGGATCTTGTCGTCAACAAGGTGGATAAGTTTAATCATATATTGAACGCCGATCGTAACGCGGTTTTCAAACGCTTCGCCCGTTCTACCGTCGAAGACTTGGAACTTACCGTCAACTTTACCGTCGGGGTTCAAAAGGTTGTTCTCACGGAACATTTGCTCAATGTCTTTTTCCGTCGCACCGTCGAATACGGGGGTAGCGATCTTCCAGCCGAGTTGCTTACATACGTAACCCAAGTGGACTTCTAATACCTGACCAATGTTCATACGCGAAGGAACGCCGAGCGGGTTCAACAAGATTTGCAAAGGCGTACCGTCTGCAAGGAAAGGCATATCCGCTTGCGAAAGCACGCGGGAGATAACGCCCTTGTTACCGTGACGACCTGCCATCTTGTCCCCGACTTGGATCTTACGCTTTTGCGCGATATACACTCTTACGAGCTTATTGACGCCCGGATCGAGTTCGTCTTTATTTTCTCTCGTGAAGACTTTGACGTCAACGACGACACCGCCTTCCCCGTGAGGTACGCGCAAGGACGTATCGCGGACTTCTCTCGATTTTTCACCGAAGATCGCGCGAAGAAGTCTTTCTTCGGGCGTAAGTTCCGCTTCCCCTTTCGGAGATACTTTACCGACGAGGATATCACCGCTTTGTACTTCCGCGCCGATACGAACGATACCGTCTTCATCAAGATCTTTGAGCGCTTCGTCGCCTACGTTCGGGATGTCGCGCGTGATTTCTTCAGGACCGAGCTTGGTATCTCTCGCTTCCGTTTCGTGTTCTTCAATGTGGATCGACGTAAATACGTCGTCTTGAACGAGTTTTTCAGAGAGAAGGATAGCGTCTTCGTAGTTGTAGCCTTCCCATTCCATATACCCGATAAGGATATTCTTACCGAGCGCAAGTTCGCCGTTATTGGTGGAAGGACCGTCTGCAATCACTTCCCCTTTCGCAACTCTGTCCCCCGTCGAAACGATGGGGCGTTGGTTCAAACACGTACCCGCGTTCGAACGTTCGAACTTCTTCAAAGGATATTCGGTGATCGTACCGTCGTCTTCGCGAACTTTGATCATATTTGAACAGCATCCAACGACGACGCCCGCTTCTTTTGCCGTCACGATAACGCCGGAATACTTCGCGATTTCCCCTTCGATACCGGTTGCAACGATCGCGGATTCCGTTTTCAACAAAGGCACTGCTTGACGTTGCATGTTCGAGCCCATGAGCGCACGGTTGGTATCGTCGTTTTCCAAGAAAGGAATAAGCGCGGTAGCGACCGAAACGAGTTGCTTGGGCGAAACGTCCATGTAGTCCATCTTTTCACGGGGCAATTCGGTAATCAAGTCTTGGTGACGGCAACCGACACGTTCGTTTACGAAACGACCTTCTTCGTCCAAAGGTTCGTTCGCTTGCGCCACGATATACTTATCTTCTTCGTCCGCCGTAAGGTAGTCTACCTGATCGGTAACGATACCCGTGTCCTTGTCCACACGTCTGTACGGGCTCATAATGAAACCGTATTCGTTGACCTTCGCAAACGCCGCCAAAGACGAGATCAAACCGATGTTTTGACCTTCAGGGGTTTCGATAGGACACATACGACCGTAATGGGTATGGTGAATGTCACGGACTTCAAACGTCGCTCTGTCACGGTTCAAACCACCGGGGCCAAGCGCGGAGAGTTTCCGCTTGTGGGTAAGTTCCGCAATCGGGTTGGTTTGGTCCATGAATTGCGAGAGTTGCGAAGAACCGAAGAATTCACGGATAACCGCCGATACGGGACGGATATTAATGAGCGCGCTGGGGGTAATTTCCATAGGATCTTGCGTCGCCATTCTTTCTTTAATAAGACGCTCCAATCTTGCGATCCCCACGCGGAGTTGGTTTTGTAACAATTCGCCAACCGAACGTACGCGACGGTTACCAAGGTGGTCGATATTATCGATCGTACCGATGCCGTACTTCAAATCAAGGTTGGTCGAAACGGACGCAACGATATCGTCTACCGTAACGTGCTTATGGCAAAGCTTATCGATCAAAGGACGGATCAATTTCTTTTCTTCGGTGTTAGGCACGGGATTTTCGCTACGCAAAATTTCGTGGAACACGCGACAAGCCTCCACGAACTTACGACGGTTGTCCCGTCTCTTTTCGCGGTTTTTCTTTTCTTCGGGCTTTTCGTCCGCCTCTTCCAATTTTTCAACCGTATAGTAAAGGTTGTTGATATCGTCCGTATATTTTTCCGCAACTTCTTCTACGGAAAGCGTCTTACACTCTTCCGCAATCATTTGCGAGAATTTATAATTCGGGTAATGCAAAGTAGGCAATAAGCCGAAATCTTTCGCTCTTGCCTTCAAAGGAATATCGGAAATAGCGGTAAATTCTACCGTGTTATTCGCAATAATCTTGTGACGGATTTCCCCTTCTTCCGCGTCGTCAACGAGAACGTAAACTTCGTTCACGCCCGCGTTTTGAATTTCTCTTGCCTTTGCTTCGGAGATCTTTTCTCCCGCTTCCGCCAAGATTTCACCCGTTTCAGGGTTAACGATCGCATCCGCTACCTTACAGCCAGCCAAACGGTAGGAAAGGTTCAACTTCTTGTTGTACTTGTATCTACCCACTTTCGTGATATCGTAACGACGGGGATCGAAGAACAAGTTGAACAAATGGCTACGCACGGAGTCTTCGGTAGGCACTTCGCCGGGACGAAGTCTTCTATACAATTCGATCAAGCCGTCCGCTTCCGATTTCGTAGCGTCCTTTTGCAAGGTGCTTGCAATAATCTTGTCACCGGGGAACAAGTCTTCAATCGCGCGGTTCGAACCAAAGCCAAGCGCGCGGAGAAGTACGGTAATGCAAAGCTTTTTCTTTCTGTCTACACGTACGTACAACGTATCTTGCGCGTCTTGTTCAAGCTCCAACCATGCGCCACGGTTGGGCATGACCGTCGTCGCGAACATTTCCTTCCCCGTCTTATCCTTGGACGAAGAGTTGTAAACGCCGGGCGAACGGACGAGCTGGGATACGATAACACGTTCCGCGCCGTTGATGATGAACGCGCCGTTCTCCGTCATTAAAGGCATATCGCCCATGAAAACTTCTTGGTCGAGAACTTCGTTCTTAACCTTGTTTACAAGGCGCACCTTAACGCGCAGAGGTAACGCGTACGTAGCGTCGCGGGTACGACATTCTTTTTCGTCGTACTTGGGTTTATCCCCGAATCTGTGCTCTAAAAAGTAGAGCTCGAAGTGGTCGGAATAGTCGGTAATCGGAGAGAAATCTTCGAATACTTCACTGATCCCTTCTTGAATGAAAGCGTTGTAGCTATCCTTTTGGATCTCAACGAGATCGGGCAAATCGATCACTTCGTTGATCGAGCCGAACTTTCTTCTCTCATTCTTGCCGTACTTGGAAATAGGTAAATCCATTGATCTTTTTTACTCCTTATTATTATTTGTAAGGCGATCTACCGAGTATATCTTTTCATCGATAAAGATCGGATTTTTGTTACGTAGAAAAATTTTTCGCGCTTTTTCCTATCGTTCGCTTTACTTTTCCACATTCTTCTTGTATAATAATGGAAAGCGCACCGAAAAAAAACCGCGTTTACGCTATCTTTTTACCGTTTTTTTAGGCATATTTTTCCTGTTTTTCAGTAGATAAGCGGTATTACGCCACGATAGCATAATGATACATTATTCTATTATAATCAACGTGAAAAAAGTTGTCAAGCGGTTTTTGTTCGTTTTTTCTATATTTTTTCAAATTTTTTTAAGTTATCCACAACGTAAGGAGCGTTTATGAGAATTGATAAATTTTTAAAAGTGTCCAGAATCTTGAAACGGCGCACCGTCGCGCAGGAAGCGTGCTCGGAAGAAAAAGTCGTCATCAACGGCAAGAACGCGAAACCGTCTACGAACGTCAAAGTCGGCGACGTCGTCGAAATCTTGTATTCTAGCGGTACGTTCAAGTTCCAAATTTTGGAAATCAAAGAAACGGTGAAAAAGGAAGAAGCGTCTTCCCTTTACAAGGTAATATCATGAGTATTTCCGTTATCGTTTGCGCCGCGGGACAAGGCTCTCGCGCAGAATTTGCAAATAATAAACTTTTCCAGATCGTACAAGGCGAACAGGTCTTGACGAAAACCCTTCGCGCCTTCGATTTGCCGTGTATCGACGAAATCGTCGTCGCCTATTCTTTGCGCGACCAAGCGGAAATCGAAAAAATTTGCGCCCCGTTTTCTAAAATAAAGCTCGTACAAGGCGGTTGCACCCGAACGGAAACCGTGCAAAACGCTTTGCAAGCGGTCACAGGCGAAATCGTACTTATCCACGACGGCGCAAGACCGTTCGTTTCCCAACGTATAATCGAAAACTGTATCCAATCGGTAAAAACCTTCGGAAGCGGTATCTGCGCAATCCCCGCCACCGACACGATCGCCCAAGCGAATACGGACAAGGAAATTATCGCCGTTCCCGATCGAAAGACGTTGTATCAAATCCAAACCCCGCAAGGATTCTATACGAAAGATATTGCGCGCGCGTACGCGCTGGCAAGCGAACGGGCGACGGGGAAAACCTATACCGACGATTCTTCCGTCTACGCGGAGTTTATCGCCCCCCCCAAGCTTTGCGACGGCGAAAAAGAAAACGTAAAGCTCACCTACGCGACGGATTTTAAGTCCCTTGCGTCCGTAGAACGGATTGGGTTCGGGGTAGATACCCACGCGTTTGGAAAGAAACAAAACTATATCACTCTTTGTGGCGTCCAAATCCCGTCGGAAACGGGACTTATCGCGCACAGCGACGGCGACGTGGCAATCCACGCGGTCATGGACGGAATGTTATCGGCAGTCGGTTTACGGGATATCGGATTCTATTTTCCCGACACGGACGAAAAATGGCGAAACGCCGATTCCATGAAAATGCTTTTAGAAGTCAAAGAGCTGGTCAAACAAGAAGGGTATCAAGTTAAAAATCTTTCGATAGCCATTCAAGCGGAAAAACCCAAACTTGCAAAATATATCCCCGACATGAAAAAATCGGTCGCTTTGGCGTTAGAGATAGACGAACGAGCCGTCGGGATCACGGCAGGCACGAACGAAAAACTCGGCTACGTAGGCGAAGGCAAAGGCATCACGGTCTACGCCTACGTCCTTCTTACAATTTAAGCTCTATCGTTAACGCTCTAAAATAGCAAACGCGGAAACCACAACACAAAAAAAGAACCCGACCGCAGTCGAGTTCTTTTTTGTTTGCCGTTATTCCGTCATTATTGTTACATTAAAGCATTTGTATGCAAATAGTCAATAATCGCTAATATTCCTTCCCAATTAATTAACCCTTTAGCAACCGATACTTTCAAATACTTAAAAGGAAGCGCGTTAAATTCTTCTTCCGTCAATAAATCCTTGAAATCATCGTACATATACATGCCGTATTTTTCAATATCCGCTTGCATTTTTTCTTCATCGTATTTCATGGTTTCATCGAGTTCGAAATAATTTACGTGTCCGCTTACAACTTTAGGCGCCGCCGTTACGTTTAAAATACCTTCAGCAAAATAATTCATATGCGTCAACGTCGTAGGATTAAATATTCTGACCGTTTCTTCCGTAATATACGCATTTTCAAGAACAACAATTTCACTTACAAATTCGCCGTTTACATACGCAGTAGAATAGAATTTATGCCCCACAAAATCTTGATAATTTAGCTCTCCAATAAATACGTATTCATTAAGAGTTACGTCAAATAAACCGTGATTCCAAACAATTCTTAAAATCTTTCCGTTAGAAAACTTAAGATTGATTACGTTTGTTAAAACAGGTTCTTCGTTTAAATGGTCAAGCATAGCAATGTAGCCAGTTTCCATTTTCCCCGTATAATGGTTAAACACGAGAAGTTGATCGTTATAGGTCAAATCTTCTACCTTTTTCTGCGTACCGTCCGCAAGTGTTATAAGCGTACCTTCTACAAGACAACCGGTATAGCTTTGAGCAGGCGCGTGATAACCGACGTAATAGTAATAAGTCGTCCCTGCGTTATCTTCATAAGAATATTTAATTAAAGTATTATATTCATCACGTTTCTTACTAATACTCGGGGAAGAATAAACTAAGATATTATTTTTCACGACAGGAACGCCTTCAGCCGAAGAACCTGACTGATACTTAAACAAAGTAGTAGGATCGCCATCAACCGACAATCCACTAGGCATAGATTGTGTCGATCCTCCAAACGTTTCGGCATCCCCATTCCCATTATCTTTATAATCCGTAATAGTTATAACATTTTCTAAGACAGGGAAATATGCGTACCACGCACTTGTATGCGACGTTTTTCCATCCGACATGATAATTTCAACGATAGGATAATAAATCGTCGTTCCGTTTACTGTAGTACTACCAATTGTCGAACTCGTTGAATTAACATTTGGCATAACATATGTACTCTTGCTTCCATCGCCATTAGAAATTTCTACTTCTTTCGAAGAAGTCTCGCTACTTCCAAACGTAAACTCTGCATGTTTTGTTGTCTTTTTGATAATAGATACGCTTATTTGCAATTCTTTCGTATACGTTATAGAATACGAATTCTCCGACGTCGTATAATTATATGGATCTACATAAGTATACACAACCACATAATTTCCCGCCGTATCAAACGAAATTGATTGATTCGTATAATCAACTCCATTCATAGAAACGGTATAATCCAAAGATTTGTTATGTTTATTTACCGTTAAAATCGAAGTCTTCCAATTGAACGTATCTCCATCATCCATAGAAATAACGACTTTACCATTTTCATAATAACAATAATCGTTAGAACCATCTACTTTCGCTTGATAATTTATCGTCGTAAAATCAAAACTATACGACGGAGCTATTACGCCTTGATTATTGGCTTCATAGGTAGAAGGTTTCTCCAATACACTTGTAGCCGTAGGCGTTTTTGTATATACGTAACCATTATACTTTACAAGCCCAACATTAAAAGTCGTCGTTTTGCCTTGATAACCATTCACGTCTGAAATATTACTATCTCCAACCGAATCGCTACTCATTGAAATTATCCCGGTATTTACCCAAACATCGCTACCGCTATTATACTGAAAATCAGCATATTCCGACTTAAACATAGCGCTAACAAGCGTAGTAGCGTTGCTATCTTTGATATATTGATTTGCTTGCGATTGAGACAAATAATTGTATTGTGTAATACCATTTTTTATCTCAATACTTGTTGTAGCGTTAACGTTTTCGTAATATACAACAATACCAAGCCCAAGAACTACCGTTCCGTCTGTCGCCGTATCATTTCCATTTAATTGATTGATTGTAGTAACTTTATCTAAAACCACATTGCCATTACGGATATCAAGATTTGCGTAATTACCGCCTTTAAGCGTACTGCTCACTATTTCTAAATTTCCATCTTTTAAACGGACAGGTGTCGCACAATTTGATATACAACAATTAATAATCTTATTATCTCCCGTAGAAAGAACAGTAGCACGATTATAATTATCGCTTACAGTTGCGCCATAAGACGTATATACTGCGCCGACAATTTTAACATTGTCTAAACTAGCATTCGATAAGCAAACCACATAATTGCTCGAAAGATTCCCCCCGCTCGTATAATCGCCCTTTGTAACGTCAAAGCTAAAACCATTACCATAAAGCGTTGCATTAGAAAGGTAATACGAGCCATGAGTCATCACAATATCATTCAGTAGTACAGAATTTCTATTTTCTAATTCATTATATTGTATAACGTTATAAGCATCCACAACTTCCACTTTCAACGTGGTTATTACGGAATGTTCATAATCTTTCGTGATCTTATCCGCCGTAATCTCGGTTGCAGAACGACTATACTTATCCGTAATCGTCAATGTCGCAATGCCCGTACCCCTAAATTGATACTTTCCCGTTTCTTCATTATACGTAAGCTCAACACCCGTCGCGCTTACGTCGCAAGCGCCCGTGTTAATTTCCGCATATTTTACGTCAAGGAGCGACGTCAAAGCAAATTCATTCATATTCCCTACACGATACAAATATTTCTCCGTATTCGGGAACGAAACTGTCGTTCTTACAGGCAAATAATTATATAATCTTGCTAATTGAGCATTACCATAAACGATTTCCGTCGGATTGTCGTTTTCGTCGAACGTTTGCGTATCGTAAGCGTACTTTGCAAGAATCGCTACTTCCGAAACGGTTCTTTCCGACTTTTCGTCCATCGGCGTGTAGACGGTCGTTTCCTCGTCCACGAAATACGCGCGACAAGAATATTCTAAATCGTAATATACTTGGTCAATATTATAAATATACGCTTCCTTTTGAAAATAATACGTTACGTCTTTGTCTTGATATAAAGTCATATCGGGATACACCGTCTTTACGTACCCGTTTACACCAATCGTCAATTCTTCCCCATCAAGCAATTTCGTAGGAATGACGAGAATACCAGAATCTTTTATCTCCGTAAATTCTTCTTGTGTATACTCCTTTTGAACGCCGTTATACGTCAAAGTAACCCCTGCGTTTTTATCGTATTCACCGTTTTCTAACAATACT
>JAFTKR010000050.1 GCA_017453165.1 Clostridia bacterium | reverse complement strand
TGCAAAAGAAGAGAATTTGTTTGAAATCCGTAAGAACGTGGGGATCGTATTCCAAAACCCCGATAACCAAATGGTTGCGTCGATCGTAGAAGACGACGTAGCGTTTGGACCTGAAAATATCGGTGTGGAACGGGAAGAAATCGGTAAACGAATTGATTTTGCGCTTCAAGCCGTGGGGATGGAAAGCTATCGAACCGCGATGCCTAATCGGCTTTCGGGCGGTCAAAAACAACGGATTGCAATCGCAGGCGCGCTTGCGTTAAAGCCCCGCGTCATGATTTTGGACGAATCAACCGCCATGCTTGATCCAAGGGGCAGAAAGGAAGTCATGGACGTCGTTTTACGCTTGAATAAAGAAGAAAAAATGACGGTATTGCTCATTACCCATTTCCCCGAAGAAGCGATGCTTGCCGATCGCGCCATCGTTATGAACCGTGGGAAAATCGTTTTGGAAGGGAAACCGCAGGACGTTCTTTGCAACGAAAAAGAGTTGGAACGGCACGGATTGCGTTTGCCAAAATCGGTGCGAATTTGTAGAGAACTCACGTCGCGTGGGTTTACCGTAGAAGATTCTCTTGACGAAAAGGATTTCGCCGTTCGCGCGGTAGAACGATTAAACGACGTGGACAGGTACGCGTTGAACAGAAATTTTAGCGAGAAAACGCCGATTCCAAAGGAAGAAGGCGGAGAGATCGTTTGCGAAAATCTGACGTACGTTTACAATCCGTCGTCACCCTTTGAAACGCAGGCGCTTGAAGAGGTGAGTTTGGCGATTCCGTCTGGCTCGTTTTTTGGGATTATCGGGCACACGGGTAGCGGGAAATCTACTTTCGTGCAACATTTAAACGGCTTACTCAAACTTCCGACGGCGGAAAAGAAATACAAAGAGAAAAAAGCGAATAAGGCAAGCGCAAAGACGGTTTTACAGGTGGGCGGATTTGATTTGACGAAGAAGACGACCGACTTTAAAGCGGTGCGCGCCAAAGTGGGAATGGTGTTCCAATACCCTGAACAACAACTGTTTGCGGAAACCGTCTTTGAAGACGTGGCGTTCGGTTTGAAAAATTTCAAACCCGACGTAAAAGACGAAGAACTTCAAAACGCCGTCAAGGACGCGATCGAAAGGGTGGGATTAGATTATTTAGAAGTCAAGGACAAATCCCCGTTCGATCTTTCGGGTGGACAAAAACGTCGCGTGGCGATCGCCGGCGTGATCGTGACCAAGCCTGAGATTTTGGTTTTAGACGAACCTGCCGCAGGGTTGGATCCGCTTGGTAAAGAAGAAATTATGTCGTTGTTACACGCTTTACACGAAACTTGGTGCAAAACGGTGGTAATCGTTTCCCACGATATGGACGAAATTGCGGAAAATTGCGATCGCGTTGCCGTATTTGCGGGCGGCAGGGTTTTGATTTCGGGAAAAACGGAAGAACTTTTCTTCTCCGATAAAATCGTCGGCGCGGCGGGATTGGATTTGCCGTTTACTGCAAAGGCAATCGCTTGTTTACAGGCGCGAGGCGTAGAGCTTTCTTCCAATTTGACGGGGGATGGGTTCGTTTCTTCCCTTTTAGACTATGCGTTTGAAAACGGGAAAGGGGGGAAAGACTATGCGTGACGTTTCTTTCGGGCAGTATTATCCTGCGGACTCGTTCGCGCATAGATGCGATCCGCGAACGAAGATTTTATTTTTGATCGTCTTTATCGTAGCAATTTTTCTTGCGCATAATTTCTATGCGTTAGGAGTGTGCGCGCTTGCCTTCGTCGTGGTTGCTTGTCTTTCGAAAGTGCCCTTTAAAAGTTTGATAAAATCGGTAAAAGCGGTGTTATTTTTGCTTGCGTTTACGGCGATTTTGAACTTGTTTTTTAGGCGTGACGGAGAAGTGATTTGGCGGTGGTCGTTTATTACGATCACGAAAGAAGGTGTGTATTCCACGCTGTTTTTGGCGGTAAGATTGTTCTTACTCGTGTTGGCGTCGTCGCTATTAACTCTTACCACTTCCCCCGTTGCGTTGACGGACGGGATCGAGAGTTTGTTGACACCGCTGAAATGGATTCGTTTCCCCGTACACGAACTTGCGCTCGTGATGTCGATCGCGCTTCGGTTTATTCCGATTTTGACGGACGAAACGGCGCGGATTATGAACGCGCAAAAAGCGCGTGGCGCAGATTTTGAAAACGGGAGCTTAATGCAACGAGTAAAGGCGATCGTGCCAGTACTCATTCCCTTGCTCGTCAGTTCTTTCCGCAGGGCGGACGAACTCGGCGACGCGATGGACGCCCGTTGTTATTCGGGAAGCAAGACGCGAACGAAATATAAAAAGCTTACCTTTGCATGGCGAGATATTTTGTCGTTCGTGTTTTTGGCTGTGCTTGTCACGGCAATCGTTCTACTCAAAATTTATACGACTTCTATCTTATAAGGAGAAATTATGCGTTACGTATTAAAAGTCGCGTACGACGGTACGGACTACGCGGGCTGGCAACGCCAAAAAAATGCTTTGAGCGTGCAACAAGCGTTGGAAGAAACGATCGAAAAAGCGCTTGGCGAAACCGTGCGAGTCGTAGCGAGCGGTCGGACGGACGCAGGGGTGCACGCGGTAGGGCAGGTATGCCATTTCGATAGCGAAAGGTTAACGATTCCGCCTGAAAAGTTACCCGATTGTTTGAATAAATTTTTGCCGGTCGGGATTCGCGTACTGCAAGGCATAGAAGGCGTGGACGGGTTTGACAGTAACCGTAGCGCGAAACGTAAAACGTACGTGTATAGCTTATACGTTTCGGAAAGGGAAATGCCGTTGAAAGAACGTTATGCCGTAAGGGTGGAAAAGGTTGCGCCTATCGAAAAATTAAAGGAATTAGCGAAACTGTTTGAGGGGGAACACGATTTCAAAGCCTTTTGCGCTTCGGGTTCGTCGGTGAAAACGACGGTGAGAACGGTCTACGAAATACGGATCGAAGAAGGGGTTTCCTACGGTGGTCGGGATTTGAAAATTTACGTAACGGGGAACGGTTTTTTGTATAATATGGTCCGAACGATGGTAGGCGAGCTTTTGGATTTGGGAAGTGGAAAACGTACGACGGGAAGTCTTATTCTCGCTTACGAAACGGGGGATCGCGGTTTGCTTGGAAAGACGATGCCCGCCAAGGGGCTTACCCTTTTGAACGTCGATTACGGTGAATTTGGGTTTTCACTTTGAAAATAAAATAAAAAAATTAGGGGATTTTAGGGAAACGTATGGA
Source organism: Clostridia bacterium (assembly GCA_017453165.1). Classification (GTDB taxonomy): domain Bacteria; phylum Bacillota; class Clostridia; order Christensenellales; family Borkfalkiaceae; genus Scatosoma. Next base: position 4,707 of record JAFTKR010000050.1, on the reverse strand, counting down.
ACTTTATAACTTGTATCAATCCATTTTATATTCGTTCGTGATTTTTAACCGTTACGGTGGCACGACGGAAAAGACGCTGATCGGTTCGGCGGTAATTGCGTTTTTAATTTGGGGCGCTTTGTTTGTTTTGCAGGGCGTTGGACTTTCGGTGATGGCGAAAAATCGTGGCGTGAAAAATCGCTATCTTGCCTTTATCCCGTTTGCGAATTTGTGGTATTTGGGGAAATTGGCGGGGGATTGCGAGATTTTTGGTCGTCGAATGAAAAATCCCGGCGTGTACGCCATGATCGCGCAAATCGCAACGACTGCGCTTTGCGTGGCGATAGCGATTTGCGAAGGACTTTTGTTTACCGTTTACGCAAGCAATCTTACGATTGATTCCACGACGGGAATGATGGTTTGGACGAACTTGACGGGTACGGCGAAAGCCATGGAGAATTTCTATTCAAACTGGGGGGATCTTCTTTGTTCGATCGTCGGGCTCGTGTACGAAATTTTAATCTTTTTGATCATGATCTCGCTCTTGAAAAAGTATTACGCAAAGAACTATATGATGCTTGCGTTCGTACAACTTTTTGTTCCGCTTGCCCGTTATATTATTATCTTCGTCGTTCGCAAGAATAAGGCGGTGGATTATAATGAATATATGCGTTCCCGCTACGAAGAATTCGCGCGCCGTCAACAAGCTTATCGCGGTAATCCCTACGGTCCTTACGGTGGTCCTTACGGCAGACCTTACGGCAATCCTAACGCGAACCCTTACGGCAATCCGCAAAATCCTTACGGAAATCCGCAAAGACCGCAAGACGATCCGTTTGGCGAATTTTCAAACGAGCCGTTTTCCGATATGAGAAACGGGGAAGAAAAGAAAGATTCCGCGCCGTTTGGAGATTTTTCCGAGCAAGCCCCTACGCAAGATCCCGTAGAAGAAGCAAAACAGGAAACTACCGATCAAACGAAGGACGAATAAGCCTTCGATAGAAAAAGAAGAATAATCAAAAATTATATACGGACGGAAAATAAGCAAACGTTATATTTTCCGTCTTTTTTTATAAAAAAGACGTTGGAAACGGTTTACTTGTGGGGAAAGCTATGATATAATAGTATTAATTATAAATTGTGATTATAGTACGGGCAAGGAGAGTGTAGTTATGGAAGAGATTATTTCAGCGATAGCGACGCCACGCGGGAAAGGCGGTGTCGCCATTATTCGTATCAGTGGTGAAGGCTCTTTATTGCTCGCGCAAAAAATGTTCCGTCCGCACGGCGGAACGCCCGTTACGGAGTTCGAGCCGTATAAAATGTATCCTGGGCAAATCGACGGCGGAACGTTTACCGACTACGGGCTTTGCGTATATTTCAAAGCGCCGAGAAGTTATACGGGGGAAGATATCGTCGAGTTCCAATGCCACGGCGGGGAGAGTATTGCCCGTGGAATTTTGAAACAGACTTTTCGCTTGGGCGCAAGAAGCGCGACGAAAGGCGAGTTCACGAAGCGCGCGTTTTTGAACGGGAAACTTTCTTTGGCGTCGGCGGAAGGGGTTGCGGATATGATCAACGGTGAGTCGGAAGCGGAAGTCAAAGCAGGATATTTATTATACAGCGAAAAATTGACGAAGAAGGTAAAGGAATTACAAGATCGCTTGACTTATCTTCTCGCAGGGATTGACGTATCCGTCGATTATCCCGAAGAAGATATCGAAGAACAACACGTAGACGAATTGAAAATCGGCTTAAAAGAATTGGCGTTGGATTTGGACGGGTTGCTCGCTACCTATAAGACGGGAAAGAAGATTAAGACGGGGGTTACCGTTGCGATTTGTGGAAAACCGAATACGGGTAAGAGCTCGCTTTTGAATCGTATGTTGGGGTACGAAAAGGCGATCGTATCGTCGATTGCAGGCACGACGCGCGACGCGGTCGAAGGAGTGATCGAGATTCACGGCGTAAAGTTCAATTTATACGATACGGCGGGGGTGCGTGAAAGCGGTGATAAAATCGAATCGATCGGAATCGAACGGGCGGAAGCGATCGTAAAGAGCGCGGACGTGGTGGTGTTCGTAGCCGATTCCACGCGAGAATTGGACGAAGAAGACGGACGGGTACTTGCTTTGACGAGCGGTAAACCCTTGATCAAGATCATGAATAAGATCGATATCTCCAAGGACGAAACGCCTACGGACGCAGACGTTCGCACGTCGGCGGTGACGGGCGCAGGTATGGAGCGATTAAAAGAATTGCTTTACGAAAAGAGTATGGGCGAACGTAGCGAAGACGTTGCGTTCTTGGTAGAAGAACGTCATTACGACGCGTTAGTTCGGGCAAAGGAGCGGTTGCGTTCGGCGATTCGCGCCTGTGGAATAGAACCGTTGGATTTGATTGGAATCGACGTCAAAGGCGCGTGGGATTGTCTTGGCGAGATCACGGGCGAAACGGCAACGGAAACGATTATCAACGAAATTTTTGAAAAATTCTGCGTTGGGAAATAAGGTAGTATTTTAGGAAATAGGAATGAATACGGGGCAAGTGATTTAGCTCCTTAAGGATAAGATAAGGGAAAACGAAGGAAGAAGATTATGGCAAATTTAGAACTTTACAGGGTGTTTTATACGGTAGCAAAATGCGGTAGTTTAACCAAGGCGGCGGAACAGTTGTACATCTCTCAGCCTGCCGTTTCGCAATCCATCAAACAGTTAGAAAACCAACTCGGCGTGTCGCTTTTTAACCGCAACCATAAAGGCATGGAGTTGAGCGCGCAGGGCGGAAAACTCATCTTTGCGAGAGTGGAAGAAGCGTTGCGACTTTTCGACGAATCGGAAGCCTTGCTTACGCAAATGAAAACGAGCGCGACGGGGAATATCCGTATTGGAGCGTCGGATACGATTTTTGAATATTTTCTCGCGGATAAAATCGTGGAATTTCACGAAAAATTCCCTGCGATCAAAATTGAATTGATTTCGGGGATCACGCCCGAAACGATTGACGATTTAAAGACGGAAAAATGCGACGTCGCTTTCGTCAACTTACCTATAGAAGTGGACGAAGATTTGATTTTGAAAGGGAACTGTATGCGCTTGAACGACGTGTTTGTCGCGGGAGAGAAATTCAAAGAACTTTCTGAAAAAACGCAACCCATCTCCGCGTTGAAAGGGTATCCGTTGATCATGCTCGACGAAAAAACGGTCGCAAGACGTTCGCTTGATCACTATTTAAAAAATCTTGGCGTAACACTCACGCCGTCGATTGAAATTGAGAGCTGGGATTTAATGAAACGGCTCGCGACTCGCGGTATGGGGATCGGCGTTATTCCCCGTGAATACGCTACGAAAGCGATTGAGCGCGGAGAACTTTTCGAGATCAAGACTGATCCTGCTTTGCCCCCTCGTTCGGTGGGGATGTTGTTGCCGAAAAACCGAACTTCTCCGTTCGCGTTACGGGCGTTTTTACAACTTTTTGATCTTGAAATTTAACGGAATATAGAGAAAATAAGAGAAGGAAATTTATGGCAAAACCCAATTCCAAATTAAGAAATTTTTGCATTATCGCGCATATTGACCACGGGAAAAGTACCCTTGCCGACCGTTTGATCGAACGCACGGGACAAGTCTCGAAACGGGACATGGAAGAACAACTTTTGGACAGTATGGATATCGAGCGTGAACGTGGAATTACGATCAAGCTCACCCCCGTGCGTATGTATTACAACGCCAAAGACGGGACGGAGTACGAGTATAATTTGATCGATACCCCGGGGCACGTGGACTTCACTTACGAAGTCAGTCGTTCCTTGGCGGCGTGTGAAGGCGCGATTTTGGTCGTGGACGCCACTCAAGGGGTGGAAGCGCAAACGCTTGCGAACGTGTATCTTGCGATTGAAAACAATCTTGAAATTTTACCCGTGATCAACAAGATCGACTTGCCGAGCGCGCGCGTGGACGAAGTCAAGCAAGAAATCGAAGACGTTATCGGTTTGGACGCGTCGGATATCCCTTGCGTTTCTGCGAAAGAAGGCACGAATATCGACGACTTATTGGAAGCGATTGCGAGCTACTTCCCCGCCCCCCAAGGCGATACGGAAGAACCGTTAAAAGCTTTAATTTTTGATAGTTATTACGATAATTACAAAGGGGTTATCCTGTTCGTGAGAATCATGGACGGGAGCGTCAAAGTGGGGGACAAGATTAAGACTTTCCTTTCCGACACCGTCTACGACGTAACCGAAGTAGGGGCGTTCGCGCCGGGACTGTTGCCGAAAGAAATTTTGAAAGCAGGTGAAGTCGGATATATTGCGGCGTCGATCAAATCTATTCAAGACGTAGCGGTAGGGGACACGGTCACGAACGCGTTAAAACCTGCGAAAGAAGCTCTGCCTGGCTATAAAAAGGTACAACCCGTCGTCTTTTGCGGTATCTATCCTTTAGACGGCAGTAAGTTCAACGATTTGAAAGAAGCCATTTTAAAATTACAATTAAACGACGCGTCACTCATATTTGAACCCGATAATTCGGTGGCGCTCGGTTTTGGATTCCGTTGCGGATTCTTGGGGCTTTTACACATGGAAATCATTCAAGAACGAATCGAACGGGAATTTAATTTGGATATTATTACTACTGCGCCGTCGGTAAGCTATCTCGTCCACAAGACGAACGGGGAAGAATTTTTCGTGGATAATCCTACCCATTTGCCCGAACCGTCGGATATCGAATA
>JAFTKR010000049.1 GCA_017453165.1 Clostridia bacterium | reverse complement strand
ATTGGAAAAACCTTTGTTTTACGATAATGACATTTTTGGATTTAACCGATATGCAAACGTACGGTACAAATTTAAGGAAAAATGTTTTTTATTGCGTGGGAATTTAACTGTTGACCACGAAAACCTTATTAAGGTTGGACTTAATGGTATAAGAAAAATTATTAATGATCATTATCAGGAAGGGGGTTCTTCTCAAAAATTTTACGATTACTGTATTAGAATTTTAGACGATTTATCTGATATAGTTGATAAATATAGGGAATGCGCGAAAGAACGCAAAAATCAAGAATTGTATGAGGCGCTTTGCGTAGTTCCTGAAAATGGAGCGAAAACTTATTACCAAGCTCTTGTAAGTATAAAATTTTTACATTACGTATTGAGATTATCGGATGCAGTCCATTTAGGTCTTGGTAGAATGGACGTTTATTTAAAAGAATTATATGAGCAAGATTTGGCGAAAGGCGTGACGATTGAAGAGTTGCTTGAAATTACAGAATTATTTTTTATTTCGTTAAATCTTGATACCGATCTTTATGATGGGGTCCAACAGGGTGATAACGGTCAAAGCCTAATGCTTGGGGGGGTGACTAAAGACGGTAAAGAGTCGTATAGCGCTCTTACGGACTTGATTTTAAAAGCTTGCGAAGAACTTTGTCTTATTGATCCTAAAATAAACGTTAGAGTAAACAAGAATACACCGCTTGAATTTTATACGAGATTAACGAAACTTACAAAACTTGGTTTAGGTTTTCCGCAGTACTGTAACGACGACGTTGTAATTCCTGGACTGGTTGCCTTAGGGTACAAGGAAGAGGATGCAAGAGATTATACCGTTGCTGCGTGTTGGGAGATTGTGATTCCAGGAATAGGAGCAGAAATCCCTAATTTAACGACGATGAATTTTCCGCTAATAATTGAAAAATCTCTATCGAAGCATCTTTTAGATTGCGATACGTTTGAAATTTTCTTGGGGAAAGTAAAATATGAGTTGGAAAGGGAGGCGGATAGATTGATAAACGGCGTGAACTGTTTATCTTTGCGCGCAAACCCATTTTTATCGGTTTTTATAACCCCTTGTTTGTATAGCGGAAAGGATATCGCAAACGGTGGTGCAATATACAACAATTTTGGGATGCACGGTGCAGGTATTTCCACTGCCGTCGATTCTCTTTTTGCAATTAAAAAGGCTTGTTTTGAAGATAAATCTATTGAAAAAAACGTTTTGTTGCAAGCGCTTAAGAATAATTATAAAGGTTTTGAAGACTTGCAACGACAACTTTTGTCCTATCCAAAAATGGGCGATAATATTGACGAAGTTGACGATATTGCGCATTATCTTATGGAGATTTTTAGCGCGTACGTTAACGGAAAACCGAATCAAAGAGGTGGAATTCATAGAGCTGGAACTGGTAGTGCGATGGAGTATATTTTTAGCGCAGAAAAGGTAGGCGCAACGCCAGATGGTAGAAATGCGAAAACTGCTTACGCTTCGTCCTTTTCGCCGTCGCTAAACGCTAGATTAAATGGTCCGCTTTCTGTAATTTATTCCTTTACGAAATTTGATATGAAAAATATTATAAACGGCGGACCTTTAACGTTAGAAATTCACGATTCAGTATTTAGGAACGAGCAAGGCGAAAAGAAAGTTGCAATGTTGGTGAAATCGTTTATAGATAGGGGTGGGCATCAGTTGCAATTAAACGCGATAAATAGGGAAAAGTTGATAGACGCTCAAAAACATCCGGAAAAATATCCTAATCTTGTAGTGAGAGTATGGGGTTGGAGCGGTTATTTTGCCGAATTGGATTTAAGTTATCAAAATCATATTATTATGCGTACGCATTTTTTAGCTTGATAAAGAAATAAGAAATTACGAAGCTTTCTGAATTAAGATTTGGCGAGCTTCGTTTTCTATTTAATTATATTTTAACTATATAAGGATTTTCAAAGAAAAAAGAAAATTTGCCCGTCCCGTTATTGACAAAATATAAGTTTTGTTATATAATAAAAAAGATGAGAATTTTTATATAATAAAAAGAGATTCTCAAATAAATACACTCGGCGAAAATTCGCTTGAAAAGGAATAAACTTATGGAACTTATGGATGCGAAAAAAGAGTTTAAAGCTATATTCGGCGCGGACGCGGAAGATCTGTTTACTGCGGCGGGGCGTATTAACGTAATCGGCGAACACGTGGATTACTGTGGGGGAAAGGTGTTCCCTGCGGCGTTGAATCTTCGTTGTAACGTCTATGGGAGAAAAACGGGCGCGGACGTGATCCGTATTGCCTTGAAAGGAATCGAAGGGATTATTACGTTGGAGATCGACAAGCTCGATTCCTATAAAAATTTGAAACTTGGTAACTATCAAGCAGGCGTTGCGTACTATTTGCAAGAAGAAGGTACGCCGATCGTCGGTTGCGATCTTTTCTACGATTGTACCGTACCGTTTGGTAGCGGTCTTTCTTCGTCGGCGGCGATTGAAGTGGCGACGGCGGTAACTCTTTCCGAATACGCAGGCGTTGCGTACGATAAAGTGAAACTTGCGTTGCTTTCGCAAAAGGCGGAGAACAAGTATGCGGGCGTGAACTGTGGGATCATGGACCAATTTGCTTCGGCGATGGGGAAGAAGGATCACGCCGTTCTTCTCGACTGTTCGACGCTTGCGTACGAATACGTGCCTTTGAAACTCGGCGACTACGCGATCGTCGTTGCGAACTGCAACAAACCGCACAATTTGGTGGAAAGTAAGTACAACGTACGTCGTCAAGAAGTGGAAACGGCGTTGAAGATTATTCAAACGGTAAAACCCGTAACCTGTCTTGCGGAACTTACGCCTGACGATTTCAACGAAGTCAAGCATTTGCTTGCAGGCGTCGTATGTAAACGCGCGGAACACGTCGTAATGGAATGCGCTCGCGTGAACGAAGCGGTGAAAGCGTTGAAAGCAGGGGATATCGTAGAACTTGGTAGACTTTTGAACGAAAGCCATTACAGCTTACGCGACCTTTACGAAGTAACGGGTAAAGAACTTGACGCGTTGAGCGCGTTTGCGAGAAACGAAACAGAATGTTTGGGATCGCGTATGATCGGCGCAGGCTTCGGCGGTTGTACGATTTCGATTGTGAAGAAAACGGCGGTCGAAGGGTTTATTCGCAGAGTCGGCAAGGCGTATTTCGATTCGATCGGTTACCGCGCAAGCTTCTACGAAACTTCTATCGAAGACGGGATCACGGTAACTAAGTTATAAGAAGGCGATAAAATGTTGGAGTTGTTTTTGGCGACGTTAAACCAAATGGCGGTTTTGTTCGCTTTGATTATCATTGGCTATTTACTCGTAAAATTTAATTGCGTATCGCAAGACTCGGCGAAAACGTTATCGAAATTGGAAAATATCGTATTCGTGCCTGCGTTGATTTTGGGTACGTTTATGCAAAATTTTACGGTAGATACCTTATCGACGGCTTGGAAATTTTTGCTCATGAGCCTAATTTTGGCGGTAGCAGGTATGCCGATTGCATTCTTTTTTGGGAAAAGATTCATGCAAGGCGAGAGCGCGAAAAAACTTGCGACCTACGGACTTTGTTTTTCAAATTTTGGGTTTATGGGGAATGCGGTCGTCAACGCGCTGTTTCCTGAAATGTTCATGGAATACGTGATTTTCACCATTCCTTTTTGGACCTGCGCGTACGTTTGGGGATTGCCAACCCTTTTAATCCCCAAATCCGGAGGAGAGAAAAAGACTTTTTTCTCAAAAATAAAACCCTTGATTAATCCCATGTTTATTTGTGTTATTCTCGGCGCGTTGATCGGGGTTTTGGGAATAAAGATGCCTACGTTCGTGACGAGCGTTGTGACGTCTTGCGGAAACTGTATGTCACCGCTTGCAATGATTTTAACGGGCGTCATGGTTGCGAAAATCAATCTTTTGGAACTTGTAAAAAAATGGCGGTTGTATCTGCTTTCGATTGTAAGGCTCGTGCTGTATCCGTTGCTTTTTATCTTGATTTTTGCGTTTATTCCGCAAAATTCGTTCATTACCCCGAATTTCTTGCTTTCGGGAATTTGCGTAATGGCAATGCCCGTAGGGCTCACGGCGGTATTCGCGCCTGCGCCGTACGGCGTCGATACCCAACCTGCCGCGGAGCTTGCGTTGGTTTCGCACGTATTGTCGATTCTCACGATTCCCTTAATCATGCTTTTGTTTTCGGCGGTATTCCCTGGGTTAATCGTTTTTTAAAATTAGGAAAAATATATAAATATTAAGAAGGAAAAAACTATGATTCAAAAACATTTATCGAACTTGTTGGCGTATGCAAAATATCATCTTGGTTTGAAAGATGAGGATACCGTGTACGAGTTGAACCGCCTTGCGGAGAAATTACAACTTGATAGCGTGGAAGAAATTGAAGCGGATATCGAACGTATCCAAGCGCTCGATTGTCCCGATACGATCGTGCAACCCATTTTAGCGTACGCGATTGAAAAGGGGCTTGTCGAAGAAGGGGAAGAAGAATTTTTCACGTCGGAAATTCTCGATATGCTTTCTCCGCTTCCTTCAAAAACGTTGGCGGACTTCAACGCGAGATATGCGGTAGATCCCGACGACGCGTTCAACGGACTTTACGATCTTGGCGTGAAGAACGATTACGTGAAACTTTCCGCAATTCGTAAAAATATTGAATGGCTTGCGGAAACGACGAAAAATAAACTCCAAATCACCATCAATTTGAGTAAGCCTGAAAAGAACAATAAAATGGTAGCGAAAATGCGTAACGTTTCGGCCGGTTATCCGAAATGTATGCTTTGCAGAGAAAACGTCGGTTACGTAGGACAGGGCAGAACCCGTCGCAATATGCGTACCGTGCCTTTGAAACTTGCAGGGGAAGATTGGTTTTGGCAATTCTCGCCGTACGCGTATTTCTATCAACACGGTATTGCGATTAATCGCGAACATACCCCCATGGCTTTGACGTCAAAGACTTTTGATAAACTTTTGGATTTCGTAGACTACGCGCCCCAATACTTCATCGGTTCGAACGCATGCTTGCCCATTATCGGCGGTAGCATTTTGGCGCACGAACATTTCCAAGGTGGTAAGTGTACTTTCCCCATGTTCTTAGCGCCAGAAGGCGAAACGTTGACGACGCCCGTTGCAGGGGTTACGGCTTGCGTATTGGATTGGTACAACAACGTAATTTTGCTTAAAGGCAAGGATAAGAACGCCGTATCCGAAATGGCGAAACGCATTTTGGCGAAATGGGTGGAATACGACGACGAAAGCGTAGGCGTTTACGCGCATACCGACGCGCAACATAACGCGCTTGCGCCCATCGCACAAAAGACGGAAGACGGATATAAAATGTATATGCAACTGCGTAACAACCGTTGCAACGAAGAACATCCCGACGGTATTTTCCATGCCCATAAAGAATATCATAATATTAAGAGCGAATCGATTGGTTTGATCGAAGCTATGGGACGCTTTATTTTACCCGGAAGATTGAATTATCAGCTCAAAGAAGTAGAGAAGTTTTTGACGGGTGAGAATACGGAAATTGCGGAAAATATGACCATTCATACCGACATGATCAACGAGCTTATTCGCGTACACGGTACCGCTCTTTCGCAAGAACAGGCGCATGACGTCGTAGTGAAAAAGGTAGAATGGGTATGCGAACGTATCCTTGAAAATACCGCAGTCTTTAAAGACGATGAAACGGGTAAAAAGGCATTTGACCGTTTCTTGGCGGTTTGTGAAATTGGCAAATAATAATGGGAAATTTCTCGAAACGAATAAAAACGCGGGGATACTCCGCGTTTTTTTCAAACGAAGAAGTTGACGCCTATTAAAAAATCGATATTTGCGTTTTTTTGTAGATAGACGGGAAGTTTTGGCGTTTTTTATATGCCCGAATCCCCATTCGACGGGTTTCGACTGTCGAAACAGGACGAAAACGCTCGTGTGCGTTTGGGGGCGTATGCGGGAAACCGCAAATGCGTTTTGACGCATATATTTTCGTTAAAAGTAAACTAAAATCATTCGGTTTAACCGAGATAAAGGAGAAAATATGAAATATATCATGGCTCTTGATCAGGGGACGACGTCCTCTCGCGCGATCATCGTTGACGAAAAACAAAACGTCGTGGCGACGTTGAATCGGGAATATCCGCAAATCTATCCGCAGGAAGGTTGGGTGGAACACGATCCCATGGAGATTTGGTCGAGCCAATACGGCGTAATGATGGAAGTACTTGCAAAAAGCGGAATCAATCCGAAAGATATTTCTGCGATCGGGATTACCAATCAACGGGAAACGACGATCGTTTGGGATAAAAATACGGGGAAACCGGTGTATAACGCAATCGTTTGGCAATGTCGTCGTACAGCGCCGATTATCGGGAATTTAAACGAAACGCAACGCGCTATGATCCAATCGAAAACGGGGTTGATTCCCGACGCCTATTTTTCCGGCAGTAAAATTCAATGGATTTTGGAAAACGTAGAAGGAGCGAGAGAACGGGCAGAAAAAGGCGAACTCTTATTCGGTACCGTCGATACTTGGTTGGTGTGGAAACTGACGGGCGGAAAGGTACACGCAACCGATGCGACGAACGCGTCGAGAACAATGTTGTTCAACATTCATACTTTGGATTGGGACGACGAATTGTTGGCTCTTTTTCACGTTCCAAAAGCCATGTTGCCTATGGTAAAAAGCTCTGGCGAGATTTATGGGATGGCAAACGTCGGTGGAGAAAACGTGCCGATCGCGGGGATTGCAGGCGACCAACAAGCCGCTCTTTTCGGTCAATGCTGTTTTGAAAAAGGGGAAGCGAAGAATACCTACGGTACGGGTTGTTTCTTGCTTATGAACGTCGGCGAAACCCCGAAAATCAGTCAAAACGGTTTGTTAACGACGGTGGCGTCAACCCTTGCAGGAGAGAAAGCGCAGTACGCTTTGGAAGGAAGCGTGTTTATCGGTGGCGCGGTAATCCAGTGGCTCAGAGACGAAATGCGGTTCTTTACCGATAGCCGTGACGCGGAGTACTACGCGCGTAAAGTCGCGGACACGGGTGGGGTGTACGTCGTTCCTGCTTTCACAGGGATCGGCGCGCCGTATTGGGATATGTACGCGCGAGGCACGATCATTGGCATCACGCGAGGGACGAAACGAGAACATATTATTCGGGCTTCGCAGGAATCTATCGCCTATCAATCCGCCGATTTGGTGCTTGCTATGGAAAAGGATATCGGCTCGCCGTTGAAGAGTTTAAAAGTGGACGGTGGTGCTTCGCGCGACGGGTTCTTAATGGGATTCCAAGCGGATATCTTGGGAAAAGATGTCGTAAAACCTTACGCGCACGAAACGACGGCGCTTGGCGTAGCGTCGCTTGCAGGCTTGACGGTCGGTGTTTGGAAAGATCGGGAAGAAATTAAAACCCTTTGGCAAACGGAAAAAACGTATACGCCGAATATGAACGAATTGGAGCGTACGGAACGATTAGAAAAATGGCATAAAGCCGTAGAAAGAAGTATGGGCTGGGCGAAATAATGGAATACGTACTTGTAACGGGCGGATACGGTGGAATGGGCAAGGCGGTCGTGAAACAGCTTAGAGAGGCGGGCTACGGCGTATTCGCTTTGGATAAAACGGTAGAAGATGCGCAGGAAAACCTGTTTCCCATTCAAGCCGACGTAACGGATGCGGAAAGTTTACAAAACGCATTCGGTAAAGTTCGTGAAAAGACGGATAAACTCTTTGCGATTTTACATTTTTCAGGAATTTACGTCTTGGACTCGTTGGTAGAGATCTCGGAAGCAGGATTCCGCCGAGCGTTTGAAATCAACGTGTTCGGCGTGGCGAACGTGAATAAAATCTTTTTACCGTTGCTTTCTAAAGGGAGTAAAATCTTGATCACGACGAGTGAGCTTGCCCCTCTTGCGCCGTTGCCGTTTACGGGACTTTACGCAGTCACGAAAAGCGCTTTGGATAAATACGCCTATTCGCTCCGTATGGAGTTACAACTTTTGGGAATTTCGGTCAGCGTGTTAAGACCGGGCGCGGTGGATACGGGGATGCTTGGCGTTTCGACGACGGCACTCGATAAATTTTGCGAAAAAACCGAGCTTTACGAATGTAACGCAAAACGCTTTAAAACAATTGTAGAGCGAGTGGAAGCGAGAAAGATTCCCCCGAAGAAAATTGCGAAGAAATCTCTTAAAATTTTGCAAAAGAAAGGGGGCAGGTACGTGTATTCGATCAATCGAAACCCCTTACTTTTGCTTTTAAACGTACTTCCAAAACGTTTACAAACTTGGATTATTCGACAAATTTTAAAGTAACGATAAGCAAACGCAGATAAAACGAACACGATTTTGAGTGCCGAATTTTTGCTTATTCTTCGTTGAAATCCTTGACAAACCATACAGGTTTGCCTTCGGCTTTCGCCTTGAATATCCTTAAAATTCGGCTACTGAAAATTGCGTCGCACCTCAAAAGATGAATTTTCGTGATATTTTTTGCGAGAAGGAAGCAATAATACTGAACGTATTATAATGACGACGAGCTAAAAAAAAAGCCGAAAATACCCTTTTTAGGCGTGTTCGTCTTATATGTGTTTGCTTATGTCGAAAAATTGGCAATTTATGTCAAAATATTAGTAGGTATTTTTTACCTACTTGACAAACAGAGAAAAAGCGGTTAAACTGTTTTCACATCTTCAATAAAATAGGAGTTACGTTATGAGCATACGTTTTCATGAAGAACATAAGACTTTTTACCTGACGGGAAAGGAGTCGAGTTATATATTTTCCCTTAACGAACAAGGTTTTTTAACCCATTTACATTACGGAAAGAGAATCGCGGAAGCCGACCTTCGGTATTTGATGCAAGGGATTGATTTTGCCAATTCTCCGTCGGTGGAAGACTGTCAACCGAGTTTAAACGCTATCCCGCAAGAATATGCGCTTTACGGCCGTGGAGATTACCGTTCTCCGTCCATTTTGATTAAAACGCAATCGGGAAGCCGATTGACGGAATTCCGCTATCAAAGCTATCAAATCGTTAAAGAAAAACCTGCGATTAAGGGGATGCCGTCCCTTCGTGGCGGAGAAACGCTGATCGTTACTTTGTACGATAAAATCAACGGTTTGGAATTGGATTTGTATTATACGATATACGAAGAACAATCCGCCGTTGCCCGTCGCGCGGTATTGAAAAATAAAGGGACTGCGCCCGTATCGATCTTAAAAATCAGTAGTTTTAGTATTGATTTTGCGCGCAACGATTTCGATTTAATTTCTTTGCCCGGCGAATGGGCGGGAGAAAGAGAGATCGAACGCCAACCTTTACGACGGGGTATTTTTGAAGCGAGCAGTCTTCGCGGTCATACTTCCCACCAATACAATCCGTTCTTCGCGCTTTGCGATAAATCTGCGAACGAAGACTTGGGCGAATGTTACGGGTTTAACTTAGCGTATTCCGGCTCGTTTACGATGAAAGCGGAATCGGTTTCGCACGGCTTTACGCGAGTGAACGGCGGGATCAACGAAGTGGATTTTGCTTGGAAATTGGACGTAGGCGAAGAATTTGAATCGCCGGAAGCGATCCTTGTATATAGCGAAAAAGGGTTGAATAAACTGTCGCAAAACTTCCACGATTTGTATCGGGAATATTTTATCAATCCGAATTTCGTGTTTAAAAAGCGTCCCGTGCTTTTAAATAATTGGGAAAGCACTTATTTCGATTTTACAGAAAAAACTCTTTGCGACTTGATTGAAAAGGCGAAAGACACGGGGATCGACACCTTCGTTTTGGACGACGGTTGGTTCGGAAAAAGAAACGACGATTGGGCAGGACTTGGCGATTGGACGGTCAATACTGATAAGCTCAAAGGCGGACTGAAAACGGTAATCGAGAAGTGTAAAGAATGCGGTATGAAATTCGGACTTTGGTTCGAGCCTGAAATGGTTAACGAGAACAGTGATTTGCATCGCGCGCATCCCGATTGGCATATTGCGTCCCCCGATTTGGAATCCTGTCGCGGTCGCCATCAATGGACTTTGGATTTTGCGAATCCCGAAGTCGTAGAATATATCAAAGGCGTCATGAGCGATTGTTTGGAACAGAACGAGATTTCGTACGTAAAATGGGATATGAATCGACCGATGACGGAATTCTATTCCAAAGCGTTGCCTAGCGATCGTCAAGAGGAAACCGCGCATAGATATATCTTGGGCGTCTACGAATTAGCGGAATACTTAACGAAGAAATTCCCGCGCGTCTTTTTTGAAGGTTGCGCCGGTGGCGGCGGACGGTTCGATCCTGCGATGCTTTATTACTTCCCGCAAATTTGGACGAGCGACAACTCGGATGCAACGGCGAGAACGTATATCCAATACGGCACGAGCCTTTGTTATCCGTTGTCGAGTATGAGCGGTCACGTCTCTATTTGTCCCAACCATCAAACGGGACGAGTAACGCCGATTCAGTCGAGAATGGACATCGCGTCTTTTTGCGCGACGGGCTATGAACTCAACTTGCACGCGCTCCAAAAAGAAGATTTCGACAAGATTTCCGAACATATCCGTTTCTATAACGGTATCCACGAACTTATTTTGCGTGGGGATTTGTACCGTTTGAGAAGTCCGTTTGAAGGGAATTATTTCTCGCAAATGGTTGTTTCCAAAGACAAGAAGAAAGCGTTGTTCGTAATGATGAAGATGATGGCGAAAGCGAACGACTGTTATCCGTTCATAAAGCTCAAAGGCTTGGACGGAAACACCGAGTACGAGATTGCGGGAATGGGTACGTTCCGTGGCGACGTCTTGATGAACGTAGGGCTTCGTTTCCCTAAAAATTTATTGGATTTTGAAACCCGTTGCTTCGTTTTGAATGCTGTTGAAAAGTAAATAAAAGAAAGAACAAAAGAAAAATCCGCCGTGTGATCGGCGGATTTTTGTCCTTCGTTTCGTCTAATTTTCGTCGGGGAAATCGTTGAGTAGTGGAGTATCTGGGACACCCATGTCCACGTTTTTGAGCTTTTTCGCAATCGCTCTCGTGCGTCCCGCCGCCGTTTCGATACTATCCTGCGCTTCTTGGAGTTTCTTTTGCGTTTTGTCCAAAACGTCGGAAAATTTCGTGAATTCGTGTTTGAACACGGAGAGAAGTTGCCAAATTTCTTGCGAACGTTTTTCGATCGCCGACACTTTGAACCCCGTTTGTAAAGTAGAGAGAAGAGCGCTGAAATTGGTCGGTCCGCAAACGATAATTCGGCGTAAATTCAAATACTCGGAAAGTTCGGGAATCTTTAAAACTTCTGCGTACAAACTTTCCAAAGGCAAATACATAATCGCGAAATCCGTCGTTTTCGGCGGGAGAATATATTTACTTGCAATCGAATCGGCTTGGAGCTTGATGGCTCTTGCAAGATTTTTAGTCGCTTTTTCTTCCGCTTCACGATTGTAAAGCTCGCTTGCGTCCAAGAGTCGTCTATATTCTTCGATCGGGAATTTACTGTCGATGGGAAGATAGATCGTTTCCCCCGATTTGTCAGGTAAAAGAACGGCAAAATCGACCATAGAGTCGTTGAAGGGATGGAGCTTGACGTTTGAAGCGTATTGGGTGGGCGCAAGCATTTGCGAAAGTAACGCGCCAAGTTGCGTTTCCCCCCAAGTTCCGCGAAGTTTTACGTTGGAAAAGACCTTTTTGATATCCGAAACTCCTTCGGCAAGGCTATGCACTTCGCCAATCCCACGCGCGACCGCTTCCAAGCGTTGCTGAATGACTGAATAGCTTTCGTTGAGCTTGGTTTCCAACGTTGCGGAGAGTTTTTCGTTCACGCTTTGTCGAATCTCGTCCACGGCGCGTTGGTTGGAGGCGGAA
Organism: Clostridia bacterium; assembly: GCA_017453165.1. Classification (GTDB taxonomy): domain Bacteria; phylum Bacillota; class Clostridia; order Christensenellales; family Borkfalkiaceae; genus Scatosoma. Next base: position 7,884 of record JAFTKR010000049.1, on the reverse strand, counting down.
ATGTATTGCAGTTGCTCGTTCAGCGTTTTTTGCATATTGTTCAAGCGGTATTCGGTGAGCGAAGAAAGATTGGAAAGGGATTGGTTGGTATAATTCGTCGCGCCACCAAGACTGTCGATCTTGCTTTTCAAACTTTCCAAACTCTTGTCGTCTATTCCGCTTCCGCTTGATTTTTTTGCAAGGAGCGCAAACAATAGGCAAATACAAATGACTAATAGAATGATACAAATAATCAATAAAGTCGTGTCTAACATGATATCTCCTTAAAAAATGCGCGCGCGAGTTGTAAAAGTCTTGCCTTATGATTCTCTTTCGGGAATACGACGGCGTGGAGAAGTAGGCGCTGTAAAAGTTCGGATAAAGCGGTAGGGGGATAGCCTTCTCGTAAGAGATCGTTCCCGTTTACCGCAAGTTGTTTTAAGGTTAAGGGCGCGCGTTCTTCTTTCATTCTCTTGAAAACGGCTTCCCATTTTAGCGCGGTCGGGCAAACGGAAAGGTCGTCTTTACAAGCGGAAAAGTCTGCTTGCTTTACGGCGATTAGTTTGTCAAGTATCGGATAATTAGCAACGAAAAACCGACGGAGTTTTGGTTCTTTCGTCTTTAAATCAAAGTCGTACATGTGCAGTTCAACGAGTTTGCAAACTTCCGCTTTCAAGCGTTTCGGCGCTTTCAATCTATCCAAAATTTCTTCCGCAATTCTTGCCCCTTCTCGGGGGTGTTCGTAAGAATTTCCGTCTTGGAAATGACAGTACGGCTTGCCTACGTCGTGTAGTAGCGCGGAGAGCCGAACGTCCTTTCTTGCGTATAGACAAGCCCTTAAAGAATGTTCCAAGACGTCGTAACTGTGAAAGTCTGTGCGTTGGGTAAGTCCTTTCCCAAGCGTGAGTTCGGGAAATAATTCGTGTAAAACGAGCGTATCTTCCAAAACCTTCAAGGCGCGGTAATGCCCGTCTTTCACACCGTATTTTTCGTCCGCGGATAAAATCATAGAAAGTTCGGCGAAAATCCGTTCGGGTGTGATATCCAAAATGAGTTTCGCGTGATTTTTCGCGCCAAGTAACGTCTTTTCTTCGGGGATAAAACCGAGCTGTCCCGCTTGTCGCGCAAGGCGCATCAACCGAAGTCCGTCTTCACCGAATACCTTTTCGGGATCGTCTACCGTAATTAGCGTTTTTTCACGGATCGCGTCTACGCCGTGAAGGGGATCGACGATCTCGTCTTTTTGAATATCGTAATAAACGGCGTTGGCGGTAAAGTCCCTGCGTTTCGCGTCAAGCAAGATATCGTCGGTGAAAAAGATTTCGACGGGGGTATGGACGCCTCGAACGTATTTATCCGAGCGAAAGGACGTGAATTCGTAATCCTTGTTTAAGTCGTCTTTGAGCTTGACCGTTCCCGTGTTTTTATAGACGGCAACGACTTGGAATCCTGCGCTTTTCGCAACGGACACGAACCCTTCCGCGCTGATCGGGGCGGAGAGATCGAAGTCGGCGTTTTCCGTAGGATGCCCTGCCAAAAAATCCCGTACCGCGCCTCCGACAATATATAGAGGTTTGGGGGAGATTTTCGCAAGGTGGAGTAAATTTTCGCTCAAAAGTTCTCTCATAGACAAAAAATCCTAAAAATTTTTATAATATCAGTATAACAAATTTAAAAATAAATTGCAATTCTTCGAAAAGTGTTATATAATAGAAGTAACAAATTTTTTTTAGATTTTATCTAAAATTTACGAATCCATCAAAATTTGGTGGTAGAATGTTCTTTGATCGGTAAATTTTGGAGAGATACGAAGGAAGAAGTCCATGTATCATATTATCAGTAACCCAACGGCAGGGAAACGTGGAAATAAGTACTGCTTGGAACTTGCAAAGTCGGTATTCGACGAAGCAGGGGTGGAATATACCGTTTACGAAACAACGAAACGGGGCGAAGCGCAAGAGATCGCGAAACGCTTGACGGAGAACGGCGCGACGGAACTCGTCGTAGTCGGTGGCGACGGTACGCTCCACGAAGTTTTAAACGGGATCGCCGATCCCACGGTTTGTCGTTTGGGACTCGTCCCCGCAGGAACGGGCAACGACTTTGCGGAAGTTGCGAAAATTCCCTTGAACGCAGTTGACGCGGCGAAACTTATTTTGAAAGGGGAAACGAAAAAGACGGACTATTTCACGGTCGGTGGTACGCGGTGTATGAATATCGCGGGAATGGGGATAGACGTGGACGTGCTCGATCGTTGCCGAAAAGGGAAACTCAAAGGAAAGATTAAATATTTCATCAGTTTATTCCAAAGCGTGCTTGCTTTTAAAGGATTGAAAGTTTCCTTTCAAAAGGGGGACGAAAAGATAGAAAAGAACGTCATGATTGCGGCAGTTTGTAACGGGCGACAATTCGGCGGTGGGATGCCCGTTTGTCCTCTTTCGGAGATTGACGACGGTAAATTGGACGTCGTGGTAGTAGAATATATCAAAGGCTTGGGGAATATCGTGAAAGCCTTTTTAAAGCTTATGAAAGGAGAGATTTTAGGGGAAAAGATTACCGAGCATTTCCTTTGCGACGAGATTTCGATTTCGTCGGATAACTGTCCCAAGCAGTTGGACGGGGAAATTTACGACGAACTTTCTTTCTCGGCGAAGATCGAAAGTGGGTTGAACGTGTATCGTTAAAATAAAAAGAAAGGACGAAAACAGATGTGGTACGGAACGTATAAAAAAATATTGGAAGGGTTGCCTTCGGGGGTGTTCGTGTTTGACGATAAATTACGAGTCAAATACACGAATACCGCTTTCCGTCGCTCTTTTTCGGAAAAAGCGAAGCGAAAAGGTTCGCTTTCGGACGCGCTTGCCTGTACGGAAACGGGGGCTTGCGGTACGAATTCTGCGTGCGAATATTGCGCGTTTTTACGGGTTATGAAACGGGCGATTGCTTCCCGTAAAGAGGAGCGGGATACCTTGCGCGCAAGCGTACAAAGAAACGGGCGAACGGATACCCTTTCGGTCGAAATACGCGTATTGCCCTTGGATGAAAAAGGGAATCTCTTTTTAGGGCTTACGGGTGGTACGTATCAAACGGAAACGGAACGGGATATGTTGTCGGCTCGGCAGATGCAAAGACGCTTACTTCCCGCAGGGAAATCGATCGGTGGCGTGCCGTATTCCTATATGTATATTCCTTGTTTGGAAGTCGGTGGGGATTTGCCCGACGTATACGAGCTTAACGGTCAAACCTACGGCGTGCTTGCGGACGTATCGGGGAAAGGTGTGTCGGCGGGTATGCTTTCCGCCTTCGTAAAAGCGGGTTTTGATCGCAAAGAACCATCGTTGTCTTGCGCTCTCGACCGCTTGAACGTTAAGTTCAACGAACTCAATCAAGACGAACGATCGTATATCACGGTGGCGGCGGTTAGAATCGATAAAACGGAAAAGAAATTACGCTATTCGATTGCAGGGCACAACGCGCCGATCTTGCTCAAAAATTCGTTGGGAATCAACGAAATCGAACTTCCTGCGCCACCCATTTCCAATTGGATGCCCGATTTCCCCTACGAAGAACGGGAACTTCCCTTTGCAAACGGGGATTTACTCGTACTGTTGACGGACGGAGTAACGGAGTGTATGAACCAGAAGGGAGAACAGTTTGGGATTGAACGCGTGGAAAGCGTACTGTTGCAATCTCTAAACGCCGAGGATTTTATTGGAAAATTAAAGAATGCGTTGACGGTATTCAGCGGTGGCTCGTTCACGGACGACATCACGGCAATCGCGTTCGATTTGTAAAGATTCGTAAAAATTGGCAGAAATGCCGATTTTTTTGATAGTTTAACAAAATTTTAACGAAATTTTAAGAAGTTTTAAACGGGGATAGGATATACTATAATAAAAGCTTTGACTCAACATGCGGTTGATTTTTGACGAGAAAAAATAGGAGAAAAGGCTATGGCGAAGATTTTGGTCGCGGAAGACGACGTTGCGTTAAACCGTTTGACCTTGGACTATTTGCAAGACTACGGTTACGAGGCAGACGGATATTGTAACGGCTTGGACGCTTATAACGGCTATAAAAACGGTGGATACGATATGATCGTTTCCGACGTTATGATGCCGAAAATGGATGGATTTGCGCTCGTTGAAAAGATTCGCGCGGAAGATTCAAATATTCCGATTTTATTTATGACGGCAAGAGAAGATAAGTTCTCAAAACAACTTGGGTTTAAACTTGGAATCGACGACTATCTTGTAAAACCGTTCGATATGGACGAACTCGTGTTGAGAGTCGGCGCGATCTTGCGTCGTGTGAAGACGGAAGAAACTCACGCGCTTACGGTCGGGAATTTAAAAATGGATAAAGACGAACATACCGCGTACGTGAACGGCGTAGAACTTGGCTTGACGGTACGGGAATTCGATATTTTGTATAAGCTTTTGTCCAATCCGAAAAAAACTTTTACGAGATCCAAGCTCATGGACGAGTTTTGGGACTACGATTCATCGGCGACTTCGCGGACCGTGGACGTGTATATCGTAAAACTTCGTGAAAAGACGGAAACTTGCGACGGGTTCGAGATCGTGACGGTGCACGGGCTTGGCTATAAGGCGGTTTTGAAATGAGAAAGGAACGGGATAAACAAATCAAACGACGGGAACGGTTACAAACTTTCGTCGGATATATTTTGTTTTTATTGACGAGCCTTTTGTCGGTGAGCGTCGCCGTGCCGATCTACGAGTTGACCGCGCAAAAAAGCGGGGGAGATCCCGTCGTCGTTTCGTTCGTCATGTTCGTCGTTGCGATGGCGTTTGCGTTGTTACTCACCGTCGTTGATATGTTAAGACGTAGATTCACCGTCGAAAAACAGGTCTTGGAGATCGTGAAAGCGACGGATAAAATAGCCGGCGGAGATTTTTCGGTAAGACTTCCCATTTCCCATTCCTTGGAACAGTATAGCAATTTGGATATCGTCAAAGAAAATTTGAATAAAATGACGGAAGAACTTTCCAAGACGGAAGTGCTTCGTACCGATTTCATTTCTTCGGTGTCGCACGAGATTAAAACGCCTTTGTCGATTATCCGTAATTATGCGAAAGCTCTTGTCAAAGACGATTTAGACGAAACGGCGCGAAAACGCTACGCTGAAACGCTTGTCGGCGCAAGCGAACGCTTGACGGCTCTCGTGACCAATATCTTAAAGCTCAACAAATTGGAGAATTTGGAAATTTTGCCCGAATGGAAAAAAATCGATTTGAGCGAATCGGTTGGCGAATGTGTTTTAGCGATGGAAGACTTGATGGAAAGAAAGTCTATCGAACTTCGTTGTGATATCGACGAAGTGTTCGTATGCGCGCCTCCCGACCTTTTGGAGATCGTTTGGAATAACCTTTTGTCGAACGCTGTCAAATTCACGAACGAAGGGGGCAGGGTTGAGATTTCATTGAAAAAAGTAAACGGGTTTGCCGTCGTGTCTGTTTCGGATACGGGTTGCGGTATCCCTGCTTCGACGGGGGAGAGAATCTTTGAGAAGTTCTACCAAGGCGACGGCTCGCGCGCGAACGAAGGCAACGGCTTGGGACTCGCGCTTGTGAAAAAGGTAATCGACGTTTGCGGTGGGGAAATTTTCGTGAAAAGCGTCGTTGGGAAAGGTTCTACGTTTACCGTGAAACTTAAAGCGGAATAAATATTGGTTGGGACGCTATGGATTGGATAGGGATTTTCAAAAAACTGAAAAAGCCGAACGGTAAAATATTGACGGCGCTATATCCCGTAACGATTTTATTTTGCGTAGGCGCGATTACCGTTGTCGTGTTGGACGCCACCGCGGTATGGGGGTATCCAATCTACGCTCTCGCCGCAATTACGCTGTTTTATTCGACGTATACCTTGATCCGTTTTGCGCCGAACGTCAAAGAATGGTTTACGCAAACGGTTCAAAAATGGTGGTTTAGTAAAAGGTTGAGCGAAGATTACGAATTCCGTACGATTGTTTTTGCCGTTTGCGGTTTCGTTTTTAACGGAGTATACGCTCTATTTTTGGGCGTGATGGGAATTGTTTTCCATTCCGTTTGGTACGGCGGATTAGCCTTTTATTATATCGTCGTAACGGCGGTGAAAGGCGGTATTTTAATTGGCGCGGAGCGCGACAACCGAAAATACAAAAAAGATTTTAAGCTTTTATTACAAAGCCGAACGCGGTGGTATATCCGTAGCGGATGGGCGTTGATCATCACGGCGCAAGCGGTGGCGTTGAGTTTGATACAACTCGTTTGGTCGGGTTGGTCCTTTCATTACGCGGACTTAATGATTTTTGCGTTTTCGGCGTTTGCGTTTTTTAAAATTTCGATGGCGATTTATAATTTAGTAAAAGCGACGAAACGGAACGGGATCGTGACGAAAGCGGTACGACATATCAATTTAGCGACGGCGTGCGTGTCGATTTTGGCTTTGCAAACGGCGCTACTCGATACGTTTGGCGGTGACGGTAATTTCCGTTTATTTAACGCGTTGACGGGAATGGTCGTGTTTATCGTGATCGTGATTTTGGGCGCGTATACGGTAGTTGACGGAAGAAAACGATTGAAAAAATATCAAGAAGGCGAACGTTCGCTTTCAAGCGAGGGACGGGATGGAGCAAAATAACGAAGAATATAATTATATTTACGTTGCGCCGACGAAGACGGAACGGGAAGAAATTGAACGTATAAGAAAACAGTATTTACCGATAGACAAACGGGTGGAGAAATTACAAAAATTACGCGAGTTGGATCGAAAAGTTAAGGACTTGCCTACGATCATTTCCCTTTCGCTCGGCATTTTCGGCTGTTTAACGTTCGGCTTTGGAATGGCTTTTGTTTTAGAATGGGGACGGATCTCTTTGGGCGTGGTTATAGGCGTCGTTGGCGTTGCAATTTCGATACCTGCCTATCCGATTTATAAAAAAACGAAAGAGCAACTCAAGAAAAAATACGGGGAAGAGATTTTGCGTTTAAGCGAAGAACTTTTAAACGAAGAAAAGGGCAAATAACATAGGGTTTAACGTTTTTTTAACAAAAGAATTACGATATTTTGACGAAAAATTAAAAAAACTCAAATATCTTTCGCTTATAATATAATTACAAAATCAATAATAATTTTTTTTGAAAGGAGTGAAAGATATGAATCAAGAATACGTAAAAGCAACGGCGGAATCGATCCGTCAACAATACGTCGAAAAGCCGACGGAAGTAAGCAAGCTCGATCAACTTAAAAATTTGGATAGAAAGGTTAAAAAACCTGCGGAAATATTCGCGTATACGTTTGGAAGTTGTTCGACGTTGGTATTTGGCACGGGAATGTGTTTAGCGATGCAAATTCTCGGTGAAGGCGCGTTGTTGATGGGGGTAGGCATCGGCGTAGGCGTGCTTGGCATGGCGCTCATAGCGGTAACTTATCCGATTTATCAAAAGATTTTGAAAAAGCGCAAGGAAAAATACGGAGAAGAGATTTTGAGTTTAAGCAGTGAACTTTTGAACGAATAAGGAAAAATCCCCCGAAAGAAAAATCGGGGGAAATTTTTTTAAAAACCACGAAAAAACAGTTGACAAACGTAAAAAAAAGAACTATACTATATAAGCGTTTGATGAGCAAGCTTTGGTTCATTTGACGAAAAATAAAAATAAGCACTGTTAACTCAACTGGATAGAGCGACGAGTTGCCCGTTAAGAAAAGCGTTGATAACGCTTTTTAGGGACGAGATGAGCAAACACATATTCAAAGGTGTTTGCGGTGACCGAGAGCAACGATTTCAATACGTTGCTTGAGAAGGTCTACGGAACAAAGGAAAAAATAAATATAAGCACTGTTAGCTCAACTGGATAGAGCGTTGGTCTACGGAACCAAAGGCTAGGAGTTCGAACCTCT